>NZ_JBICSL010000004.1:0-386333 GCF_043197045.1 Micromonospora sp. NPDC049282
CTGCCCAGTCCTCCACGCTCAGCACCTCCCGATGCTTCAGGAGGTGGTCCCGATTCAGCCGGAACCACGTGGTCAGTTTTCAGGCGGAGCCGACACCCGGACCGCGCCCATCCGGCCCATTCCCACTCAGCGGTGGCTGAGCTGCTCGGCCTTGGTCGCCAGCGCGGCCAGCACCCGCTGGGAAGAGGCGTGGAAGCCGGCCACGCCTTGGTCTTCGAGGGTCAGTCCGACGTCGTCCATGTCGACGCCGGCCGCGGCGAGTCGGCGCATCACCGCGGCGGATTCGTCGACTTCGGTGTCGATGGTGCGGGCCAGGGTGCCGTGGTCGGTGAACGCGGCGATGGTGACCTCGGGCAGGGTGTTGACGGTGTCCGGGCCGATGAGGTGGTCGACGTAGCGGGTGTCGGGGTAGGCCGGGTTCTTGGTGGAGGTGGAGGCCCACAGCGGCCGTTGCGGGTGCGCCCCGAGGGTGGCCAGTCGTTGCCACCGCTCGCCGGTGAAGCGTTCCCGGAACAGTCGGTAGGCGAGCTTGGCCTGGGCGATCGCCGCCTGACCGCGCAGGGCCAGGGCTGGCGGGGTGCCGGCCGTCTCGAGGCGCCGGTCGACCTCGGTGTCGACCCGGCTGACGAAGAACGAGGCGACGCTGTGCACCCGCGACGGGTCGCCACCGCGCTCGACGAGGGCTTCGAGCCCGGACAGGTACGCCTCGATGATCTGCTCGTAACGGGTGAGGGAGAAGATCAGCGTGATGTTGACGCTGTGCCCGTCGGCGATCATCTCGCGGATGGCGGGGACGCCCTGCTCGGTCGCGGGGATCTTGACGAACAGGTTGGGCGCGGCGATCCGCTCGTGCAGCGCGCGGGCGGCCCCCAGCGTGGCCCCGGTGTCGCGGGCCAGCTCGGGGGCCACCTCCACGGACACGAATCCGTCGGTCCCGCCGCTGGTGTCGAAGACCGGGCGCAGCACGGCCAGCGCGGCGGTGACGTCGTCGACGACCAGTTGCCAGTACGCGTCCTGCGGTGGCCGCCCGGCGGCGGTCAGCGCGGCGAACTGCTCGTCGTAGTCCGTGGAGCCGACGATCGCCTTGGCGAAGATGGTCGGGTTGGCGGTGACGCCGCGGATGCCGTCGGCGACCAACTGCTTCAGGGTGCCGTTGCGCAGGTAGCCGCGAGTGAGGTTGTCGAGCCACGGGCTCTGGCCGTACTCGGTGTAGAGACGTTCCAGGGTGCTCATCGGTCCACCTTTCAGCTGGACGAGGGTCGTGAGTGGTGCTGGTCGAGAACCTCGGCCGCTACCTGCGGGGCTGGTCGCGGGCCGCTTTGCTTCGCGAAGCTGCCCGAATCGTCAGGAAGTAGGTCTACTCTCGAGTCGAGGCCGGGTTCGCCGGTCGGCGGCTGGCTAGCCGCCACAGCGCGAGAGCGGCGACGAGCAGGCCGAAGTCACGCAGCGCGACGTCGAAGAAGTCGCCCAGGATCAGCAGGTTGACGATGATCCCGGCCAGCCAGGCGGCCACCACGACGGCGCCGTACTTCGGCCGGACCGCCACGAGGAGCCCGGCCACGATCTCGATCACGCCGACGGCGTACATCGCCTGTTGCGCGGTGCCCGGGACGAGCCGGTCGACGAACGGTGCCAGGTAGCCGGGCCAGTCGGTCAACAGGTTGGCGAATTTGTCGAGGCCGAAGGCTATCGGCGCCACCGTGAAGACGGTGCGCAGCAGCAGAAAGGCCTGCTGAGCCGGATCGGCGGCTCGGCCGGACAGCCGGGAGATCGTTGCCGCACCCGGTGCGTTGATGCTCATGACATGTACTCCGATCTTCTAAAAGCTGAATCTCCGTGCGTTAGAAAGCTAGGCCGCCTCCCTTCTAAAGTCAAGATGTTCGTGTTTTACACTGGGGTCATGGCCCCTCGCCCGATGCCCGACCGCGTCGCCGCCCTGGCCGCCCTCGACGACCCGGCCCGGCGCGCCGTGTTCGACCTGGTCGCCCGCGCCGGGGCGGCGGTGAGCCGTGACGCGGCCGCGGAAGCCCTCGGCCTCAGCCGCAGGGTCGCCGCCTCCCACCTCGACCGACTCGCCGAACAGGGACTGCTCGCCGTCGAATACCGCCGGCCGCCGGGGCGCGGCGGTCCCGGCGCCGGCCGCCCCGCCAAGCTGTACCGGCGGACCGACGACGACGAGGTGGCGGTGTCGGTGCCCGAGCGGCACTACGACCTGGTCGGCGGCCTGCTCGCGGCAGCCGTGACCGAGTCGATCGACACCGGCGCCGCAGTGCGGGAGGTGCTGCACCGCACGGCCTACGACACCGGAAGGACCATCGGCGCGGCGGCCGGCAACCTGCTCGCGGCGCTGGAAGACGCGGGTTACGAGCCACGGCGGCCGGAGCATGACGGCGGCGCCGTGGTGCTGGGCAACTGCCCGTTCCACCGGCTCGCCCAGCAGTACACGGCGCTCGTGTGCGGGGTGAACCTGCACCTGTTGCGCGGCGTCGCCGATGGTGCCGGAGACTCGCGGTGTATCGCGGAGCTCGTCCCGAGCCCCGGCCGCTGCTGTGTGCGGCTGCGGCCAGGCAGCGCGGTGAAGTGACCCGGCCCCTGACGGCGGTGGAGAACGAGGTGGCGTGGCCCGGTGCCGTTCATGCAGTCGCGTGCGAACCCCGTCGCGACAACGGACCTGGCGTCGGTCAGTGGCGGCCCCAGGCTGCGACTAGCGCTGGTCTGACAGTGCTGAGTCGTCGACCACCCGTGCGCGCGGAAGCCGCGGTGTCCGCGGCGGTGGCCCCGGCTGTTCCGGGTTGGCGATCCCCAACCGCAGGGCGAGGTACGGATAACCGAGGCGGGCGAGTAGACGCCGCAGTGTGTGCCAGGTGTCGGCGACTTCGACGACGCCGCTGAGCGGTACCACCGACACGCCGATGGTGGTGGCGGTCAGCCAGGCCGCGGACAGCGTCTCGCCGGCTCGCAGCCAATCGTGTGGTCCGTCACCGTCGCCGAACAGCAGCGCGTAGACCGCGGCGTGGTCGTGGCCGGCTCCGACCGGTAGGGTCCCGGGCCGACCGAAGTCGCGGCTGGGCACGATGGTCTGGGTGGGGTGCGCGGGCAGCACACTGGGGGGAAGTCCCGTACCTGCCAGCCTGGCGCGGCCGGTCCAGTAGGCCAGCTCCGCCGCTACCTGCGCATCGCCGGCTTCGACCGCGGCGGCCCGGCATGCCGCCGAACCCAGGTCCGCCACGTCCTCGGAGCTGAGGATCTGCAGGTCGCCCTCCGCGCGGGCCGCGGCCTCGATGGCCTGCAACCCGACCTCCGGTATGGGCTGCTCGCTGACTGGTCGCCGGTCGGTGTGCCGGATCCAGATCATGTGTGCCAGGCGCAGCCCCTCCATCGTCACCGGAGCGCGGCCGGACACGACGAGGGTGGCCACCAGGTCAGGATCGCCTGCATGCGGTAGCCGGTCCACGTGCACCGCCCAGCCGTCAGCGGCGAGCGCGACCCGGGCATGGTGCAGGGCGGCTCCGCAGCTGAGCATCAGCTGTCGGCCTTGAGGATCTCCGGCCGCCAATTGCCGGCGGCGGTTGGCGAACAGGTCCAGCCGGTCCGGGTGTACTTCCCATAGCCACGGTTGGGTGTTGAGGATCGACGGCGCCTTGCTGGCCGCGGTCGCGGCGTCGGCGAATGCGGCTGCGGGTAGCCGGTCTACGAATGTCGTTTCGTGACTCATCCTCGGGCCTTCCGGGAATCCGTATGCTGTGCACGCCCGGCACTCGCGGGAGGGGCGTCCCTGGTCGTACCGGCGGGCTCCGGTTGCGGCTCGTGGGCTGTTCGGGCGTCGCCCAGAAGGCCGCTGAGTACGGCTGCCTGGCTGTGCTCGACGTCCCTGGTGGCAGTCAGCAGCGTGACGGGCCCGGTGCGGGCGAGCCTCCGGAGCCGGTCGAGGCTGGCAGCGGGTCGCGCGTCGCGCAGTTCGATCAGGTAGCGGCGACGGAACTCGGTGAACCGCTCCGGTCGGTGGCCGTACCAGCGGCGCAGCGGCGCGGACGGTGCGATGTCCTTCACCCACTCGTCGAGGTCGACCACGGCTTTGGCCAGACCGCGCGGCCACACCCGATCGACCAGCACCCGAAGGCCGTCGTCAGGTGACCGGTCGTGGTAGACCCGGCGGACTCTTACCTGCCGTTGCACGGGTCCTCCTTCATGCCGGTCGGGTCGGTCGCTTGCGGCTGCCGTCGCGGGCCGCGGAGCGAAGCGCCGAGGTCAATGTTCGCGCCGCGGGCTCGCCGTTGGACAGGTGTCCGGCCAGCACCTGACGCGGTGCCGGGTTGCCGGATCGCGGCAAGTGCGATGGATGCAACGGCGGCTCCGCTTCGGGCAGCGGATCGGGCTGGACAGACTTGGGCGGCACGGACGGAAACGCCCGGCGGCAGGAGCAGCCCGGAGGAACCGGTCGCCGCTGCCCACTCGTCGTGCTCCACGATGGCGCTGGCGCTGCTGCTCGGCAAGGCGCGTACTCGGATCAGCCGTGAGGCCATCCCGCAGCCGCGCCCGACTGCCGCGCGGCAAGTGTCGATCGGGGCGGCATCGCTTGCCTGGCTACACACTGCGGACAGTGAGCACGTCAATCCGGACGCCGACTTCGACCGGCTCGGGCTGAAGAACTCGGTGCTTGCCGACGGTCGGCAGACCACACGGTCCGGTGTTGACCGGTTGCGCCCCGTGCCATTGCGCTCGGGGCGGCCCAGGCTGCAACCGAGGGGTTGTTCCGAACGAGCCGGGAGGCGGGCCTCGCGCGTGCCATGGTGCCGCCACACGCAGACGCGCACACCGTGCGGGCCGTGACGGGTCCGCGCCTGTCACTGGAACCCGTGGACAGCCCACCAGCGCGGTCACGACCGCCCGGGCGCTCCCGCGACGATCGGCGAGTTGCGGCGGAGCCGCCCGCACCCCGACCGCCCAGGTGTTCGCCCCTGACACGAATTGGAGTTGGTGATGAAGAAGTGGTCGTTGACGACGCTCGCCGATGGACTGCTGGGAAATGCGCTGAAATCGTCGGAGGGCCGCGGCATCCGCACCGTTGACGGTGGACGTCCGCAGTTGCTCCACCAGAGCGTGATCGCGTTGGCCAAGGGACAAAGGCTGGACGAGCACGACAGCCCCGGCGGGGCCACGGTGCAGGTGCTCCGCGGCCGGGTACGCGTCACCGCCGGCGATGACACGACCGACGGCTCCACAGGACAGTTGCTGATCGTGCCCGGCGCCCGACACACGTTGACCGCCCTGGAAGACGCGGTCCTGCTGCGCACCGTCGTTAGACGCGTTACGTCGAGCGCGGCTGACGCCGTGGGCACCCATCCGTCCGCCTCCTACCAGCCCCAGCCCCAGCGCAGGCGCTGGCCCGTGAACGCACCCTAGCCCGCGCAACCGATGACCTATCGCAGGAGAAGTCGATGAAAGAACGACAGGTGTTTGTGATCGTCGGAGCCGGGTTGGCCGGGGCGAAAGCCGCGCAGACGCTACGGGAGACCGGCTTCGGCGGCGAGATCGTGCTGCTCGGGGAGGAACCCGAACGCCCCTACGAGCGGCCGCCGCTGTCCAAAGGCCTGTTACTGGGCGCGGCCGAGCGTGAGTCGGTGTTTGTGCACGAGGCCGGCTGGTACGCCGAGCATGACGTGGACCTGCGCACCGGCGTCCGGGCGACCTCGATCGACCGCGCGACCCGGCAGGTCGAGCTGGCCGACGGCCACCGCGTCGGTTATGACGCGCTGCTGCTGGCCACCGGGGCGACACCCCGCCGCCTGGACGTCCCCGGCGCCGACCTCGACGGGGTGCTGGCGTTGCGGACCCTGTCCGACAGCGACCGGATCGCGGCCGCGCTCGTCGACGGCGCCCACCTGGTGGTGGTCGGTGCCGGCTGGATCGGGTTGGAGGTCGCCGCGGCCGCCCGAACGCGCGGCGCCACCGTGACCGTCGTGGAACGCTCCGAGCTGCCGTTGCTGCGGGTGCTCGGCCCTAACATCGCCCGGGTCTTCGCTGATCTGCACCGCGACCACGGGGTCACCTTCCGCCGCGGCGCCACCGTACAGGCGTTCCGCGGCGCGGGCCGGGTGTCCGCGGTAGTACTGGGCGACGGCACCGAGCTGCGGGCCGATGCGGTCGTCGTCGGCGTCGGGGTCCGACCCGAGGTCACGCTGGCCGAGCAGGCGGGACTGACGGTCGACAACGGCGTCGTGGTCGACCAGGCGCTACGCAGCAGTGATCCACGCGTCTACGCCGCCGGGGACATCGCCGACGCCTACCACCCGCTGTACGGAACGCACCTGCGGGTCGAGCACTGGGCCACGGCGCTGCACTCCGGTCCGGCTGCCGCCCGGTCGATGCTGGGCGCAGAGGTCGTCTACGACCGGCTGCCCTACTTCTACACCGACCAATACGAGCTGGGCATGGAGTACACCGGCTACGCCCCACCCGGCGGATACGACACCGTCGTGGTCCGCGGCGACCTCACCCAGCGCGAGTTCATCGCGTTCTGGACCGCAGGCGGCCGGGTGATGGCCGGCATGAACGTCAACATCTGGGATGTCACACCGCAGATCGCAGACCTGATCCGCAGCCAGAAGCCGGTCGACCTCGCCCGGCTCGCCGACCCCGGCATCGCCCTCGAGGACGTCACAACCATCGACACCCAGCCGCCTGCCACCGCAAGGAGCAACAGATAATGACCAGCAACTCCACCGGGGCGATCGTGGTCGGCGTCGACGGCTCGCCGCCCAGCCTGCACGCTGTGGACTGGGCCGCCCGGGAGGCCGCCGCCCGGCACCGCCCGCTGCGGATCGTGCACGCGTTCCGATGGCCGCTGACCAACGAACTGATGGGACCACCCGCGGTGGGCCCACCCGACGCCGGGCTCCAGCACGCCGCCGAACGGATGCTGTCGGCCGCCGCCGATCGGGCTCGAGCCGCCGCACCCACCGTGACGGTCAGCACCGACCTGCCGGCAGAGGTGCCCGCGGCGGCGCTGATCGATGCCTCCGACGGCGCTGACCTGCTGGTCGTCGGCCACCGAGGCCTCGGCGGGTTCACCGGCCTGCTCGTCGGATCCGTCGGCGTGCAGACCGCCGCGCACGCCGCCTGCCCGGTCATCGTCATCCGCGCAAGCGACAGCGACGACGGCCATGGCCGTACGGAAGCCGGACCGGCCGCCGGACAGGTGGTGGTGGGCGTGGACAACTCGGATGTGTCGAGCCCGGCCGTCGACTTCGCCTTCGCCCACGCCGCACGGCACGGGCTGGGCGTCGTAGCGGTCCACGCCTATCAGCGGGCCGCCGCCGGGTCCGACGCTCAGGACGAAGTCCGTGCCCGGATGGTGACCGACGCACTGGCCGGCTACCGCGACACGTACCCGCACGTGCCGGTGCGGGAAAAGCTGATCCACGGCCGACCGGCCGCCGTCCTGGCCGCCGAATCGGCCGGGGCGGCGCTGACTGTGGTCGGGACCCGTGGTCGCGGCGGGTTCACCGGTCTACTGCTCGGCTCCACCAGCCAGGGCGTCCTGCACCACGCGTCCAGCCCCGTCGCGATCGTCCGCGCCCATCCGACCCGTCGCGGGGGTGCCGCCGGCACCGGAGCCCGACCGAACGCGCCGGACACGGACGACGTGGCGGTGGCCGGACCGCCGGAAGGAACCGGCCCGACCGCGTGGCCGCACGCGTCGCCGAGCGGTTCGACGGCATCCAGGACGTCCGGTTCGCGGTCGCAGCCCGGCTGACCTGCATCCGCCCGGTCTGGAGGCACAGATGAGACACCCCGAAATCGTCGTCGGCACCGACGGCTCCGAACAGGGCAGGGCCGCGGTGCGGTGGGCCGCCGCCGAGGCCCGACTACACGCCACCCCGTTGAAGATTATCACCTGCTACTCCTGGAGCGGGCCGCCAGCAGCGTTCGGCAGCAGCGGCGAACTGCAGGAGGCCAACACGCAACAGTTCGACCAGAGGGCAGCTGCTGCCGTCGCCGAGACGCGGACGCAGGAGCCGGGCATCGAGGTCTCCGGCGCCGCCGTGATCGGCGATCCGCCCGCAGTGCTGTTGGACGCCGCCCGCACCGCGGCCATGCTGGTCGTGGGGAACCGCGGGCGCGGCGGCTTCGCCAGCCTGCTGCTCGGGTCGGTCGGCCAGGAGGTCGCCACCCACGCGATCTGTCCCGTCGTGGTCGTCCGTAGCGGCCGACGCGAAACCCCATCCGGTCCGATCGCGGTCGGCGTCGACGGTTCGGCCTCGGCGCTGCGCGCCCTGGCGCTCGGTTTCGACGAGGCGCAGCGGCGCGGCGGTGGGCTGCTTGCGGTCAGCAGCTACCGGGTGCCGATGCCGCCGTACGGGATGGAAATTCCGCTCGTGTCCTACGACCAGGACGCCGCCTCGCGAGACGCGGCCCGCGACCTCGACACGGCGCTGACGCCGTGGCGCGACAAGTACCCCGCGGTGCCGGTGAAGACCCTGACCGTGGCCGGGAGCCCTGCAAAGAACCTGATCGACGTTTCCCGTGGCGCGGCTCTGCTCATCGTGGGCAGCCGCGGCCACGGCGCGCTGGTCGGCAGCCTTCTCGGCTCGGTCGGTCAGCAGTTGCTGCACCACGCCGACTGCCCGGTGATGATCGTCCACCCTGAACCGGCGACGTGACCGGCGGCCGTCCGGCGATCGGGCGGCGACAGGCGACATCCCTGCGCCCCGCCCGGTCGCCACATCCCTGCCCCCGCTCCACCATTCGTGGGCTGCACACCGGTGCGTCCAGACGCGGGATGCGTCGGAGGCCGTGCGGTGCGTACAGTTCCAGGTCGGACTTGGGGTGGGCCGGGTAGATCCGGCGCAGGGAACGGAACGAGACAGCGACGCATGACGGCGGACAACATTACCGAAACCGGTCAATACGGCATTGACCGCGGACGGCTGGAGACCTGTCTCAGCGTCTTCGAGGCGTTGGAGGACCTGCCTCCCGACCACCCCGACGTGGTGCGGGTGCAACGGGCCACCGCGAAGCTCTACAAGGTGATCAAGCAGCGGCGACGCGAGGAACGGCGGGATGCCGTCGCAGCGGCCGATCGCGCGGTGACGGCGGCCACCGCCACCGGCGCCCCGGGCCGGATCGACGACGAGACCCAGGGCATCCCGCTCGCCTCCCCCACCGCCGGTGCCACGGCCGGCGTCCTGCACAACCCGCGCGGCTGCTACGTCTGCAAGCAGCGCTACCGCGAGGTGGACGCCTTCTACCATCAGCTCTGCCCGCCCTGCGCCGCGCTCAACCGGGAGCGCCGGGACGCCCGCACCGACCTGACCGGCCGGCGCGCGCTGCTCACCGGCGGCCGAGCCAAGATCGGCATGTACATCGCGCTGCGGCTGCTGCGCGACGGTGCGCACACCACGGTAACCACGCGGTTTCCCCATGACGCGGTCCGCCGATTCGCCGCGATGCCGGACAGCGGGGACTGGCTGCACCGCCTGCGGATCGTCGGGATCGACCTGCGCGACCCCGCCCAGGTGATCGCCCTCGCTGACTCGGTCAGCGCTCAGGGACCACTCGACATTCTGATCAACAATGCGGCGCAGACCGTCCGTCGTACGCCCGGGGCGTACGCGCAGCTCGTCGCCGCGGAGGCGGCGGCCCTGCCGGACGGTCCTTTGCCGGAGCTGATCACGTTCGCCAAACCTACCGGCCAGGGCGACCCGGCGGGCCTGATCGCCCCGCCGCAGTCGGCCACGATCACCCCGCAGGCGCTCACCGCGTTGGCGCTGACCAGCGGCTCCGCCTCGCCGGAACGGATCGCGGCAGCCACCGCCATCGACGCCGGTGGTCTGGTGCCGGACCTCGACCCGGTCAACAGCTGGGTGCAGCGGGTGCACGAGGTGGATCCGATCGAGCTGCTCGAAGTGCAGCTGTGCAACGTGACCGCGCCGTTCGTGCTGGTCAGCCGACTGCGACCGGCGATGGCCGCAGCGACCGCCCGCCGGAAGTACGTGGTGAACGTGTCGGCGATGGAGGGCCAGTTCGCCCGCGGCTACAAGGGGCCGGGGCACCCGCACACCAACATGGCCAAGGCCGCGCTGAACATGCTCACCCGGACCAGCGCCCAGGAAATGCTGGCCGACGGCATCCTCATGACCAGCGTCGACACCGGCTGGATCACCGACGAGCGGCCCCACCCGACGAAGATGCGGCTGGCGGACGCCGGCTTCCACGCCCCGCTGGACCTGGTCGACGGCGCGGCCCGGGTCTACGACCCGATCGTCCGCGGCGAGCAGGGCGAGGACCTGTACGGCTGCTTCCTGAAGGACTACGCGCCCTGCGCCTGGTGATCGGCGCGCCCACGACCACCCAGCCTGCCGCGATGGCGGGGAAGGCAACCACGGCGTGGGCCGCGATCGGCTCAACGGCGAGACCGGCCGACCGGCGGAACCGCTGACCGCCGGCCACCGGCGTCCGCCTGTGACCGGGCGGACGGCCGAATACGCGTTTCTCCGATTGGCGTTCGCTCCGTAGGATCTCCGACGATCAAGGGGGATGCAACGGTGGGCGATTTCCAGCAGTTCGTGGTGGATGTGACGTCCCGTCTGTCCACCATGTCGAAGGGCGAGTTGTACGTCGTCGGCGACGGTCTCGACCGGGACTCACTCTGGCTCACCTTTCTCGATTCCTTCCCCGCCGGCACCAATCTGCGGTTCCGTGAGCGGTCCGAGTACGACTGCTCGACCTGCCGCGGTTTCATCAAGCACCTCGGCAACGTCGTCGAGATCCACGACGGGAGGGTCCGTACCGTCTGGTCCGGGGTGTCGGCATCCGACCCGGTCTTCTCCGTCGTCGCCGCCGCTCTGGACGAGTTCGTTCGCTCGCTGCCGTTGTCCACCATCTTCCGGTCCACCCAGGCGCAGTACGGGACGAAGACCACCCGAACGCTGCGCGACGGTCAGGTCGAGGTGTGGCATCACCTGCACGGCCGGGTGGAGAAGCGGCATCGCATCGAGGACGTCGGCGCGGCGCAGGGCAACTTCAACGCCGCGGTGCAGGTTTTCCAGCGTGGCCTGGCCGAGTTGACCCAGCACGCTCTGAACACCGTCGTCGACCTCATCGACGACAACGCCCTCTACCGCGGCGCGGAGCATCGCCGGGCGGTGACCGAGTTCCGCTCGCTGCAGAACCGGTGGACCCAGGCGACCGACCGGCGGGCCTTCGTCTTCGCCAACGCCATGGACCCGGCGGCCCGGTTCCGCAACACGGTGATCGGTACCCTCGTCCAGGATCTCTGCGCGGGCGTCGACCCGGAGCAGGCGGTCCGGTCGTTCGAGACGAAGGTGGCGCCGCAGAATTACCAGCGCCCCACGGCGTTGATCACCCCGGCCATGGTCAAGGCCGCCATGAAGACCATTGCCGAGCTGGGCATCGAGGAGTCGTTGCAGCGACGGTTCGCCCGGCTGTCCGACGTGTCGGTCACCAACGTGCTGTGGGTCGACAACGACACCCAGGCACGGATGAAGTACGGCATCGAAGGGCTGCTCATGCAGGCGGCCAACACCCGGTCGTCAGGTGCGCTCCGTCGGGACGCACAGCCGGAGGAGATTCCCGTGGTCTCCTTCATGAAGGACATCCTGCCCGGCGCCACCACCATCGACCTGTGGGTCGCCAACTCCTACGAGCCGCACCTCGTCAGCCTCACCACCGGCCGCCATCCGGCTGCTCCGCGGTTGTTCAAGTGGGACAACGATTTCGGCTGGTCGTACGGGGGCAACGTCACCGACTCGATCAGGGAGAAGGTGAAGCGGGCCGGCGGCAACGTCACCGGCAAGCTGCGGGTGAGCCTGTCCTGGTTCAACCACGACGACCTGGACCTGCACGTGTACGAGCCCAACGGCGACCACATCTGGTATCAGGAGAAGCGCAACAAGCTGGACGTCGACATGAACGCCGGCGGGAGGCTCTCCCGCGAGCCGGTGGAGAACGTCACCTGGACCGACCGTGTCCCCGACGGTGAGTACCGGATCGAGGTGAACCAGTATCGCAAGCGGAACAGCACCCAGGTCGGCTTCGTGGTCGAGACCGAGAGCAACGGGAAGATCGAGCATTACCGCCACGAGCGCGCGGTCGGCCACAAGGAGACCGTCGAGGTGGGCCGGATGACGGTTGTCGGCGGGGTGATCACCGCCTTCCGGCCGGGTCAAGACGTGCAGCCGGGCAGTGCGGCCAAGGAGCTGTGGGGCATCACCACCGAACGGTTCGTACCGGTGTCCACCATCATGTACTCGCCGAACTATTTCGACGACAACGAGGTCGGCAACCGGCACTACTTCTTCATGCTCAAGGGGTGCGTCAACGACCAGCCGACGCGGGGGATCTACAACGAGTTCCTCCGCAGCGACCTGCAACCGCACCGCAAGGTGTTCGAGGTTCTGGGCGACCGCACCAAGTGTGAGCCGTCTCCGGATCAGCTTTCCGGCCTGGGCTTTAGCTCCACGATCCGCAACTCCGTGGTCGCCAAGGTGACCATGACCGGCGGCCGACGTCGCCTCATCAGCATCCAGTTCTGATTCCGTACCCAGATACTCCAGAGAGGCCACCGTGACCATCTTCGAAAAGGCCACCCGGGAGAAATTCCGCTACCCGTCGGCCAAGGGACTACTGACCACGGAACAGCTGTGGGAGCTTCCGCTGACCGCCAAGTCCGGCTTCAGCCTCGATGACGTGGCCAAGGCGGTCAACGCCGAACTCAAGGCCGTCGACACCGAGTCGTTCGTGGCCACCGAGGCCAATCCGGCCAAGGTAACCTTGGAGACCAAGCTGGAGGTCATCAAGCACGTCATCGCCGTCCGCCTCGCGGAGGACCAGGCGGCGAAGGCGGCGGCGGCCAAGAAGCTGGAGAAGGAAAAGCTGCTGGCGGTCCTGGACCGCAAACAGGACGCGGCCCTGGAGAACCTGACCGAGGCAGAGCTGCTGGCCCGAATCAACAACCTGTAGCCCGCCGACATCAGCGTCTGCCAGCGGGCCCAGCACCAGGGCTGGACCCGCGAGCAGGGCACGGACCGTATGACGACGAACGCCCCGCGACCGGTGTGGTCACGGGGCGTCCCCGTGCAATCCGGCCGATCTACGTGAGCGATGCCTTGACGGCGTTGACGGTGCGGATCATCTGCTCGTACCCCTCGAAACCCGCGTCGACGGCGGCGAGGTCCACGCCGCATTCGCGTTGCCGCTGCCGCATGTGCCGAAGGTGATCGTGGACAACTGATGCGGGGCGCTGCTTCCTCGCTTAAGCTGCGTCACGTATGCATCGATCTTTATCAATAGTAAGCGTTGGTGGTTCGGGGCCAGTTCACTGGCAACCACGGGCCTCGCATTCACCTACCGCGATTGGAGTACCCCGATGACCTGGCGTCCAACCATCGCCGCACTCACCGGCCTGTGCCTCGCACTCACCACCGCACCAGGCCCCGCCGGTGCCGCACCCGCACCGCCGGCACCTCGGGACGCCGCTCATGTGAACGTTCACACCAACCCGCTCGCCGGCCCACCCGGCGCGCCCTCCGGGGTCTGCCCGGGCGGCACCGGGTACGGCCCACCCCTGCCGGCCAGCTCCGTGTCCGCGACGAAGATCCGGAGCGGGTTCTCGTTCCTCGAAGGACCGGTCTGGATCGCCGACGGCGGCTACCTGCTGATGTCCGACATGGCCGCGGGCACCGGGCCGAACAACGTGCAGCCCTCCACGATCCGCCGGTTCACCCCGCCGGCGACCTTCGACACCTTCATCGCCAACGCCGGCAGCAACGGCTTGGCGCTCAGCCCCGACGCCCAGCAGATCATCGCCGCCACCCACGACCAGCGAAACGTCTCCGCATACCGGCTGAGCGACCAGGCCCGCAGCACCGTCGCCGCCGACTACCAGGGCCGGGCGTTCAACTCACCCAACGACGTCACGGTCCGTTCCGACGGCGTCGTCTACTTCACCGACCCCAACTTCCAGCGCGGCAACCGACCCGACCAGATGAGCGGACGTACCAGCGTCTTCCGCGTCTCTGGCGGCCAGGTGTCGCTGGTGGACGACCGGCTGCGGCAACCCAACGGCATCGCGCTCTCCCCGGACGGCAGCACGCTCTACGTGGGCGCCTACTCCGAGAACAAGATCTACAAGTACGTCGTCCAGCCCGACGGCAGCACCGGCGCCCGCAGCGTCTTCGTGAACTACCTCGGCGGTCCCGACGGGGTCACCATCGACTGCGCCGGCAACGTGTACTGGGCCTCCGGCTCGGACGGGCTGATCCACGTCTACTCGCCCGCCGGCGCCCAGCTCGGCACGATCCGCTCCGGCGGCACCGGCACCACGAACGTGGCGTTCGGCGGACCCGACCGGCAGACCCTCTACATGACCTCCGGCCGAACGAACGACTCCGGCCTGTACAGCGTGCGACTCAACGTCCCCGGCTACCCGTACTGACCAAGAACCCCGGAAGGAAAGCACCCGTGCGGATCAGTCCTCACCAGCCCCGACACCGCGTCCCGCTCGCCCTGCTGATCTGCGCCGGCACCATCCTGACCGGCGTACCCGCCAACGCCGCGCCGGCCGCACCGGCGACCGGGAGCCGGACAGCGGCCCGGCTCGCCGCCGACACCAGCCCGCCCACCCGGCCGACCGGCCTGCGCAGCACCCGGCTGACCTGCCAGTCCGTCACGCTCTCCTGGTACGCCTCCCGGGACAACGTCGGCGTCGCCTTCTACGACATCTACCACGACGGCCAGCTCGTCACCTCGGTCCCGGGGCGGACGCTGACCGCCACGCTCAGCGTCGTGCAGGGTGTCACCTGGGGCTGGTACGTCAACGCCCGCGACGCCGCCGGCAACGTCTCGCAGGCCAGCTCCACGCTCTCGGTCACCCCGCCGTTCTGCCAGCAGGACACGTCTCCGCCCAGCACGCCGACCAACCTGGCCGCGACGGTAAACGGCACGGACGTGACCCTCACCTGGTCGGCCTCCACCGACAACGTCGCGGTCACCGGCTACACCATCCTGCGCAACGGTACGGCGGTCGGCTCCACCACCGGCACCGCCAGCAACCCGCCGGCGACCACGTTCACCGACACCGGGCTGACGCCCGACACCGACTACCGGTACACCGTGACCGCCCGGGACGCCCAGGGCAATGTCTCGGGCGCGAGCGGCGCGGTCACCGCCCACACCGGCTCGGGCTGCACGAGCCCGATCTGCGGGGCCACGGTGATCACCACCGAGAAGGACCTGCCCTGGGGCCTGGTGCAACTGCCCGACGGCACGGTCCTCTACGGCCGGCGCGACCTGTTCGACATCGTCGCCATGAAGCCGGACGGCACCGACAAGCACAGCATCGGCACCGTGCCGAACGTGGCCGGCACCAACGGCGAGGGCGGCGTGCTCGGGCTGGCCGTCTCGGCCAACTTCACCACCGACCACTGGCTGTACATCTACCACACCACCACGACCGACAACCGGATCGTGCGCATCCGCTACGACGGCACGCTGCAAACCAACACCGAGCAGGTGCTCGTCACGGGAATCCCGCGCAACAAGTACCACAACGGCGGCCGGCTGCGCTTCGGCCCCGACGGCAAGCTCTACGCCTCCGCCGGCGACGGACAGGACCCGGACGTGGCCCAGGACACCAACAACCTGGGCGGCAAGGTGCTGCGGCTCAACCCCGACGGCACCGTGCCGGCGGACAACCCCTTCGGCAACTACGTGTGGAGCTACGGCCACCGCAACCCGCAGGGACTCGCCTTCGACTCCCAGGGCCGGCTCTTCGAGCAGGAGTTCGGCAACAACGTCATGGACGAGACCAACATCATCGTCAAGGGCGGCAACTACGGCTGGCCCGCCTGCGAGGGCACCTCCGGCGACTGCGCCAACCCGAACTTCAGGGCCCCGATCCGGACGTACCCGGTGGCCGAGGCCTCGTGCAGCGGCATCGCGATCGTCCGGGACGTGCTCTACATCGCCTGCCTGCGCGGCAACCGGATGTACCGCGCGGAGATCAGCGGCAACACGCTCACCAACGTCCAGCAGTACTTCGTCGGGACGTACTTCCGGCTGCGCACCGTCGAACCGACCCTCGACGGCAACCTGTGGCTGACCACGAGCACCGGCGGGGACAAGGACAGCACCCCGAACAACAGCAACGAGAAGATCCTCAAGGTGACCCTCGGCGGAGCGGCGTCCGGCCCCACGAGCTGAGGCGAGCCGGGAATCCGGCACCGCCAGCCCTCGGAGGGTGCCCGCGTCGCGCGGGCACCCTCCGAGCGTCTCCGCCGCCGACAGGTCGTACTGCATGTAGTCCTGGGCGGCCACCCGCTGTCGCAGCGCGGTCACCTCTACGTCGCGGATGTTTGTCCCGTCCCAGAGCACCGCGCCTCGGGTGGGGTCGTAGAGCCGACACAGCAGCTTGGCGATGGTGGACTTCCCCGCGCCGTCGAGTCCGACCACCGCGAGGGCCTGACCGTACGGAATCCGCAGGTTGACGCCACCCGCGGAGGGCTACCGCTGGAACGGTCCGGTGATCGCGTACGTGGTGCCCGGGGCATAACAGTTGACGAAGAGCGTCCGCTGGTCGGCGGAGAAACAGGCCCCCGCGAACTCGCCGTACACCGGCGCCGACTCGGTGCCGATGTTCTGCCGGTTACGCGCGAACAGGTACGGCTCCCCGGTGACGGTCGTGCCCATCAGGTAGCTGTCCCCGTCACCGTCCTGGCAGAGCATCAGCCCGCCGGACGGGGTCATGCAGATGTTGTCCGGGGTCTTGAACAGGTCCGCGTCCGGGTCGGTGGCACGGAACACGACGACCAGGCGCAGTTCGCCGGTGACCGGCGCGTAGCGCCACACCTGGCCCTGGTGGTCCGCCTCCGACCCCTGAGCGCGCACCGCGAACGAGGAGACGAAGTACGCCCCGCCGTCCGTGCCCCACCAGGCGCCCTCGAGCTTCTGCGCGTGCGTGACGCCGCGCGGCCCGTAGTCCTGCAACCGCAGGGAGGTGGTGGTGGCCACCGGGTCCGGCACGTCGACCCACTCGACGCCGCGGAAGGTGGCTCCGGGCTCCTGGACGACAGACAGGTCGGGCAGGTCGGGGACGCGCATGACCTGCAACCGGCCGCCGGCCCGCAGGCTGCCGTGACCGCCGAGCGGCCGGGCGGGCAGGAACCGGTAGAAGCAACCGAACTTCTCCCCGTACGCGTCCTCGGTCTCGTACACCACGCCGGTGCGGGGGTCGACGCAGATCGCCTCGTGGGCGAAGCGGCCCATGGCCGTCAGCGGTGTGGGCCGCTGGTTGCGGTCGGCCCGGTAGGGGTCGACCTCGAAGATCCAGCCGTGGTCCTGCTGGTGGCCGCCGTCACCCCGGCGGATCTCCGTCTCCTCGCAGGTCAGCCACGTCTGCCACGGCGTCTGCCCGCCCGCGCAGTTGGTCGAGGTCCCGCCCAGGCTGATCCGCTCCTCCACCCGGTTCGGCCGGACGTGCAACGTCGTGGTCCCGCCGGCGGCCACCGGGTCGAAGGTCAACTCCGGGGGCGCGACGACCGGCACGGAGGCCCCGACCCGGTTCTCGTGGTTGCGCACCAGGCGGACCTCGGGGCCCGGGCCGGGGAACACGCCCATGCCGTCGAAGCTGCTCGGCACCGCGCCGCCGGGTCGCGCGTCGCCCTCCCGGGAGAGGACCCGGTAGCGGAACCCCCGCGGCAGGTCCAGGAGCCCCGCCGGGTCCGGCACGAGCGCCCCGTATCCGTGGCGGGGACCCGCCGAGGCGTTCGCCGCCGTGAAGAGCGCGTCGATCGCGCCCGACAACGCCACCCCGACACCCGCTATGCCCGACTGGGCCAGAAACCGTCGCCGATCAAGGCTCACGATGACTCCTTTGTTCGATAAGGGCGCCATAGTAGCCAGTCAATACGTTGGCCGGCGGTCGGACGAACCCCTATCGGCTCCCGCGGGGATTGTTACCGTGCAGGAAACCGGTGCCCACGAGGTGGGAATCCGCCGCCGAAAGGGAGGACCGGAGTCCGATGCGACTGCGTGTCGTCACGTTCAATCTCTGGGGTACCGGCATTCCCCACCGGTACTGGACCGACCGGGGCGTGCTGCGCGGCGCGCGGGCGGGCAGCCCGGCCCTGCGCGAGGCGGACGAGCCTCGGGTCTGGCGGCGGCGGGCAGCGCTCCTGGCCCGCGCCCTGGCCGGCGCCGACGCCGACCTGGTCGCGCTCCAGGAGGTGCCGTCCGACCCGAGCCGGCTGGCCGGCCTGCTCGACGACCTGCGCGCCCGGGGTGTGCCCTACCACGCGGTGACGGCCACCGGCCTGGCGGTACTCAGCAGGTCGCCGGCGGTGGAGAGCCGGTCCTTCCCGGTGCCCGGCTTCGGCGGCTTCGGCGGCCATCCCACCGTGCTGGCGGTGACCGCGCCGGCGGCCACCGTCTGGGTGGCGCACCTGCCGGTCGGGCCCGACGAGGTCAAGGAGGCGTGCCTGCGGGGCCTGGAGGCAGCGGCGGTGGCGGCGCCGCGGGACCACCCCCTGCTGCTCTGCGGCGACCTGAACTGCCCGGCCGACGGCCCGCTGATGGACCGGCTGCGGGAGCGGGCCGTGCTGGTCGACGCCTGGCGGGCCGGCGGCGGGTCCGCCGACGCGCTGACCATGCCCGTGCCGGCGCCGACCTGGCGGCTCGACCACGTGCTGCACCGGGCGACGGACCCGGTCCGGGCGGTGCGGGATCCCGCCCTGCTCGGCACCGAGCCGGACGACGACGGGCAGTACGCCTCGGACCACTTCGGCATGGCGCTGACCCTCGACGTCGGACGGCGGCGCGCACCCCTGCCGACGTGACCCCTGCACTCAACGGCAGGGGTCGCACCTGGTCCGGTTCGCTGATAAAAGTTGATGATGATCCATGAACGGGTGGCCGCCCTCGGTGCCGTCTCGGTAGCCATCATGACGCACCCGTCCCGCCGTCACCTCGCGGACGACCTGGCCCGCCGGCTGGCGCCGTACCCGGTCCAGATCGTGCCCGACCCCGAGCCGGACGGCCCCCGACGGACCCTGCGCACCGCCACCGCGGCGTGGTCCGCCGTCGGGCCGGGCTGCACCCACCACCTGGTGCTCCAGGACGACGCGGTGGTGCCGGCCGGCTTCCTGGCGCACGCCTTCCGCGCGGTCGAGGCCCAGCCCGACGCCGGCGTCGCCCTGCACAGCGACTGGGGGTCGCGCAACGGCGCGGCCGTCCGGATGGCCGCGCTGCTGGGCGCACACTGGGTCCGCGCCGTCTGCGACTACGTGCCGACCATCGCGCTGGCGCTGCCCGCGGCGGCGGCCAAGGGGTTGACCGACTACTCCGCCGGGCTGGACCCGGACGAGCCCGACGACATCGCCGTGGCCCACTTCGCGCGCGAGGTCGGGTTACCGGTCCGGCTCGCCGTGCCCAACCTCACCGGTCACCACGACGTGCCCAGCGTGGTCGGCAACGACTCGCGGGGGCGCCGGGAAGCATCCTGCTACATCGGGGCGCCGCCGGACGGCTGGTCGTTCGACCCGACGCGCGTCCTCGACGGCTTCGACTGCCTGCCGTACTTCAAGCACGGTGAGCCGCGGATCGTGGTGGAGAACGACCGACCCACGAACAACTGGAGCCCGGTGCCGCTCGCCACCGCCGTCCACCGCTTCGGCGTCAACGAGTCCGACCTGCGGGAGGGCTACCGGCGCTGCGTCGCCCGGCCGGAGCCGTGGCTGGCGGACCTCGCCGCGCGGGTTCCCGACGACCAGCTGTGGGCCCTGTGGGTGACGGCATGCCTGATGGGCCTCGCCCGATCGCGGGTGGAGCCGTTCCGCTCGGCGTGGGAACGCTGGGGCAGCCGGGTGGAGCCGGCGATCCGGACCCGGGTGCTGGAGACGCTCGCCCTGGGCGGCATGTTCCCGCGGTTGCGGCACGACGAGGTCGCGCGCCTCGGCGCGGCGCCGGCCCGGCTTGCGGCGCTGGGCCTGGCCGCCGGTGACAGTTGGGACCGGGGCTGACCGCCCCCGCGCCGTTCGTCCCCGTCCGTCCGACTGATCGGAGCATGACGCCATGGCCGCACTGATCGAGGCGACCGGCCTCGTGAAGGAGTTCCGGCGCCCGCGCCGCGGCCCGGGCCTGGCCGGCGCGCTCACGCACCTCGTCACCCGGCGCTTCGACACCCACCGCGCCGTCGACGGCGTCGACCTGCGCGTCGACGAGGGCGAGTCGGTCGCGTACGCCGGGCCCAACGGCGCCGGCAAGTCGACCACGGTCAAGCTGCTGACCGGCATCCTCGTGCCCACCGCCGGCGAGGTCAGGGTCGCCGGCATCGTCCCGCACCGCGACCGGACCGCGAACGCGCGGAACATCGGGGTGGTCTTCGGCCAGCGCACCCAACTGTGGTGGGACCTTCCGGTCGGCGACACGTTCGAGCTGCTGCGCGACATGTACCGGATCCCGCCGGCCGACTACCGCCGCTCGATCGGGCGGCTCACCGAGGTGCTCGAGATCGGTCCGCTGCTGCCGGTGCTGGCGCGCAAGCTCTCCCTCGGGCAGCGGATGCGGGCCGACCTGGCCGCCGCGCTGCTGCACCAGCCCCGCCTCCTCTACCTCGACGAACCGACCATCGGCCTGGACCTCGACGTCAAGGACCGGGTCCGCGCCTTCCTGCGGCAGCTCGTCGCCGACGGCACGACGGTCCTGCTGACCACGCACGACATCGGCGACATCGAGGAGGTCTGCGGGCGGATCGTCGTCATCGACGCCGGTCGGATCCGCCACGACGGCCCCGTCGAGGTGCTACGCGACGCCCTGGCCAGCTTCAGTTCGGTGCGCTTCCAACTCGCCGCGTCCGCGCCGCTCGACCTGATCCGCGACCGGCTCGACGACGCCGAGGTGACCGTGACCGGCGAACGCGAACTGGTGGTCCGCTTCGACCGGACCACCCGGACCGCGGGTGCGGTCGCCGCCACCGTGATGGGCCTGGTCGAGGTGCGGGACCTGCGTATCGACGACGAGGGCGTCGCCGACCTCATCCGGCGGATCCACCGGCCCGGCGAGGTCGCGGCCGGCGACGGCGTCGCCTGATGGGGCCGTACCGGGCGATGGCGCGGGTCGCCCGGCGCAACGCGCTGGCCTACCGGGTGCCGTTCCTGATGAGCCTGTCCATGCTCGTGTTCAACCTGGCGGCCATGTTCGCGCTGTGGCAGGCGCTGCTCGGCGACGGCAACTCGCTGGCCGGGTTCACCTGGCCGCAGATGAAGGCCTACCTGCTCGTCTCCTTCGTCACCAACTGCCTGGTGTCGACCTTCACCGACTTCGCCATGGCGTCCCGGATCCGCAGCGGGGCGGTCGCCGTCGACCTGGTCAAGCCGGTCGACTACCAGAAGGGTCGGCTCGCGGAGGCGTTGGGCTTCGCGTTTCTGGAGGCGACGGCGGCCCTCGTGGTCTGCGCCGTCGTCCTGGTCGCCTTCGGCGGGGTGCCGTGGCCCTCGCCGGCGCGGCTCGCGCTGTTCGCCGTGAGCCTCGTCGCCGTGGTGCCGCTGAAGTTCCTCATCGTCTACATGTGCGGGCTGCTCTGCTTCTGGACACAGAACTACCTGGGCATCAGCCTGGCCCGGACGGCCATCTCGGGCATCCTGTCCGGCGCCACCGTGCCGCTGGTCTTCTTCCCGCCATGGCTGCGCCACGTCGCCGAGGTGCTCCCGTTCCAGGCGATCACCAACACCCCCGCGATGCTGTTCCTCGGCCGGTCCCCCGGGCTGTCCGTCGTCCCGGCGCTGGCGGTGCAGCTCCTCTGGATCGTCGGGCTGTGGTGGCTCGCCCGGCGACTGTGGCACGTCGCGGTCCGCCGGCTGACCGTGCACGGGGGTTGACATGCACACGCTGCGCGTCTACCGGCGCAACCTCGGCGCCCACCTGCGGGCCACCCTGGAATACCAGGCGGACTTCTGGATCCTGGTGGTCGCCGCCGTGCTCACCCAGGGCGCCGGGCTCGTGCTGATCGCCACGATCTTCGCCCGGGTGCCCCGCATCCACGGCTGGGGCGTCTGGGAGGTCGTGCTGATCTTCGGCATGATGGTGCTGGCCCAGGGCGCCAGTGAACTGCTGGCCGAGGGCACGTGGAACCTGGCCGGGCTGATCAACCGGGGTGAGCTGGACCGGATGCTGCTGCGCCCGTACCCGTGCCTGTTGCAGGTCTGCGCGAGCCGGGTGGGCATGAACGCGTTCGGCAACCTGACCGTCGGTGGCGGCCTGCTGGTCACCGCGTTGCTGCACCTGGACGTCGCGTGGACCCCGGCGCGGGTCGGGCTGGCGTTGGTCCTGCTGCCGAGCGCACTGGTGATCAAGGTGTCGTTGACCGTGGTGGCGAACTCGACCTCCTTCTGGCTGCGCGGCGCGATCAACACCTTCGCCGCCGGGATGGACCAGCTCGGCGAGCTGACGAAATATCCGCTCGGCATCTACGGGGTGGGACTGCAGGCCGTCCTGGCGACCGCGTTGCCGTTCGCGTTCATCGGCTTCTTCCCGGTCTCGGTCTTCCTGGACCACGGCCGGCTCGCCCGGGTCGGCCTGCTGACCCCGGTGGTGGCCGGCTACTGCGTGTTCCTCGCGGTCACGGTGTTCCGCCGGGGCCTGCGACGCTACGAGAGCGCCGGGAACTGAGCCCGGTCGCCGGCCCGCCGCGCCGACGCGGCGTCCAGCAGGTCGACGGTGAGGGTGGCGGCGGCGGCACCGGCCCGGATCCGCCGCACGGTCTCGGCTACCGACAGGTTCCCGTTGTCCAGCCAGAACCCGATGCCGCTCAGCTCACCGGCCATCTCCGCGGCGAGGTGCCGCCACTGGGGCAGCACCGTCTTGTGCGGCCGCCGTTCGTCGCGTCGGGCCGCGACGGCGAGGTCGGGCCGGAGCATGACGAAGCCCAGCGGGGCGGGATGCAGCAGCTCCAGGTAGTGACGCAGGCGGTGCCGGGAGGTGACGACGTAGTCGAGGACGACGAGATGGCCCGCGTCGGCGAAGGAGCGGGCCAGCAGACACTGGTTGCGCACGTTGAGCAGGATCTGCCGCTCGCACTCCTCGTCGTAATCCGGCTGCGGGGGCCGGCCGCCGGAGACGATCATCCGTTGCAGGACGTCGCCCTCGACGTGCGCGCCGTGGGCCTCGGACCGGGCGAGCGCGCCGGCGACCGTCGACTTGCCGGCGCCGGGCACCCCGGTCACCATCCAGACCCGGGGCGGGCGGTCAGGCGTCGACACTGGCCATGACATCCGCCCGCACCGCGCCCAGCAGAGCCAGCGAGCGCTTCAGGCCGGCGGGTTCGGCCGTCAGCGCGCCCAACGCCTCCTCGACGCCGGCGCGGAAGCCGGCCGGGGTCGAGGGGAAGGAGGCCGCCTCCGCCACCGCGCCCTTCTCGTTGAGCAGATAGCGGCCGGCGGCGGCGAACAGCACCTGACTGAGGCAGGCGACCGACCGGTAGGCGCAGCCGGCGACGTAGGCGACGTCGCCTCGCCCGGCGGCGGTGGCCGCCGTGTCGAGGGCGAACTGTGACTCCCACCCGAACTGGCCGATCAGCGCCTTGGCCAGCGGCTCGGGATAGGGGTCGGTGAGCGACCGCAACTCGGCCAACACGCCCTGCGGGTCGTGGAAGGGCACGTTGTGGTGCACCTCCCCCGCGTAGATCACGGTGCAGAACCCGTGCGGGTGGCCCACCTGGTAGTGGATCTCGGGCCGGCCGGCGGCGCACGCCTCGACCACGGCGCGGACCCGGTCGATCTCCCGGAGCAGCACGTCGGTCTTGACCCCGTCGACCATCAGCCAGCCGCCGCCGTTGATCCACGGGCCCCACTCGCCGTACCCGGTGCAGGCGGCGCCGTCGCCGTCGTCGACGCGGGCGAAGGCCGCGCCGAGTTCCGCGATGTCGGGCCGGTCGTGGCGGTGGTAGTAGACGCCGACGTCCACGTCGGAGGTCGGATCCGCGGTGCCGCGAGCGCGGCTGCCGCCGAGCGCGAGCCCGGCCACACCGGACACCTGCGAGAGCGCGTCACGGATCCGGTCGAGAATCGCGTCCTGTGCGGTGTCGCCCATCCACGCCACCCTCTCCGGGCCGGCGGCCCAAGACATCGTCGATCATGGATCACGCTAACACATCGCACAGTCGGCGGCCGGTCGACACGAGCGGGCGGAAAAGCACCCGCCCCAGGACCCCCCTATTTTCCAGCTGGACCGTCGCGACCCGCAAAACATTGACATACGCTGCTGTCCTAGGCGCGATCATCCCGCCTTTTCACAACCATTTCACACTGCGGGGGAAACCGTTGAATTGGCGCTGCAATGACTAATGCTGAACGCCACGCCCTCGCTGATAAATTGCGTCGCAGCGAGGCGGCGGCCGGTCGGAGGCTCAGCGCCCTGCTGCACCGCCCCTACGCGAACGCGTGCCCCACCACGGCGCGGTTGCGCCGATGGCGGCACCGCAACCGGGCCCGGCTCTCCCGGGGACGGACGTTCTGGGGAGACCGCCTCCAGGTCCGGCTTCCGGACGAGATCTCCATCGCGATCCGCCGACACGGCTTCGTCGAGTACGAGCTGAGCTCCTTCTTCCTGCGCCACCTGCGGACCGGCATGACATTCCTCGACGTCGGCGCCCACCTCGGCTACTTCACCGTGCTGGCGGCCCGCTGCGTCGGCCCGTCCGGTCGGGTCGTGGCGTTCGAGCCCACCCCCACCACGTACGCGTTGCTGGCCGCGAACACCGCCGGCCTGCGCCAGGTCACCGCCGTCGACGCCGCGGTCTGGTCCTCGCCCGGCACGTTGCGCCTGACCGACCACGGCGTGGGCTACAGCCCCTACAACTCGGCCTTCCGGTCCCGGCTGCCGGAGGCGGTCCGGCAGCGGGTCGCCACCACCGTGCACGAGGTTCCCGCGGTCACGCTCGACGGCATCGTCGCCGAGCGGGGCCTCACCCCAGATGTGGTCAAGGTCGACGCCGAGAGCGCCGAACGCGACGTCCTGGAGGGGATGCGCGGTCTGCTCACCGGGCACCGCCCGGTCGTCACCGTGGAGGTGGGCGACCTCGACGTGCCGGGCGCGGCCCGCAGCACCGACCTGGTGACGATGCTGGCCGGCTACGACTACCGGGCCTACGAGCTGCGCGACGGCGTACCGCACGCGCACCGGCCCCGGTCGTCCTACGAGTACGACAACCTCGTTTTCGTCGCCACAGAGAAGGGACATCTGCTCGATGTATGACGTCGTGGTCAGGGGCGGGACGATCGTGGACGGCAGCGGCGAGGCCGCCCGTACCGGCGACCTCGCCATCGCCGACGGCCGCGTCGCGGCCATCGGTCGGATCCCCGAACGCGGAGCCCGGGAGATCGACGCGGACGGGTGCGTCGTCACCCCCGGGTTCGTCGACATCCACACCCACTTCGACGGCCAGGCGACCTGGGACCCGCTGCTCACCCCGTCCTGCTGGCACGGCGTGACCACGGTGGTGATGGGCAACTGCGGAGTCGGCTTCGCCCCGGTGACCGAACCCAACCGGGAGTGGTTGATCGGGTTGATGGAGGGCGTCGAGGACATCCCCGGCGCGTCGCTGTCCGAGGGCATCGCCTGGGCCTGGGAGAGCTTCCCGGAATACCTCGACGCCGTCGCCGGCCTCGACCGGGTGATGGACGTCGGCGCCCAGGTGCCGCACGGCGCCGTGCGCGCCTACGTGATGGGGGACCGGGGCGCCGCCAATGAGCCGGCCACGTCGGACGACATCGCCGCGATGGTGACGATCGTCCGCGACGCGATGCGGGCCGGCGCCCTCGGCTTCTCCACCTCCCGGACCACCACCCACCTCGCGATCACCGGCGAACCGGTGCCCGGCACGTTCGCCGCCGAGGACGAGCTGTTCGCCCTCGGTGGGGTGCTCGGCGAACTGGGCACCGGGGTGTTCCAACTCGTGCCGGCCGGGGCCGGCGGCGAGCCGATGGAGGACCAGTTCCGCGAGATCTCCTGGATGCGGCGGCTCTCGGCGCGCACCGGACGGCCGATCACGTTCGGCCTGTTCCAGAACGACCACGAACCGCACCTGTGGCGCGAGATCGTCGACGAGGCGCGGCGGGCCAACGCCGAGGGAGCGCGCCTGCACCCGCAGATCGCCGGGCGGCCGTTCAGCGTCATCGTCGGCCTGGAGAGCACCCACCCGTTCAAGCGCCGACCGACCTACCAGGAGATCGTCCACCTGCCGCTGGCCGAGCGCGCCCGCCGGATGCGGGACCCGGAGATCCGTCGGCGGATTTTGTCCGAGGACCCGGCGTCGGTCAACCCGCGCGCCCCCCTGTTCCCCGAGGACTACGAGAAGTTCTTCCCGTTCGGCCGGCAACCGGACTACGAGCCGAGCCGTGAGCAGAGCGTCGCCGCCGTCGCCGCACGCGCCGGGCGGCCCGCCCAGGAGGTCATGTACGACCTGCTCGTCGCCGGGGACGGCACCCAGACGTTCCTGCGTCCGTTGCTGGGCTACAGCGAGTTCCACCTCGACCCGATCCACGAGATGCTCCAGGAGCCGCACTGCCTGGTCGGGCTCAGCGACGCGGGCGCGCACTGCCGGATGATCTGCGACGCGAGCACCCCGACCTCGCAGCTCACCCACTGGGTGCGCGACCGCACCCGGGGCGAGCGGCTGGGGCTCGAGTTCGTCGTGCACAAGCAGACCAGGCAGACCGCCGAGCTGTACGGGCTGCGCGACCGGGGACTGCTGCGGCCCGGCTACAAGGCGGACGTGAACGTCATCGACTTCGACAACCTGGCGCTGCGTGCCCCGGAGTTCGTGCACGACCTGCCGGCCGGCGGTGGACGGCTGATCCAGAAGGCCGACGGCTACCGGGCCACGCTGGTCTCCGGCGAGGTGACGTTCGTCGACGGGGAGCACACCGGCGCACGCCCCGGCCGGCTGGTGCGCGGCACGCGCGGCGGACCCGGGGACCGCCCGTGAGCGCCGCGGACCGGCTGCGCGTCGGTCTCGTCGGATGCGGCCGGATCGGCCACATGTACGCCGACCACCTGGCCGCCTCCGGCGGCGCGGTCATCTCCTGCCACGACATGCGGGGCGAGGAGGCGACGGCCCTGGCGGACCGGGTCGGCGGGTCGGCGTACGCCGACGTCGATCGCCTCCTGGACACCGTCGACGCCGTCGTCGTCACCTCCTCGACCGACAGCCACGACGCGCTGGTGACCATGGCGCTGGAACGCAAGCTCCCCACGTTCTGCGAGAAGCCCCTCACCCTGGACCTGGACCGCACCCGAGAGCTGGGCGCCGCCGCCGACCGCAGCGGCACCCCGCTGTGGGTCGGCTTCCAACGCCACTTCGACCCCGGCTTCAGCCACCTGCGGGACCGGGTCGCCGCCGGCGACGTGGGGACGCTCTACACCCTGCGGATGTTCTCGCACGACGCCTCCTGGCCGCCGATCGAACGCCTCGCCGCCTCCGGCAGCATCTTCCGGGACCTGATGCTGCACGACTTCGACATGGTGCGGTGGCTCACCGGCCGCGAGGTCACCGAGGTGGCCGCGATCGGCGACGTGCTCGCCGTGCCGGAGCTGGCCGGTCTGCACGACTACGACGCGGTGGCGGCGACGCTGCGCATCGCCGGCGGAGGGGTCGCCGTCCTCACCGCCGGACGGCACAGCCCGCTCGGCTACGACGTCCGCATCGAGGTGCTCGGCTCCCGGGACTGCCTGACCGTGGGGCTCGACGAGCGGACCCCGATGCGGCAGGTCACCGCGCGCGGCCCGGACGACCACGTCCGCCACCGCGACTACCGCGACCGGTTCGCGCAGGCGTACCGGGCGCAGCTCGACGGTTTCCTCGCGGCGGCGGGCGGCAGCGACGCCGACCCGCGCGCCGGCTCCTGGCGTGACTCGTACGCCGCGCTGGCCCTCGCCATGGCCGCGGAGCGGTCCGTGCGGACCAACGCGTTCGTCCCGCCCGTCGACGTCGCGTGACCGCACGCCCGTCGACCGACCCCACGTGACCACCTGACCTGGAGGGTTCTCCATGACCAGACGCGCACTCGTCACCGGCGCCGGCGGCTTCATCGGCAGCCACCTCGTGACCTACCTGCGGAGCCGGGGCTGGTGGGTGCGGGGCGCCGACCTCAAGCGGCCGGAGTTCGGCGACTCGGACGCGGACGACTTCGTCCTGGGCGACCTGCGGGAGCCGGACGCCTGCCGGCGGGCCTGCGAGGGGGTCACCGAGGTGTACGCGCTGGCGGCCGACATGGGCGGCATGGGCTTCATCTCGAAGGACCCGGCCACGATCCTGCGCAACAACGCCCTGATCAACCTGCACACGATCGAGGCCGCCCGGCTGGCCGGCGCGTCGCGCTACTTCCTCGCCTCGTCCGCCTGCGTCTATCCGGAGCACGTGCAGACGACACCGGACGTGCGGCCGCTGCGCGAGTCCGACGCCTTCCCCGCCGGGCCGCAGGACTCCTACGGCTGGGAGAAGCTGATGGCGGAGCGGCTCGGCGTCTACTACGCCGAGCAGTACGGCATGGACGTGCGGATCGCCCGCTACCACAACGTCTACGGCCCGAACGGCACCTACGACGGCGGCCGGGAGAAGGCGCCGGCGGCGCTGTGCCGCAAGGTCGCCGAGGCGCCTCCCGGCGGGGACGTGGAGATTTGGGGCGACGGCCGGCAGACCAGGTCGTTCTGCTACGTCGACGACTGCGTGGAGGGCACGTACCGCCTCATGCGCAGCGACCACGCCGAACCGGTGAACATCGGCTCGGACCGCCTGGTGACCATCGACGACCTGGCCGCGCTGGTGATGACCGCCGCCGGCCGGGACGACGTGCGGCTGCGCCACGTCAGCGGCCCGCAGGGCGTACGCGGGCGCAACTCCGACAACACACTGGTCCACGAGGTTCTCGGGTGGACCCCGGAGATCCCGCTGGAGGAGGGCCTGCGGGTCACGTACCGGTGGATCGCCGATCAGGCGGCGGCCCGGCGCGGCGTGCCGGCGCAGACGGCCCTGGCATGAGCCCACCCGGCTTCGTGTTGTTCGACCTCGACGGCACGCTCGTCCGGCCCGGCGCCCGGATCCAGCGCCGCCACATGTCGACGATGGCCGCCGCCATCGCCGACGTCTGCGGCGTCGCCGAGGAGTTCCGCTACGCCGACGGCCAACTCTGGTACGCCGACATCGACCTCGCGGGTTTCACCGACGCCGGCACGGTGCACGCGGCCCTGCGTCACCACGGGGTCGATGCGGCCCGGGTGCGGCAGCTCAGCCGGCGCGTCATGGCCGCCATGGACGCGCGCCTGGGACAGGGCCGGGATCCGGCCGGCGACCGGGCCGACGACCTGCTCCCCGGCTGCCGCGCGCTGCTGGAGGCGCTGCGCGGGCACGGCTGCGGGCTGGGCATGAGCACCGGCAACGCCCGGGCGGTGGCGCGGTGGAAGATGCGCCGGACCGGCCTGGCGGACCTGGTGCACGACGGCGGCTTCGGCGACGTCGCGCGGGACCGCGACGACGTGGTGGCCGCCGGGGTCGCGGCGCTGGGGGCGCCCGGCAACGGCGTGGTGGTCGGCGACACCGCCAAGGACGTCACCGCGGCGCACGCGGCCGGCCTGCGGTGCGTCGCGGTCGCGACCGGCGCGACCTCGCCGGAGGGCCTGCACGCGGCCGGCGCGGACTCGGTCGTCACCGATCTGACCGGTGGCCGCGCGTTGGACGCGGTGCTCCGGCTGCTCGCCGACCCGGCGGGCTTCCCGAGGTCACGAAAGGTCTACCAGCTATGAGCGAGACACCGCCCCGCGTCGACGTGGTGATGACGACCATCGGTGACGGCGCGCCGTTCCTGTCGGCCTACCGCGACCTGCTGGGCCGCACCGGCGCGGCCGAGCGGGTACGCATCGTCGTCGTCCCCGACCGCAAGACCCCGGCCAGCCTGTTCGAGAACGTCGCGATCGCCCGGCGGGCCGGCCTGGACGTGGTCTGCCCGACCGTCGCCGAGCAGGACGCGATGCTGGCCGCGCTGGGCGCGCCCACCCTCGTCCCGTACGACTCCGACAACCGGCGCAACGTCGGCTACCTGATGTCCTGGCAGTCCGACGCCGACTTCCTGATCTCGGTCGACGACGACAACTTCCCGGTGGACGACCGGTTCCTCGACGCGCACGCCGTGGTCGCCGCCGGGCCCCGTCCCGCGCGGGTCGTCTCCGCCGGCTCCGGCTGGTGGAATCCGTGCGACCAGCTCACGGTCGGGCCGATGCCGGTGTACCCGCGCGGCTTCCCGTACGCGCACCGCACGCCCACGCCGACCACGGACCGCACCGAGACCGTCGACGTGCGGGTCAACGCCGGCCTGTGGCTCGGCGACCCCGACGTCGACGCGATCACCCGGATCGCCGTGCGACCGGACGTGGCCGCGATGCCGGCCCCGGCCGCGGTCTGCGACGCCGACACCTGGGCGCCGGTGAACTCGCAGAACACCGCCGTGCACCGGGACGCGCTGCCGGCCTACTACTTCCCCCGGATGGGCTACCGCCACCACGGCCAGGAGATCGACAGGTACGCCGACATCTTCAGCGGCTACTTCGTCCAGGCCTGCGCGAAGCATCTCGGTCACGCCGTGCGCTTCGGCGACCCGCTGGCCATGCACGTCCGCAACGAGCATCTGCTGCTGCGCGACCTCCAGCAGGAGCTGACCGCGATCGCGCTGCTGGAGGACGTCCTGGCGTGGCTGCCCGGCTGCAAGCTCGACGGCGACACCTACGGCGAGGCGTACCTGTCGCTGTCCTACCAGCTCCAGGACGCCGTGGAGGCGATGTCCGGCCGGTTGTGGACCCACGAGCTACGCGGCTTCGTGCACCAGATGGCCCACCTGATGCGGCAGTGGGTCGGGGTGCTCCAGCGCTGCCATGGCACCGGTCGGGCGTCGGCATGACGCGCCGTACCGTCCTCGTGACCGGCGCGACCGGGGCGATCGGCCGGGCGGTCGCCGCGGCCCTGGCCGCCCCGGACACGACGCTGCTGCTGCACTACCACCGGGACGCCGAGGCGGCCGCCCGGCTCACCGGTGAACTGTCGCCGCGCGCCGCCGCCGTGACGACGGTCCGCGCCGACGTCGGCTCCCCGGCCGGCCTCGCCACCGTCCTGGCGGCGGCGCGGCGGGTCGGGCCGGTGGACGTCCTGGTCAGCAACGCGGCGACGCTACGCCCGGCGGCGGTGGCGCGGCTGCGGGACGAGGACTGGTCGGCGAGCCTGGCGGTCAACCTGACGGCGGCGATGACGCTCATCCGTGGCGTCGTCCCGGACATGACCGGCCGGGGGTACGGGCGGATCGTGGTCACCACCTCGGTGGCCGGGCTACGGGGCTGGCCGTTCCAGGCCGCGTACGCCAGCGCCAAGGCCGGCCTGGTGGGCCTGGTCAAGTCGGTGGCCCGGGAGACCGCGCGATTCGGGGTGACGGCGAACGCGGTGGCCCCCGGCTACGTCCCGTCGGCGATGAGCGCCCAGGGCGGCGACCGCGCGCGCGAGGCGATCCTGGCCCAGACGCCGATGGGGCGGGTCGGCACGCCCGCGGAGGTGGCGGCGGCGGTCGCCTTCCTGGCCTCGCCCGCGGCCTCGTACGTCACCGGTCAGGTCCTGGCGGTCGACGGGGGGATGAGCGCGTGACGACGTCCCGGTACGCGCTGCTGTTCCCGGGCCAGGGCGCGCAGTTCCCCGGCATGGCCGAACGGCTCCACGACCTGTCGCCGACGGTGCGGGACCTGTTCGACGCCGCGGAACGCCAGACCAGCCTGCCGCTGCGCCGGATCTGTTTCCACACCGACCGGATCGACCAGGCCCGCACGGACTGGAACCAGCCGGCGGTGTTCCTGGCCGGGATCGCCGGCTGGTACGCGCTGACCGAGGAGTGGGAGCGCCGTGGGGTGACCAACCCGCCGGTCTGCGTGGCCGGGCACAGCCTGGGCCACTTCACCGCCCTGGTGGCGGCCGGCGCGCTGTCCACATCCGACGCCGTCGACCTGGTCCGCCGCCGGGGCGAGCTGATGCACGCGGCCAGCCTGACGTCGGGGGGCGCGATGGCCACCCTGGTGGGGCTGGCCGAGCCCACCGTCGCCGGCCTCGTCCGGGAGGTCGGCCACGACGCCGTGTCGGTCGCCGCCGTGAACGGCCCGGACCAGGTGGTGGTCTCCGGCGCCGACGCCGCCGTGACGGACGTGATGGATCGTGCGCTGCGGGCGGGGGCCGAGCGGGTGGTACGGCTCGCCATCGCCCTCGCCGCGCACTCGCCGCTGATGGCCCCGGCCGCCGAGCGGTTCGCGCCGCTGGTGTCCGCCGCGGCGCTGCGCGAGCCCCGGACGCCGGTGCTGCTCAACACCACCGGGCGCGCCTCCCGGGACGTCGCGGAGATCCGGGCCGACCTGCACCGGCACATGCTGGCCCCGGTGCTTTGGTGGCGGTGCCTGCAGACCGCCCGGGAGGCCGGCGCCCACCTCCTCGTCGACGGCGGCCCCGGGCGCACCCTCAGCAAGGTGATGCGTCGGGACCTGCCGGCCGACGCGGTGCACTCGCTGGACCATCCCCGTGGAGCGGAGGCGTTGCTGCCATGAGCCCGAGAGTTCTCTTCTGCCCCTGGTCGGCCGGGGGCGGCGCCGGGTACACCGGGCGGGCCCTGGCCGCCGCGGCCCGCCTGGACGGGCGCTTCACGTGCGCCTTCGGCCCGTCCGGGGTGGCCCGGATGGTCGCCGAGGGCGGCCACCGGATGATCGGCGAACCGGCCGCGGACACCGCGCCGGAGGTCGTCCCCGCGTTCCTGCCGTTCGCCAACGTCGAGCGGGTCTACGCGGTCACCGCGCGCTACTACCGTCCGCGCGTGCTCGCCGAGCACCTCCGACGCGACCTGGCCGCGATCGACGAGTACCGGCCGGACATCGTGGTCACCGACATGCAGCCGACGGCGGTGCTGGCCGCGAGACTGCGCGGGCTGCCGCTGGTGTCGATCGCCGACACCGACTTCCTCGACCCGTCCCCGACCTCGTGGATGCCGTGGAGCCGCGCCGAACCGGCGGCCCTGCTGCCGCACCCCAGCGCCCTCGACGCCATCAACGAGGTCGCCACCGGGTCCGGGCTCGACCCGACCGGCAGCGTTCCCGAGCTGTTGTGGGGCGACCTGACGGTGGTGCCGAGCTCACCGGAGGTGGAGCCGCCGCCACCGGCGCCGCCGGGCCGTCCCGACCCGGTCTACGTCGGTCCGCTCTACTGGGACCCGCCCGGTCCGCCGTACCTGCCGCATGCCATCCCCGGCACCCGGCGGGTGTACGTCTCCATCGGCAGCGGCGGCATGGTCACCGACACGGCCCTGCGCGAGGTGCTGGCCGCCTGCGACCGTCCCGACCTGTCGGTCTTCCTGTCCGCCGGCTTCCAGCGACGGGACTGGCTGGCCCGGCACCGCAACGTCGAGCCGGGCGGCTTCACCGGGATCACCGGCCCGATCACCTGGGCGGACCTGATGGTCAACCACGGCGGCTACTCCACGGTGATCGCCGGCCTGCTGCACGGCACCCCGCAGGTGGTGCTGCCGTTCATGTCGGAGCAGGAGGCCAACGGACGGCTGTTCCTGGCCGGCCACGGCGCGGGCCTGGTGGCGCGCACGACCCGGGTGGAGCCGGACGGCCGGATCCGGTACGTCAACAGGCACTCCGGGGACACCGACGATCCGGTGGTGCCGGCGGCCGACCTGCGGCAGACGATCGAGGAGGCGCTCGACGACCCGGGGCTGGCGCGGCGGGCCGACTACGCCCGCGCCGGCCTGAGCCGGCTACGCGCCGACGTCGACCTGGCGGAGCTGTTCGCCGCGCTGCTGCGCTGACCGGGACGCCGGCGCGGCGCGCGGGCCGGCCGGTCAGCGCCAGGCGCCGGCGGCCAGTCCCCGCAGCAGTTCGGCGCGGAGCAGCTTGCCGTTCGGACTGCGGGGCAGCCGGTCGACCGTCACGATCCGGGCCGGCACCTTGTGGGGCGCCAACCGCTCGCGCAGGAACGAGACGAGCGACCGGTGGTCCAGCGCCGAGCCGGTCTCCACGAACGCCACCACCTCCTGGTCCCCCGCGGCGCCCGGCGCGCCCACGACCGCGCACTCCCGGACGGCGGGGAACAGGCGTAGCGCCTCCTCCACCTCCACCGTGGAGACCTTGTTGCCGGCCACGTTGAGCGTGCCGCCGCGGCGGCCGAGCAGGTAGAGCCGGCCGTCCGGGTCGAGCCGGCCGATGTCGCCGGTGGCGGTCGGGCCGTCCGACGCGGCGACGGTGGCGTTTACCGACGGCTCGCCGGTGTGCACCCGGGTCGCCGGGCCGGCGCAGCGGACGACGACGTCACCGGGGCCGGGGGCGGGATCGACGCCGAGGGTGACCCCGTCCAGGGGCCGCCCCACCGACCCGGGCACCGACTCGGTGTCGAGCGTCAGCATCCCGTGCTCCGAGGTGCCGTAGTGCTCGCCCAGGGGCCAGCCGACCGTCGCAATCCAGCGCTGCCGGTCCTCGGGCGGCAGCGGCGCGCCCGCGGAGACGCACCGCCGGGGCCGCTGCCGGGTGTCGAGCCCGGCGGAGAACCACCGGTACAGCAGCGGCACCGAGAGCAGCACCGCGGGCCGGTGCCGGTCCAGGGCCGCGGCCACGGTACGCGGACCGGGCTGCCGGTCCAGCGCCACGTAGGTGCCGCCGGCGGTCAGCGTCGTGACGATGCCGCCGCAGAGGGCGTAGCTGTGGTGCGGCGGCGTCGTGCAGGCCACGGCCTCGCCCTCGGCCAGCTCCAGTGCCCGGGCGAACGCGCGGGCGTTGGCGGTCACCGCCGCCCACGGCCGCTCCACACACTTCGGCCAGCCCTCGCTGCCGGAGGTGGACAGTCCCAGGCCGGCCGGGCGGCCCGGCGGTGACCCGAGATCCGGTTCCCGACGGTCCGTCGCCCGGATCGCCTCACCGTCGAGGGGCAGGTCGCGGTCGGCGCCGAACAGCGCAGCCGCCCGGGCCCGCTCGGCCTCGCCGGCCCTCGGGTCACCGACCAGCAACGGCACGTCCGCCATCGTGGCGGCGGTGACCGCCTCGGCGACCCGGGCGGCACACCGCGCCCGGACGGCCGGCCGGCCGGCCAGGCGCGACGCGAGCCGCTCCGCCCGGCGCACCAGCTCGGCGTAGGTCAGGACCTCGTCGGCGGTGACCACCGCCGGCCGGCCGGGTTGGCGGCGCGCCACCTCGGCGAGCGTGTCCACGAACCAGGTCGCGTCACTCATCGCAGCAACACCACGTCCCAGGCGCCGGCCCGGCCGGCCACCACGAGCACCGCGCCGGGCGGTTCGTCGCCCGGCGGTCCGGCGGCCTCGGCCAGGGCGCGCAACGGACCGACCGCCGGCGAGGAAGCCCCACCGACCCAGGTCCGGACCCGGGGCAGGGCCGCCGCGAAGTCGGTCCGGGCAGCCTGCTGGTCGGCGACGGTGCCACCGCACAGGCGCGCGTCGGAGACGGCGTCCGGCGCGACCTCGGCGGCGTCCAGCACGTCGTACACCGCCCGGCCGTCGGCAACCCCCCGGGCCACGAAGAGCCGGCGACCGGCGCCGTCGGCCGCCCGGCCCAGCACCACGGCCGCCACCTCGCCGAACTCGGCGTGATGCGGGACCGCGAGCCGATCCAGCGCGGTGTCGGCGAACGGGGTCAACGCCTCGTACCCGCCCACCACGACCGTGTCCGCCTGACCGGTGGTGAGCCGCCGGACGGCGTGGCCGAGGGCCTGGGTCCCGCCGTCGCGTCCGAGCAGCGTCGTCGCCGCGCCACCCAGTCCGTGCGTCATCGCCGCGGCGGACACCACGGAGTGCGGCGAGTAGTAGACGAACATCTCCGGCGCCAGCCATCTGGGGCCGGCGAGGTCGAGCTGCTCGTGCATCACCTCGCCGACCCGCGCCATCCCGTAGAGGGTGCCCACCGCCAGCTCGGTGTCGCGGCGGGCGGCCTCGTCCAGCCCGGCGGCCTTGACGACCCGACCGACGACGTCGGTGAAGCGGTCGACCACGACGCGCGCGAGCGCGGGCTCGGCGGGCCAGCCGTCACGGCCCCGCCGCCGGTTCGCGGTCGCCTCGCCGAGGTCGAACTGGTCGGCGGCCCCGGCGGCCAGCCACGCCGTGGCGATCGTGGCCGTCATGCCCGCTCCCACACCAGGGCGGTGTTGACACCGCCGAGCCCGCAGGAGACGGAGACGGCTGTCCGGGCCTCGGTGATCTCACGGTGCGTCGTCACGATGTCGTAGCCCTCCCACTGCGGATCGAGCGGTTCCGCCCCGGTGGTCGCGGTCAGCGTCCCGTGTCGTAGCGACAGCAGGCAGGCCAGCGACTCGATGATTCCGGCCGCGCCCTGGCAGTGCCAGAGCAGGCCCTTGACGCTGTTGATCGGCAGCGTGCGCACGCGGTCCCCGAAGACCTCCGCCAGCGCCCGCATCTCCGCGACGTCGCCGAGCTTCGTGCCCGGGCCGTGCGCGTTGACGAACGACACGTCGGACGGCGCCAGCCCTGCGGCGGCCAACGCCCGGCGCACCGCCAGCTCGATCCCGGCGGACTCGGGCGCCGCCATGTGGGTCGTCCAACTGCTCGCCCCGTAACCGGCGAGACGGCCGAGGACGGTGCCGCGCGTCGCCGGGGCCGGGCGGCGCAGCAGGCAGGCGGCGGCGGCCTCGGACAGCGCGATGCCACGCCGCTCGGCGTGGAACGGCCGGCACCCGTCCACCCCGAGGGTCCGCAGCGCAGCCAGCCCGTGGAACGCCGACCGGGACACCGTGTCCGCGCCGACCACGAGCACCTCCTGCGCCTCGCCGGCCAGGAGCAGGTCCCGTCCGTAGCCGAGGGCGACCGCGCCGGAGGCGGACGCGCTCCCGACGGTGGTCGCCGCGCCGAGGCCGAGCTGCTCGGCGGCCCGGTCGGCGATCCAGCCGGCCAGCGCCGCCGCGTGGTCCCCCCGCTCCCGCAGCGCATGCCCCAGGGCGTTGCCACCGGTGTCGGTGGTCCCGACGACGAGGGTGATGCCGGCGCGCCGGTCCGGCTCGAGTCCGTCGAGGCACTCCCCTGCCGCGACGAGGACCAGCTCCAGCAGGCGGTCCGGCGCCACCACGTCGGTCGTGGCCGCGCCGGGCACCGCGCCGAGGCGGTGCCCGCGGGCCGGCTCGTACGGCATGGGCAGCCGGTACGCCCGTTCGGACAGCAGGCCGGACCAGAGCGCCGGCACCCCACGGCCGGTGGGTCCGACCACCCCCATGCCGACCACGTCGAGCCGGCCGTCGCCGCCCCCGGCCGGTGCGAGTGCCGCGTCGGCCAGCGACGCCAGCGAGGCGGCGGGGTCGAGCACGGCCTCGTCCGGGACCGTCAGGTCCCAGCGCTGGCCCAGTTCGGCCGCGATGGTGATCAACGTGACGGAGTCGACCCCGAGCACGACCAGCGGCTCCCGCTCGCCGAGGTCGTCGACCTCGGCCCGGGGCCGTTGCCGGGCGAGCAGTTGGCGGATCCGGTCGACGACCTCCCGCCGGCTCGGCTCATTCATCGGATGCCCTGTCGGCGGCCCGGAAGCCCGCCGCGGTGGCCTCCAGCGCGGCGTCGACGTCGTCGTCGGTCATCGCCGCCGAGACGTACCAGTGATGGTTGGGATGCAGCAGCAGGCCGCGGCGGGTGGTCTCGGTGTAGAAGGCGTCGTGCGCGCGGGACCGGATCGCCTCGTCGGGATGGGTGAGCCGCAGGAACGGCATCTGGGGCACCCCGAGCACCCGTCCCGGCACCCCGTGCTCGACGAGCTGGTCCCGCAGTCCCGCCTGGAGCCGCTCGCCGAGGCGTTCGACGTGGGTGAGGAGACGACCGTCGCGGAGCTGGTTGATGGTCGCCACCGCGGCGGCCATCTCGGCGCCGTTGACGTGGAACGTGGAGCTGATGTGCACCTCGCCCACGGCCCGCATGACCTCCTCCCGACCGACCAGGGCCGCGATGGGGTAGCCGTTCGCCATGGCCTTGCTGAACGTCACCAGGTCGGCGCGCACGTGGTAGCGCTCCTGCGCGCCGCCCGGCGCCATCCGGAAGCCGGAGCGCATCTCGTCGAGCACGAACAGCGCACCGTGTTCCCGGGCCAGCTCCGCCGCGCCGGCCAGGAATCCCGGCGCCGGCGGCTCCACCTCGAACGGCATCATCAGCAGGCAGGCCGTCTCGCCGGGATGCCGCTCGAACGCCCGCCGCAGGCTGTCCAGGTCGTTGTAGTCGAAGGTGTCCACCACCGACTGCGCCTCGGCGGGCACCCCGCCCGGCCGGGTGGCGCACCAGTCGTGCCAGCCGTTGTAGCCCCAGCGGATCACCCGGTCGCGCCCGGTGTGCACCCGGCTGAGGCGCACCGCGGCGCTGGTGGCGTCCGATCCGGTCTTGAGCAGGAAGACCTTCTCCGCGTGGGGGATCACCGAGGTGAGCAGCTCGGCGAGTTCGACCTGCACCCGCTTGCGCAGCGTGATGGCGAAGCCGTCCCGGATCTCCCGCATCACCGCCTCGGACACCACCGGGTCGGCGTGGCCCAGGATGATCGTGCCGTAGGCGAGGATGAGGTCGAGGTAGCGGTTGCCGTCGACGTCCCACACGTGGGCGCCGGCGGCCCGCTCGCCGAACAGCGGGTACGCGCCGTCCACCAGGCGGTCGCGTTGCAGGACGTAGCCCTCGTAGGCGAGGGTGGCGTCGACCGCCACCGCGCGCCGCCGCAGTGCCGCGGATCGGCTCAGGTCCAGTGGCGTTCCGATTCTCATCGCCCACCCTCCTCGCTCTGGGCCGCGGCGACCTGGTCGCCGTAGCACCACGCCTCGTTGCGCACCACCCGCCGCCAGACGCCGTCGTCGTCCCGGTCCGGGTCGGCCGCGGGTGGCGGCGGGATGTCGAGTTGCCGGTGCAGTTCGTCGCGGAGTCGGGTCAGGGCCGACTCGCAGGCGGTGAAGGCGCCGAGCACCGGGGCGTAGACGGCGGTGTCGTCCGGATCCGCCCCGGCCCACCGGTGCGCGCCGATCAGCGCCTTGCCGAGCCGTTGTGCCGCCCGGGAGGCGGTCAACAACTCGTCGGCCAGCCCGGGGTGGGTCTCGCGCACGGCCGCGGCCGTCAGGAACAGCGACGGCTGCACCGCGCCCAGCACCACCACGTGCAGGGCCCGGGCGGCGGATCCGGTGAGGCCGTCCCGTCGCCACCGCCGCCCGACCGTGCGCAGCGCCGGGAGGTCCTCCCCGAGCGCGGTCGCGGTCGGCTCCAGCAGCGTGGCCCGCAGGGTGGTGGCGTCGTCCGGCACCGGTGTGACGTGCACCGTGGCGAACCGGCAGCACCCGCGCATCAGCTCGGGAGTGACCGGGATGCGGCGTCGGTACCCGTCCGACGGCGGCGCGTCGGTGTCGAGCACCTCGATCACCCCGTCGGCGAGCGCGACCGCGAGGACCATGTGGTCGAGGAAGTGCTTCACCCCTTCGAACTCGTCCCCGGGCCAGTAGTAGCGGTCCGGCATCAGCACGCAGGGCGTGCCGGACTCGACGAGCGCGACGAACTCGGCCCAGTGCTCCCGGCCGTCCACGGCGTTGCGCCAGTGCAGGTGCCCGTGCCGGAAGGACGACGACTCGCGCCGGTCACCGCGCAGGTCCAACGGCACCGCGAGGGCGCGTGCGATCTCCGGGTTGGACAGTCCCCGCGCCCGCAGCGCCGACTCGACGCAGCGCAGCAGGCAGCTCAGGCCGTCCAACGGGCCGTCGTCCCAGCCGAGGGAGAGGTCCGGGTCGAGCACCGGGGGGCGGCGGAGAGCCGCCGCGCCGTCAGCCATGGATCCGCGCGTCGATCGTCTTGGCCAGGTCGGCCACGGTGACGTACCGGCTCAGCTCGAAGTCCTCGTCGGTGAAGTCCGCGTCGAGGCTGCGCTCGAAGTGCGACATCAGGTACGCCATGTCGATCGAGTCGACGCCCAGGTCGAGCAGCCGGTCGTCGGCGCCGATCGAGTCCACCTGGTTGCCCTGCCGCCGCAGCAGCAGCGACACGAGCTGGTCGAGAGTGCTGTCGCCGTCCGCCATGTCAGTTCTCCTTGATCGCTTCGGTGACCGGGATGCCGACGTGACGACCGGGCGTGGCGGCCATCGCCAGCATCCGGTCGCCGACGGCGATGGAGGTGCAGTTGCGTACCGCGCCGTCGGCGTCGAACAGCCGTACGTGCCAGTCGTCCTGGACGATGGTGTTGATGGTGGCGTCGCCGAGCCGGCACTCGATCAGGCGCAGCGGGCGCATCTCGGACTTGATCCGGCCGACCAGCACCGGCCGGGCGCGCCCGGCGGTGGAGACCGCGAGCACCTGCTCCCCCGCGCTGAGGTCGGTGATGTAGGCGGTCCGGCCGGCCGGCGTCCACACGTAGGAGTGCACGGCGCCGGCATTGACCCGGAACGGACGCAGGTTCATGTACGGCAGGTAGTGCACCTCGGCGCAGACCAGCAGCCCACCCGAGGAGGTCGAGCCGACCAGGATGCCCTCGTCCGGCTCGAACAGGTCGGTGGTGTCGACGCAGCCCCGCATGCCCATGCCGATGGAGCGCACGGCGGTCACCTCGGCGGCGACCAGGTCGAGCTGCTCGGTGCGGCGCGCCAGCAGGTCCCGGGAGAGTCGGGCCACCGCTGCGGGGTCGTCGACGCGCAGCAGCATCGCGTCCGGGCCGTGTTGGAGCACGCCCCGGGTGACCATGGCGTCGACCGCGTTGTGCACCCGCTTGACGACTGTGGTGCGCCGGGACTGCGCCTCGGCCACGATGAGCTCCAGCGGGATGTTCGTCTCGTCGGCGAAGCTGACCAGGAGGACGTCGACCTGGCCCAGCGCCGCCACCGCGTCCTGCATGGTCTCGGCGTCGGTGACGTCGATCCAGCGGCCCCGGCGCCACCGGCCGCCGGCCGGGATCGCGGCCAGCGTGGCGGCGTCCGCCGCGACGACCGTCAGCGCCCGGGACGGATCGAGCTTGTCGAGCTGGGCCGGCTCGGTGGCCAGCACCGCCACCTCCACCCGGTCGGGCAGGGCGGTCTCCGGCACCGCGTCGGGCGGCACCATGACGCCCCGGACGGGTGCCTGGACGACCGCGGCCACCATGTCGTGCAGGCCCTCGCGGAGGTGCGACAGGTCGCACCAGAGGGGGATCAGCGGGTCGCTGTCGGACACGGGCGTGCCTCCTTGGTCGGGTCAGCCGAAATTGGTCGCGTGCACCAGCGCGTGGAGATCCGCGAGGGCTTCGTCGGGCGCGCGGTGCTGCTGCACCTTGCGTCCGATGCAGACCCCGGCGGCGCCGGCCGACAGGGCGTCCTTGACGTCGAGCAGGACGTCCTCCCACGAGTCGGAGGGCTCGCCCCCGGCCATCACCACGGGCGCGAAGCAGCCGGCCACGACGGTCGCGAACGAGTCGGCGCAGCCCGTGTAGGGTGCCTTGACGATGTCGCTGCCCAGCTCCGCCACGGCGCGTGCGCCATGGGCGATCTTCTCCGGCGCGTGCGCCGGGTCGACGCCGGCCACGTACACCATCGCCAGCAACGGCATGCCCCACCGGGCGCAGCCGGCGGCCACCTGCGCGAGGTCGTGCAGCATGTCGGTCTCCTCGGGCACACCGAAGGTGACCTGCACCGAGACGGCGTCGGCGCCGAGCTGGACGGCTTCGGCGACGTCGCCGGTGAGTTTCTTGACGTGACCGCGGCCGGACAGGGCGGTGCCCGCGGAGAGGTGCATGATGACGCTCGTGGCGCGGGCGGCCTCGGCCGGGACGCGGCGCAGCACGCCGCGGTGGCCGATGATGGCGTTCGGCGCGCCCGCCAGCAGCCGGGTGAGCTGCGTGTCGATGGCGTCGAGGCCGGTGATCGGTCCCATCGTCACCGGTTGGTCGATCGGCATGAGCACGGTCCGTCCGCTGACCGAGCCCCACAGCCGTCGTAGCCGTCGGTTCCGACCCGTTGCCTCCATTTGTGCCCCCTTCGGGTGGACAATGCACGACCAGCGCTTCAGCGACGAGCGACCGGACCGGGCGGCCGGGTGCGGCGCACGACCTGTCCGTCGGCCGGGTGGGACGACGCGGCGGACGGTCTCGTCGGGCACCGTTTCCGGGCGACGCGAGCGATGCCGCAGGCGATCCCGCGGCTGCCCCGTATGCACCGGCACCGTTGGTTGTCAACCGCCCCGTCGTCGCCCACTCGGTTGCTGCCGGAGCAGCACCATCCATCGATCATCATGGACGCTTGCTGGGCAAGCGTAGCGAGGATCTTGACGTGATACGCCCCTTAGTTCTCGGCGTCGCACAACTAACCCACCCCACCGGTCCACACAACGCGACGCCACGAATTGCAATCAGCTACTTGAATGTGATACGTCACCGCTTCATAGATCGACATCACATCGGAGGCGGGACGCCCGGGCGAGGGTGAGGAACGCTTCGTGGATGTCGTCGCGGATCTCCCAGCAGATGCGTAGGCGGCGGAACCAGTGCGGTAGGGCGATGGTCCGCTCGACGACCGTCGGGTGCCCACCGCCCACCGCCGGCTGGCCCGCGACTACGAACCCCACCCCAGTAGGCGTCGAGGACCGCGGGCATCGCCGTCAGCGGTATTTCAGCGCCCTTTCACCCGTCGCCGATACGGTCCGCCGGTCAAGATCGATTATCTGACCCCAGGGAGTGCTGAATGATCCGTCGTACCCTCCGCCGTGCCGGCGTACTGGCCGTCGGCCTGGTCACCCTGGCCGCCTCGGCCCTGATCACCGCCGCACCCGCGCAGGCTGCGACCTCCTGCTCCGGCACCGTGACATACAGCAAGACCGTCTCGCGCAGCGGCAGCCCCATCGCAGAATTGATCATCTACTACAACAGCAGCAACGGTGGCACCAACAGCGCCTGCTTCTACCACCGAGGCGTCTCCTACGGCAAGTCAGCGCTGACCGGCGTCCAGATCGCCCGCTGCGCCCAAAGCTCAGGCGAAGGACGCACCTGCAACTTCGACGCACTCTCCAACCCGGACGAGGGCATCTACTCCTCCTACGCCGGACCGGTCGGTGTCACCGGCACCGCCAACAACTGCGTCTCGGCGAAGGGCTGGCTCGTGTGGGACAAGACGGTCTACACCGTGGACAGCCTCACCCGGGGCTGCTGACACCAGCGGCAGACCACCTTGCCGGGAAGGTAAGAAAGAATGCAGCTCTTGAAGCACATGACCACCGTCCTGAAGGGGCTTTCGCGATTTCGGCGCACGGTCGGCGGTGTCCTCGCCCTCGTGACCGCAGTGGTCGTGGTCCTTGCCGCGCCATCGCCGGCCATGGCCAGCGAGAATTACGCCAACATCTGCGAGGTCACCTACGCAAGTTGCCGGACCGGTGTCGAAGCCGGACTGGTGGAAGGCCAGTGCATGACGGCGAGCGCCGCGTCGCACTACACGCAGGTCTGCGTCAAGTACGACGGTGACTACATCTACGTCCGAGACGGCCAAGCCGACGGGCATGCGGCGGTCGCGGAGGTCAGTGGCGGAGATGGCGACATCTGGAAAAGGTTCTGTCGCAACCCCTATGGATACGGCACCTGGGCCAAGTGCAACTTTGACTGGACCGAGTCGGGTACCAAAACTGTCAGTGGCGGCTACTTCGCAAACAGGAATCAGTTTATGGCGAACGCGCTGTGGCGGTTCTCCGACAACTGAACCGTCATGAGGGCGTCCCGGCGGCCGGTCCCCCGGCTGCCGGGACGCCCTTGCCCGAGGCGTCGACCACCTGCGCCGGGAGCTGAAACCATCACGAGCGATCCCCACTCGGCGGAGAGACCACCAGGTCGTCCGCGGTCCGCCGGCAGTGGCGCACCGCGGACGACCGCGCCCTGCCTGGCCGGGTTATCCGGCCCGGTAGGCGTCGAGGATGGTCTGCTCGATGCCGCCACCGGCCTTGCCCCGCGCCATCACCCGCAACGACACCGTCTGACCAGCGGTGGGTTGCGGCAGTCGGGCCTGGTACGCGCCGTCGCCTGACTGGTTGACCCGCACAGGTTGCCAGGTGGCACCCCCGTCGAGGGAGACAGCGAGCGTGAAGGAGGTGATGGGTTGGGCCGGCACGCCGTGTGCCTGGCGGACGGCGAAGGTGGCCGTACCGGCGGGGATGGGACGGTTCGCCCGGTCCAGCGGCAGGTCGTAGTCCACCGACAGCAGCGGCAGCGGGACGGATCGGGTACCGGTCGGCCCGGTGGACCGGAAGGTCCAGGAGGTGCTGACCCGGCGGGAGATCGGCAGCACGGCGCTGGCGTCGATGTCGAAGGTCAGCCGGTAGTCGGCGGCCTGCTGGGGCACGGCGAAGTCGGCGATCGCGCCGTTGACCCGGCCCACGGTCCGCCCGTCCCGCTGCAGAGTGAGCGTACGCGGGATGTCCAGGTCCCAACCGTCGGCGAGGCAGTCGAACCGCCCGTGCTGGTCGGTCAACGTGACGACCTCGATGTGCAGGTTGCCGCTGGTGCGACTCGGTGCACGGGGAGTGCATGCGCCCGGCGAGCTCGCCGGGTCGTCGTACCAGTCGGAGCGCAGCGGTTGCCGGACCCACACCTTCTCCTGCCGGCTGCCCGGCGCGTACCGGCGCGTCGCCTCGTGGGTGACGATCCCGTCCCAGAACGCCTCGTCCATCCAGTCGACGCCGGGCGACACGTAGTCGACGCGGTCGCCGGAGAGCGACTCGGTGTAGGTCTCGGCGATGAACACACCTTCTGGGCTGAGCCCGTACCGCTTGTGGCTGGTGACCGAGCCCGGGCGGTCCAGGGTGTGGAAGCGCTGGTCGATCCGGGCCAGGGTGGTGTGCTCGGCCGCGGTGACCCGGTACCCGGGTTGGTCCGGGATGCGGTGGTCGAACCGGTGGATCAGGTCGTAGAGGTAGGGGCTCTGCGCGTCACCGGGTGCGACCAGGCCGAAGGCGCCGTACACGTCGAACGTCCCGATGCCGGTGCCGTCGCTCGGCACCGCCGACACGTTCCCCGCCCGGGCCGCGTCGCCCCAGGCGAAGGCGAAGTCGGTCCAGCCGAAGTCCGGCCGAGGTTGCTGGATGTAGGTCAGGCCGAGCGAGACGGCCTCGGTGGCGACGCCGTCCACGCTCGCGGTGAGCGGGCGGGCCTTGTCCAGGTCGAGTCGCAGCGACGTGTCGCTGGTGACCGTCAGATCCGGGTCCCCGGCCATGACCGCACGCTCGTCCCCGGGCGCCCAGGACATGAAGCTCGCCATGACGCTGTACCGGCCGGCGGGTACCCGGAAGGTCAGCGTGTCACCGGCTTCAGCACTTTCCACCCCGACGTACCGGGCCGGGTCGTCGAGGTTGACCACCGTCACCAGGGACCACGCCGATGCCCCGTCCGGGGCACCGGGAATCGCGGTCGTCTCGACAGTGAGGTCGTGGCTGGGCGCCTCGACCTGGAACGTCACCGGCGTACGCGCTGCCACCCGGCCGCCGACGCGGGCCGTGACCACGGCCGTGTAGCGGCCGGGGCGGGTCGCGAACGCGGCGCGGTCGACGCGCAGCGTTACGCCGCCGCTCGCCGCCGCGCCGAGGGTCACCCGGGAGGCGGAGAGGGCGGCGGCGCCGGCCGGCGCCGCGACACCGTCGTGGTCGGTCACCGCCACGGCGAGGTCGACCGTGGCCGGGCCGGTCCCGGTGTTTACCCACGCCAGCTTCGCGTCGGTCGTACCGGACTGCGGGTGGTCGAAGGTGCCGAGGTTGACCACCGAATCGGCGCTCACCACACCGGACAGCGGCCGGGCCACGTCGAGCCGCCCGCTGCCGCTGGTGTACGGGTCGCCGTCGGTGACCGGGGTGGTCGCGCCGGTCAGTGCGGCCTTGAGCCGCTCACCGCTCCATCCGGGATGGCGCTGGGCCAGGACAGCGGCCGCGCCGGCGACGTGCGGGGCGGCCATCGACGTACCGGAGGCGAACACGTACCGCGCGTCGAGCGGCCGGCCCAGGGTGGTCCCGGCGGCCCGGGCCGCGGCGATGTCCACGCCCGGCGCGACCAGCTCCGGCTTGGCGGCACCGGAGTCGACCAGCGGTCCCCGGCTGGAGAAGTCGGCGAGTACGTCGTCGCCGTCGACCGCGCCCACGGTGAGCGCGCTGCTGGCGGCGCCCGGTGCGGAGACCGTGCCGTAGAGCGGTCCGGAGTTGCCGGCCGCGACCACGAAGAGCGCCCCGGTCCGCGTGGACAACGCGTCGAGCGCGAGCGACATCGGGTCGGTGCCGTCGCTCGACTCCCAACCGCCGAGGCTCATGTTCACCACGTCGGCCCGGCTCGCCGCCCACTCCATCCCGGCGATCACCTGTGAGTCGGTGCCTTCGCCCTGGTCGTCGAGGACCTTGCCGACGACGAGGCGTGCGTCGGGTGCCACGCCTCGTCGGGCGCCGTTCGAGGCCGCACCGGTGCCCGCGATCGTGGCCGCCACATGGGTGCCGTGGCCGTGGTGGTCGCCGGCGTCACCGTCGTCGGCCGTGAAGTCCTTCTTCTCCGCGACCCGTCCCGCGAGGTCCGGGTGGGTGGCGTCGATCCCGGTGTCCAGCACCGCGACACGGGTGCCCTTGCCGGTGTAGCCGGCGTCCCACGCCTGCGGCGCGGCGACCTGCCGCAGGTTCCGGTCCCACCGCCCGTCCCCGGTGCCGGTTCCGCTCCCGGTCGCGGGGGTCGTCGCGGGGGCGAGGGTGGCCCGTACCCGACGGTCCAGCCACACCTTCGGCGACGAGTCGGACGAGCGGAGCGTCGCCGGGCGGGTGGTGAGCGACCGGACGAACGCCGTGCTCGCCGCCTTCGCGCGCCGGCCCGAGACCGCCGCGATGCTCGGCAGCTCGCGAAGATCGGTCAGGCCGGTGACGAGGGGGTCGCTCTTTGCCTGGCGAGCCTGCCCGCCGGGCCGGACGATGAGCGGCAACTCCTTGGTGCGTGCGTCGTCGTAGCCGTCGAGGATCAGCGTGGTCACGTCGAACAGCGCCGGGTCCAGCACCGTGTCGAGCAGCGGGGCGATCCGGGCCGGCACCACCCGCACGTGCCCGTCCGGGCCGCAGCTGCGGTTCATCACGCCGCTCGGCTCGGCCGGGCGCACGCTCACCGTGGGACAGCCCGACGACGTGCTCCGGACGGTCACCACATCCCCGGTCAACAGCGTCACCGTGTACGTCCGCCCGGCGGGGAGCAGCGACGCCGGGGTGGCCATGGTGGCCGTGCCCCGCGTACCGCCCTGGTCCGCGTCCGCGGTGCCGGGGACGACGGCCATCCCGAGCGCCGCCAGCAGGACCCCCACGGTGGGTAGTCCGACCATCAGTGGGCGGCGGCTGCGCAACCACCCACCATCCATCGAGAGATTCATGCCCCTTAGAAGGGCTCGGACGGTCGCGAGGTTGCCTGTCCGGACGGATGGAGAAAATCACGCACAGCAAATCCGTAGCCCGGACAACCGCTTGGTCGCCCGCGCCCGTCTGAGGGTGGATGACCCAACGGAGGGAACCGACGATGCGGGATGCCTCGGAGCGGGAGTACGTCGACTACGTGACGGGGCGCCTGCCCGCGCTACGACGGCTGGCGTATCTCCTGGTTGGCGACGAGCACCGCGCTGATGACCTGGTCCAGCAGACCATCACCACCCTGTACGTGAAGTGGAAGCGTGCGCAGGCGGCCGACCATCTCGACGCGTACGTCCGGACCATGCTGGTGCGGACGCACCTGGACGAGCGGCGGCTGGCCTGGGCCCGGGTCCGGCTGTTCCAGAAGGTGCCGGATCCGGATCCGGTCGAGGAACACGGCATCGAAGACCGCCAGATCGTCCGGGCGGAGCTGGCCCGGGTGCCTCGCCGGCAGCGGGCCGTGCTGGTGCTGCGGTTCTGCTATGACCTGCCGGTCGACGAGGTGGCCACGATTCTCGGCTGCTCGGCCGGCACGGTGAAGAGCCAGACCTCTCGTGGGTTGGCGACGCTGCGACGCCTGCTCGACGAGCGGGGTTTCACACGTCATCCCGCCTTGAATTGAGGAGTAGACATGCCGAGCGAACGTGACCTACTGAACTCGCTCGACGAGGGGCCGCGCAGCCCCTCCCGAGTGAACATCGAACGCGCGATCGCCGATGGTCGGCGTCGCCGCGCCCGCCGCGGCATCGCCTACACGGGCGCCGCGGCGGTGACCGCGCTCGCCGTCGCCGTCGCGTCGGTCGCGGCAGGGGCGCACTGGCCGACGCAGCCCGCGGCGACCGGTACCGCATCCACCGCCGTCGCCAACGCGACGCAGCCGCCGTACGTCATTCCCGGCACCCCCGGCTGGAGCGTGCCGGCGGCGACCCCGCCCACCAGGTGCACTCTCGACCGACTACCCGTACCGGACAACGCCCCGGCTGCGGTGGTCTCCGGCGCCGAACCCACCGGCCGGTACCTCGTCGGCCGCTCGTACCCGAAGACCGGCGGCTACCAGGCGGTCATCTGGCACGACGGCAGGGCCGACAAGGTGATGCTCCCCGGCGACCTGGAGGAATCGCTGCAGGACGTCAACTCGGCGGGTACCGCGGTCGGCTGGAGCTTCACGGGTAGCGGCGAGGCGGACACCGGCCCGGTCCCGTACGTCTACCACGACGGCAAGGTGTCGAGGCTGCCCGGCGTACGGCGTGGATCGGCATACGCGATCAACAACGCCGGGGCCATCGTGGGCGACGACTCCGGCGACGCCGCGCTGGTCTGGCCGTCGGCGACCACGGAGCCGATCCGGCTGCCGCTGCCCGCCGGCGCGTCGAGAGCCACGGCCCGCGACATCGACGAGGACGGCACGGTCGTGGGCACCATGACCGTGGGCGGGCGAAGCACACCGTCAGCGGCGGGCATCGCCCCGACCGTGCCGTACGTCTGGCTCCCCGACGGCACCCACCGCCAGCTGCCGATGCCGACCATCGACGGTGTCCAGGCCGCGACCGCGAGCGTCACCAGTGTCCGCAACGGCTGGGCGATCGGCGTTGCCGGCCGCGACACGAAGACCTTGGGGTCGGGAAGCCCGGGCGGCGCCGACCGGGCAGCCGCTACCCGGGCGGTCCGCTGGCACATCCAGACCGGCGAGGTGCGCGTCTTCGACGAGCTGCGCTTCGGCGCCGAGGCGACGAACGCACACGGCTGGCAGGTCGGCACGGACCGGCAGGGACGCGCGGTATTCCGCACCGACGCCGCCACCGTGGTCCTGCCGGACCTCGCCGATCCTCCGCCGGGCGGACTCTCCACCATCGCGACCACGTTGAGCGATGACGGGCGCACCATCGCCGGACAGTCCGACGATTCGACGGGAAAGCTCCAGGCCATCGTGTGGCGCTGCCGGTGACCGGACCGGCGACAACCCTTTCAAGGGAATTTCAATGCCCGATCAGCGGCGCACGTTACTTTCCCTCGGCCCATCCTGAGGGCAGCCCCCTGCGGAGACCGACGGCGCGTCGTGATCCCGGCGCGCACGTCTCGCCCACCCCAGAGCAAGGAGCAGTGTGAGAACCATCCTGGCAATGAGTACGGCGGCGTTCACCCTGGCCGCCGCCGTACTGGTCGGCGGCCAAGCCCAGGCCGTGTCACCCGACGACACCACACGTCGGGTCGGTGACCGGCCGGCACCGACCACGCCCGCACCCGAGGACGACCGGTACGCGTCCCAGCAGCCGAAGCCGTACCAGCCCGTGACGCCGGACCGCAAGGCCAAGCGGCCGAAGGCGGAGCGGCCGGACTTCGGGCCGCACGAGAAGATCGTCCGCGCGTACCACCGCGGCCAGCTGTCGCTCGACGACACCGTGCGGTACGGCACCATGTCGGTCGACTCCCCGGCCTCGGTGCCCGCGCGGCTGCGCCCCACCGGCGCCATCGAGGACCCGGCGACGTACCTGACCTACCTGTCGATGCTGTCGGCCGGCGCGGCGCCGGCCGCCTCCCGCGCCCTCACTTCGACGGTCGCCGCACCGGCCGCCGCGGCGGCCGGCGACTGCGCGGCCGACGACCTCCTGTACAACGGCGTCATCTACCAGTGCCGGGCCGGCTCCGACGAGTTCCTCATCCTGTACAACATCGCCGGTGGCGGCCAGCCCGGCGTCCCAGCGGATTACAACCCGAACGGACGGGCCAAGGCCGTTCAGTACATGCTGAACGCGTTGCACATCGCCGCCAGCGAGTACCGGGCCATGGGGTATCCGCTGCCCGTCCGCCCAGACAAGCCGTACGTGCTCGTGTACGGCGTAAACAGCATTCTCGGGCAGCCGAACACGGCCCCGTTCGTGCTGCCGTTCGGCCTGAACGAGCAGCCGACGATCCTGGTGCCGACCAGCGAGACCAGGTGGGACTACATGCCGCGGCACGAGCTGTTCCACATCATGCAGTACCAGTACTGGGACAAGTCCAGCGTGGGCTTGGACGCCCTGTGGGCCTTGGTGGGCGGCAAAGAGTTCGGCTCAATGAACTGGTGGATGGAGAGCACCGCCGAGTGGGCGGCCCACCAGACCTACGTCCGGACCGGGCTCCATCCGATCGACGACCCGAACGACAGGCAGCACGAGGCCTACGCCCGCAACGTCTCCCAGGTGCTGCGCAAGCCCGGCCAGGCGCTGAATTCGTGGGGCGGGCTCGGTGGAGGCTCCCAGTACGGGGCGTTCCTGCTGCCCGCGTACCTGACCGAACGGACCGACGGCGCCTTCGTGCGACGCACGTGGGAGAGCGTCCGAAACCACGACCACCTGCCGATCGAGGCGATCCGCAACACCGTCGAGGGCTACAGCATGAACTTCAAGTACATGCTGCTGGACTACCACATCGCCAACTACCGGCTGACGAAGGCGAACGCCGCCCCGCCACCGGACGTCTGGGGCCGCTACGGCTACCAGGACTCGGACGCCCACAACGTGTGGCGGACCTACCTGTACAGCTACGGCGAGACCACCGACGACGGGCTGGGTGACGCCCGGCCGGCACGCAAGAAGCACACCGTCCCGGCCGGTACGCACACCGAGTACCACGACATCCTGCGCAAGGGCGGTGCGGTCTACCACGACTTCTGGGCCAAGGCGCAGTCCGGCGACCCGGACTGCGGCTACTGTTCGACGCTGATGGTGGACACCACCAAGGACCCGAACCGTAGCTCCGCGATCATCGTGTGGTCGCCCAAGGGCAGCCCCGGCAACCTCGCCGAGTACCCGACCATCGAGACCGTGAAGTACCCCGACGCCGGTGGGCTCATCACCGTGTCGAACTTCGCCTACCCGATGGTGGCCACGCTGGTGACCACCTGGACCGAGTTGGACATCCACTCGCAGGACGCGGACAACTCCCCCAAGACGTTCGACACCTACATGGAGACCACACTGCCGCTGAAGGAGCGGAGCTGCACGCTGCGCGCCCCCAGGGTCACCAGCCTCGACCTGAACGTCGCCCCCGAGTCGACGTTCAACTCGTACGCGGCCACCACCCGCGACGGCTGGACCGGCGGCGACTCCACCTACTCGGTGAAGTTGCCGGACGGCCGCATCATCTGGCTGTTCTCCGACACCTGGATCGGTCCGCTGAACTCCAACGGCACCCGGCCGACGAGCGCGCCGCTGGTGAACAACACGTTCGTGGTGCAGAACGGCAGCAGCCTCACCACGTACCACGGCGGAACGGCCGGGGCGCCCCGCCCCATCATGGGCCCGACGTCCACCTCCACCTGGTACTGGATCGGCGACGGACACCTCTCCGGTGGCCAACTCCAGGTGGTGTTCCAGGAGTACCTGAGGTTCGGTCCCGGCGGGTGGGACTTCCGGTTCAACCGCAACGTCGTGGCGGACTTCGACCTGAGCAACCTGCATGCCCCGGTCCGGGTCCGCGAGCTGCCCTCGGCCAGCGGGGTGGCGTGGGGCTCGGCGCTGCTGCCGGCGAGCCGCAGCGGTGACGGCTACACCTACATCTACGGCGTCGACGACTCGCCGACGCACAAGCAGATGCGGATCGCCCGCGTGCAGGGCAGCGACCTCGCCTCCGGCACCTGGCAGTACTACACCCCGTGGGGCTGGACGTTCCGGGAGCAGAACGCGCGCAACATGCTCACCGGCATCGCGAACGAGTACAGCGTGACCCCGTGGAACGGCCAGTACCTGCTGCTCAGCCAGGACAGCACGGAGGCGTTCAGCGGCCGGATCATGGCGTACACGTCGTGCTCGCCGTTCGGGCCGTTCAACCACCGCACCGAGGTCTACCGGATGCCCGAACCGGGCCCGTACGGCAGCTACTGGAACCCCAACATCATCTCCTACAACGCGCACGTCCACGCGTCGCTGAGTTCGGGTAACACGTTCGTCGCCTCGTACAACGTGAACAGCATGGACACGAGGGTGAGTCCCGAAGGGGACCACTACCGGGACCCGGGGATCTACCGCCCCCGGTTCTTCCGGTTCACGCTCGGATAACGGGCCGGGGGGGGGGGGGGGGGGGGGGGGGGGGGGGGGGGCCCCCCCCCCCCCCCCCCCGCCGCTTCTCTACAGGCCGCCGGCCACGCGCAGGACCGCGCCCGTGGTGTAGGAGGCGTCGGGGCCGAGCAGGTGCGCGATCGCGCCGGCGACCTCGTCGGGCTCGCCGGCGCGGCCCAGCGGGATGCGGCCGGCGGCGGTGTCGGGGCGGTCCGGCGCGCCGGAGCGGGCGTGGATGTCGGTGCGGATGATGCCCGGGGCGACCGCGTTGACCCGGATGCCGCGCGGCGCGAGTTCCTTGGCCAGGCCGACGGTGAGGGTGTCGGTGGCGGCCTTGACGGCGGCGTAGTGGATGTATTCGCCGGGGCTGCCGAGGGTCGCCGCGGCGGAGGAGACGTTGACGATCGCGCCGCCGGCGGTCATCCGGGCGGCGGCCTGCTGGGCGCACAGGACGTAGCCGACGAGGTTGACGTCGACGACCTCGCGCAGGTCCTCGGCGCGCAGGTCGGTGAAGGGGCCGATCGGGCTGGTGACGCCGGCGTTGTTGACCAGGCCGGTGAGTGGGCCGAGTTGCTCGGCGGCGGCGAAGAGCCGGCGGACCTGCTCGGGGTCGCCGGTGTCGGCGGCGACGGTGACGGCGCGGCGGCCGGCGGCGCGCACGTCGGCGGCGACGGACGCGGCGGCGTCGTGGTCGGCGCGGTAGCCGATGACCAGGTCGTGTCCGTCGGCGGCGAGTCGGCGGGCGGTGGCCGCGCCGATGCCCCGCCCACCCCCGGTGACGATGGTGATCCAGGTCAATGCGTTCTCCCCTGCCCCGTTGATGGGGGCGACGTTACCGTGGGCGGGACCACCGGGGATGAGAGGACGGTCACATGGGGCGGGCGCTGGTGCTGGGCGGCGGTGGGGTGACCGGGGTGGCCTGGGAGTTGGGGCTGCTGGCCGGGCTCGCCGGGCGGGGAGTGGCGTTGGGTGAGGCGGACCTGGTGGTGGGCACGTCGGCCGGGTCGGTGGTCGGGGCGCAGGTGTGCTCCGGGACGCCGCCGGCGGAGTTGTTCGCGGCGCAGCTGCGCCCGCCGCGCGACGAGGTCCCGGCCCGGCTCGGCCTGGGGGTGCTGGCGCGGTGGGCGTGGGCCGGTGGGCGGGGGCGGGACGCGGCCCGGGCCCGGGCGCGGGTGGGCGCGTTGGCATTGTCGGCGCGTACCCCGTCGGAGGAGTCGCGGCGGGCGGTGATCGCGGCGCGGCTGTCCACGGCGGCGTGGCCGGCGCGGCGGCTGCTGGTCACCGCGGTCGACGCGGCCTCGGGCGAGTTCGTGGTGTTCGACGCCGGCAGCGGGGTGTCGCTGGTCGACGCGGTCGGGGCGAGCTGCGCGGTGCCCGGGGTGTGGCCGCCGGTGACCGTGGGCGGGCGGCGCTTCGTCGACGGCGGGGTGCGCTCGCCGGTGAACGCGGACCTGGCCGCCGGTGCTCGGCAGGTGGTGGTGCTGGCGCCGACGAGTGGCGCGGTCGGGCCGATGCCGCGGCTGTCGGCGCAGGTGGCGGCGTTGCGGTCGGCGGGGGCGCGGGTGGCGGTGGTGGCGCCGGACCGGGCGGCGCGGGCGGCGATCGGGCGTAACGTGCTGGATCCGACGCGGCGGGCGGCGTCGGCGCGGGCCGGGTTCGCGCAGGCGGCGGTGGTGGCCGACGAGGTGGCGGCGGTGTGGCGGTGAGCGCCGCCGGCGCCCCGAGGGGCGTCACGGTCTGGTGAGTCGCCGGTTGAGGTACCGCTGCTCGGGCAGGCTTCCGGTCAGTCCAGCGGCGCGGCGGTAGTGTTCGGCGGCGGCGTCCGGGTCACCGTTGAGCTCCAGCAGGTGGGCGCGGACGGCGTGCAGCCGGTGGTGGTGGAGCATCGCCGGGTCGGTGAGCAGCGGGTCGAGCAGGGCCAGGCCGAGTGCCGGGCCGTGCGCCATGGCCACGGCCACGGCCTGGTTGAGGGTGACGAACGGGGTGGGGGCGACCCGGCTGAGCATGTCGTAGAGGATGCTGATCTGGCGCCAGTCGGTGGCCTGGAAGGTCGGGGCCTCGGCGTGGACGGCGGCGATGGCCGCCTGGAGTTGGTAGCGGCCCACCCGGCCCCGGGGCAGGGCCTGCCCGAGCAGGGTGACGCCCTCGTCGATGAGGTCGCCGCGCCAGCGCGTGCGGTCCTGGTCGGCCAGCGGCACGAGGTCACCGGACGCGTCGGTGCGGGCGGGTGACCGGGCGTGGGTGAGCAGCATCAGCGCGAGGGCGCCGGTCACCTCGTGGTGGTCGGGCAGCGCGGCGTGGACCTGGCGGGTGAGCCGGATCGCCTCCTCGGCCAGTTCCACGTCGACCAGGGTTTCGCCGGAGGTCCGGGTGTAGCCCTCGGTGAACACCAGGTGGCACACGTCGAGCACGGCGGCGACCCGGGCGGGCAGCGCCCGCGGGGGTGGCATGGTGAACCGGGCGCCGGCCTGGCGCAGGGTGCCGCGGGCGCGGTTGAGGCGCTGCGTCATGGTCCGGGCCGGGACCAGGAAGGCGGCGGCGATCTGTTCCACGCGCAGCCCGGCCACGGCGCGCAGGGTCAGCGCCACCTGGGACGGCCTGCTCAGGGCCGGGTGGCAGCAGAGAAACAGCAGCCGGAGCGGGTCGTCGGCGGGGGTCGCGGGTGCGTCGTCGGCGGCGGGCACGACGTCGGCGTCCGGTCGCCGTGCCGCGTCGAGGGTCTCGCGTCGGGTGCGGGCCGTGTCGGCGCGCATCCGGTCGATCAGGCGTCGTGAGGCGACCCGGATGAGCCACGCCCGTGGGTCGTCGGGGACACCGGTGAGGGGCCAGCGGGCCACGGCCGCCTCGGCCGCCTCCTGCACGGCGTCCTCGCAGGCGTCGAGGTGGCCGTAGCGGCGCAGCAGCGCGCCGCGGACGTGCGGCGCCTCCCGGCGCCACACGTCCGCGAGGTTCGGGGGCACGTCGTTACTGATCGTCGCCGCCCGGCCACATCAGGGGCCGCAGCTCGACCGTCTCCCCCGGGCCGGCGAACCTCGCCGCGACGGCCTCGGCGCGGGCCTGGTCCTCGACGTCGACGAGGAAGAAACCGGCGAGGTGTTCCTTGGCCTCGGAGTAGGGGCCGTCGCTGGCCAGCGGCGTGCCGTCGTGCCACCGGTACAGCCGGGCGGTGGAGGGGGCGCCGAGTGCTTCGCCGCCGATCAGTTCGCCGTTGGCGTGCAGCTCGGTCATCACCTGCTCGAAGTCGGCGTTGAGCCGGTGGCGTACCTCGTCGGGCAGGTCCTGGTGGGCGGCCAGGTAGTCGGAGGTCGGGTGTCCCCACGGTTCGGGGTTGGAGTGGATCATGATGACGTACTTCACGGTCGTTCCCTCGTCTCGGGCGGCGGCGCTTCCGTCGCTCACCGGGTACGTCGGAGCCGGATCGGCGATGTCTACCTATTCTCGTGCCATGAGTAACGCGTTGGGTGTCGGTGACCTGGTCGAGGATTTCACGCTGCCGGACCAGACGGGTACGCCACGGCGGCTGTCGGAGTTCCTGGCCACCGGCCCGGTGGTGCTGTTCTTCTACCCGGCGGCGATGACCCGGGGTTGCACGGCGGAGAGCTGCCACTTCCGGGACCTGGCGGCGGAGTTCGCGGCGCTGGGCGCGACCCGGGTGGGGATCAGCCGGGACCCGGTGGACCGGCAGGCGGAGTTCGCCCGCCGGCACGGCTTCGACTATCCGCTGCTGTCGGACGTCGAGGGCACGGTGGCGGATGCGTTCGGGGTGCGGCGGCGGCTGCCGCTGGGCGCGTTGAGCACCCGGCGGATGACGTTCGTGATCGGGGCGGACCGACGGGTGCTGGCCGTGGTGCACAGCGAGCTGAGCATGAACGAGCACGCCGACGCGGCGTTGCGCGCGCTCGGGGGTTGACCGCCGCGCTGTCGTCCCGGCCTGGTATCAAGGCTGCAATCAAACAGGTGTACGGAAGAGGGCGTGATGGCGGTCCAGGGGTTGTCCACTGACGAGGTACAGCAGATCCGTGAGTCGTTGGCGGCGGGCCGGAAGCCGCGGGTGGTGTTCACCGAGGCGGCCGGGCAGGTGGCCGGGCAGCTCGGGCAGGTGGTGGAGCTGACCGACCCGGCGGCGTCGGAGGAGTTCGTGGTGGTGCGCTTCGGCCGCGACGAGTTGCCGTTCTCCCCCGCCGACGTGGCGATCGCGCCGAAGGGGGCCGGTCGCCGGCCCGCCGCCGAGGCGAAGCCGGAGCCGGAGCCGGCGGGCGCGCCGGCGCTCGCGGAGCCGGAGTTCGTGCTGGACACGCCGCGGGTGCCGGCGCCGCGCCGGGAGGAGCCGAGGGTGGAGCAGCAGGCGGAGCCGAAGCCGGCGAAGCGGGCGGTGAAGGCGGCGAAGCCGAAGAGCCCGGCCGGGCTGACGGTGACGCTCGCCTACGCCGAGGGTGAGTGGACGGTCGCCGCGCAGCAGGGCACGAAGGCGCTGGCCCGACCGTACGTGGTGAAGCCGGCCGAGGCGCTGCGGATGGTGGCGCTGGTGGACGTGCCCGGGGTGCAGGAGGCGGTGGAGCAGATCCTGGCCGCCGAGCGGGCCGAGGCGGAGCAGCAGGCGGAGAAGCTGCGCGCCGAGCTGGCCGAGATCGAGGCGCGGCTGGCGGAGCTGCGCGAGGCGCGCTGAGCTGCGCCGGACGCCCCGCGGGGCAGGTGCGACCCCCTCGCACCTGCCCCGCGTACCCCTGCGCCCACAGGTCCATCAGTGTTGCGGGATGTTCTGTACCCCGATTCGGCGGCGGAACACCCAGTAGGTCCAGCCTTGGTAGGCGAGCACGATCGGGGTGAACACCACCGCCACCCAGGTCATGATCTTCAGGGTGTACGGGGTGGACGCGGCGTTGGTGGCGGTCAGCGTGCCGGCCGCGTCGAGGGTGGACGGCATGACGTTCGGGAACAGCGCGGCGAACAGGGTCGCCACGGCCAGGGCGATGGCCGCCGCGGTGCCGGCGAACGCCCAGCCCTCCCGGCGTACCCTCGCCGCGGCGAGCCCGCCGAGCAGGGCGAGCGCGGCGCCGACGGCGAGCACGACGGCGGCGGCGCTGGAGCGGATGGTCAGTGACCAGCCGAGGAACGCCACCGCGGCCACGGCGGTGCCGGCGCCGAGCTTGACCGCGAGGGCGCCGGCGCGCTCACGGATGTCGCCGGTGGTCTTGAGCGCGAGGAACACCGCGCCGTGGGTGAGGAACAGCCCCAGCGTGGTCAGGCCGCCGAGCAGCGCGTACGGGTGCAGCAGGTCGAGCAGGCCGCCGACGTACTCGTGGTCGGCGTCCAGCGGCACGCCGCGGAAGATGTTGGCGAACGCCACGCCCCACAGCACGGCCGGCAGCGCCGAGCCCCAGAAGATGGCCTGGTCCCAACGGCGTTTCCAGGACGCCTCGGTGCGCTTGTGCCGGTATTCGAAGGCCACCCCGCGGGCGATCAGGGCCAGCAGGATGAGCAGCAGCGGCAGGTAGAAGCCGGAGAACAGGGTGGCGTACCACTCGGGGAAGGCGGCGAACATGGCGCCGCCTGCGGTGATCAGCCACACCTCGTTGCCGTCCCAGACCGGGCCGATGGTGTTGATCAGGACGCGGCGTTGCCGGTCGTCGCGGCCGAGCACGGGCAGCAGCATCCCGACGCCGAAGTCGAAGCCCTCGAGGATGAAGTAGCCGGTGAAGAGCACGGCGACGAGCAGAAACCAGACGGTCGTCAGTTCCACGGTGGGCTCTCCGGGTCAGTAGGCGAACGCGAGCGGGCGCTCGGCGTCGTCGGTGTCGTCGTCGGCGGGTTGTTCGGTGACGTCCGGTACGCCGGCGCGGGCGTAGCGGACCAGCAGCTTGAACTCGATCACCGCGAGGGTGGCGTAGATGAGGGTGAAGGCGGTGAAGGAGGTGAGCACCTCGGTCAGGGAGACGCTGCGGGACACGCCGTCGCGGGTGAGCATCTCGCCGAAGACGATCCAGGGCTGGCGGCCCATCTCGGTGAAGATCCAGCCGAAGGAGTTGGCCAGCAGCGGCAGCACCGGCATGACCAGGCCGGCGCGCAGCAGCCACCGGCTGGTGGGGGTGCGGCCCTTGCGCTGGCTGAAGAGCACCAGCAGCGCGATGGCGGCGGCGGCCAACCCGAAGCCGATCATGAAGCGGAAGCTCCAGTAGGTGACCGGGATGATCGGGGCGTAGTTGCCGGGGCCGTACTGGCTGGCGTACTGGGCCTGCAGGTCGTTGATGCCCTGCACGGTGCCGTTGGGGTCGCCGGTGCCGAGGAACGACAGCAGGTACGGGATCTTGACGGCGAACAGCTCGCGGCTGCCGTCGAGGCTGCCGACGGTGAGCACGGAGAACGAGGCGGGGCTCTCGGTGGTGTAGAGGCCCTCGGCGGCGGCCATCTTCATCGGCTGCACCTCGGTCATGATCTTGCCTTGGATGTCGCCGGTGAGCACGACCAGCGCCGAGGAGACCAGCACCACCCAGGAGCCGAACTTCGTGGCGAAGCGGTAGGCGCCGGTGTCGGCGCTGCCGGGGTTGCGCATCACGTGCCACAGCCCGACGGTGACCACGAGGGACCCGGCGACCAGGAACGACCCGGCGAGGGTGTGCGGGAAGGTGATCAGGGCGACCTTGTTGGTGAGCACGGCGACGAAGTCGGTCAGCTCGGCGCGGCCGCTGTCGGGGTTGATCCGGAAGCCGACCGGGTTCTGCATGAACGAGTTCGCGGCGAGGATGAAGTAGGCTGACAGGTTGGTGCCGATGGCGGCGGCCCAGATCGCGGCGAGGTGCAGCCGCTTGGGCAGCCGGTCCCAGCCGAAGATCCACAGGCCGATGAACGTGGACTCCAGGAAGAACGCGACGAGCGCCTCGATGGCCAGCGGCGCGCCGAAGATGTCGCCGACGAAGCGGGAGTAGTCGCTCCAGTTCATGCCGAACTGGAATTCCTGCACGATGCCGGTGACCACCCCCATCGCGAAGTTGATCAGGAAGAGCTTGCCGTAGAACTTGGTGAGCTTGAGGTAGCGCTCGTTGCCGGTGCGGTGCCACATCGTCTGCAGGATGGCGACCAGCACGGACAGGCCGATGGTCAGCGGCACGAACAAGAAGTGGTAGACGGTGGTGACACCGAACTGCCAGCGGGCGACGTCCAACGCGTCCACCTGAAACCCCCAGCCTTCGTACTACGAGACGTAGTAAATACTACTCGTCGTCGTAGACGGCGGGCAGGGCCGCACGGCCCGAAACGGCCCGGGACCAATGACCCTGCTCACCCGGGCGTGCGACGATCCAGCACTGATGGACACCTCCCCCTGGCGCGCGCCGCTGCTGTGGCGCGGCGCGCAGACGCTCGCCCGGGCCGCCGTCGCGCTGATCGGCCGCCTCGAGGTCACCGGCGACGTGCCGGCGGACCTGCGCCGCGGGCCGCTCATCCTGGCGGCCAACCACATCAGCCCGTTCGACCCGGTGGTGCTCGCCGCCGCCTGCCAGGTCCGGCGGGTCGCCCCCCGGATCATGGCCACCGGCGGGCTGTTCCGCGCCCCGGTGATCGGCGCGCTGATGCGCCGCGCCGGGCACATCCGCGTCGACCGGGGCACCACCGCCGTGCACCGCTCGCTGGAGATCGCCGCCCAGGCGGTGGCCGGCGGCTCGGTGGTGCTGGTCTATCCCGAGGGGCGCATCGGCCTCGACCCCGGCATGTGGCCCGAGCGGGGCAAGACCGGCGCCGCCCGGCTCGCGTTCGCCAGCGGCGCCGCCGTCGTCCCGGTCGCCCAGTGGGGCTCGCACGAGGTGCTGCCGTACCGCGCCCCGAAAGGGATGCTGCGCGGCCTGGCCCGCGCGCTGCGTCGCCGGCCGGTGATCCGGGTGCACTTCGGCGCCCCGGTGGTCCTGCGCGACCTGCGCCCCGGCCTCCCCGGCGCGGCCCGGCACGCCACCGACCGGATCATCGACGCGATCACCGACACGCTGGCCCCGCTGCGCCCGCACGAGCCGGACCTGCCGCGCCACGTCGACCCCGGCCGTCCGGTCGACCCGAGCCGCGCGCACCGCCGGCACCGAACCGGCTGAACCCGGCGTACGGGCGCCGCCGGGGTGAGACCGTGACAGGCGTGAGCGGACCCGTCGTGTTGATCACCGGCACGTCCACCGGCATCGGCCTGGCCACCGCCGTGGGCGCGGCCCGCGCCGGCTGGCGGACCGTCGCCACGCTGCGCGACCCGCGTCGCGCCGGCCCGCTGCGCGACGCCGCCGACGCCGCCGGGGTCGGCGACCTGCTGGAGGTACGCCGGCTCGACGTCGTCGACGAGGCCTCGGTCGCCGCCTGCGTCGCCGACGTGGTGGCCCGCCACGGACGCCTCGACGCGGTGGTCAACAACGCCGGCGCCGGACACGTCGGCACGCTGGAACAGGAGACCGTCGACGAGGTCCGGACGGTGCTGGAGGTCAACTTCTTCGGCGTCCTGCACGTCACCCGCGCCGCCCTGCCGCACCTGCGCGCCGTCAACGGCCGGCTGATCACCGTCACCAGCGTCGGCGGCGTGGTCGGACAGCCGTTCAACGAGGCGTACTGCGCGGCGAAGTTCGCCGTCGAGGGGTTCATGGAGTCCCTCGCTCCGGTGGCGGCCACCGTGGGCGTCAGCGTCTGCGTGATCGAGCCCGGCGCGGTGGCCAGCGAGTTCGTCGCCAACGTCGGGATCGACCCGGACGCCGCCGTCGCCGCCGCCGGGCCGTACGGGCCGGCGCTGCGGGCGTACCTCGATCGCAGCTCCGGCGCGTTCGCGGCCGCGCAGTCCCCGGCCGATGCCGCCGCGGCGGTGGTGGCGACGCTGACCGACCCGGAGCCCGCGCCCCGGGTGCAGACCTCCCCCGCCGCGCGGCAGTTCGTCGCGATCAAGCTGGCCGACACCGACGGCCTGGGAGTGACCGCGCTGACCGCCGGCTGGCTGCGGTAGTCAGCCGGCAGCGCGCAGCCGGTCGTCGAGGGCGGCCAGGTCCGGCACGAACCACACCTGGTCGTGGCGGTTGGATTCGGCGACCAGCGCGCGCAGCGCGTCGCTCGCGGCCAGGTGCGCGGAGATGTCGCCGACGACCACCAGGCGCAGCCGGTAGTTGACGAACTTCTGCATGACCTCCCCGGCGAAACGGGTGCCCAGCGCGAAGAAACTCGGGTCGAGCCGCTCGGCGGGCACCGCCACCACCGTGGCGCCGGCGAACGCCGCGCCGATCAGGTCCAGCGCGTCGGCCTCGGTGGCGATCGGCGGGCCGGCCGGATCGCACCGCAGCACCGTCACCCCGGCGCGCTCGCACAACTCGTCAGCCACGGTCGGCCTCCCCGGCGAGCAGGCCGTTGTCGCCGTCGAGCACCGCGTCGAGCAGGCGTAGCAGCTCGGCGGTGGCGGCCAGGTCGCCCAGGATCACGATCTTCATGCGGTGACGCTCCTCGTCGTGGACCGTCTGCACCCGCAGCGGACGGTCCGGGTCGTGGTGGGTGTTGACGCCGGCCAGCACCAGGGTGGCGAGCCGGTCGGCGGCGGCCCGGTCGACGCCGTCGAGCGCCACGACGCTCGACACCTCCGCCGCCGCGCCGGGTGGTGACGCCGGGCGGCCGGTGAACGCGTCGAGGTCGGCGCGGGCCACGCGGTACTGCTTGCCGATCCGCGTCGCGCGCAGCCGCCCGGCGCGGATGTAGCCGCGCACCGTGCGCACGTGCAGCCCGAGCAGCTCCGCTACCTGCTCCACCGAGTACATGTCGTTACTCATCGCACCCTATGCTAGCCGTAACAGGGAACGATAGGGAATTGGCCCCGGCCGGGCCACCCGGGTGCCGTCCGCGCCCGGCATACTGCCGGCGTGCAGCCCCGTCACGGCTACCTCGACGCGCCCACGCCGCTGGCCTTCGCTCACCGCGGCGGCGCGGCCGACGGCGACGAGAACACCGCCGCCGCGTTCGCCCGCGCCGTCGCCCTGGGCTACCGGTACGTGGAGACCGACGTGCACGCCACCGCCGACGGCGTGCCGGTGGTCTTCCACGACCCGACGCTGCGCCGCGTCACCGGCGAGCCCGGCCGCATCGCCGACCTGCGCTGGGCCGATCTCGCCTCGGTACGCGTCGGCGGCGCCGCCGTGGTGCCCCGCCTCGACGACGTCCTCACCGCCTGGCCGGAGGTCCGGTTCAACGTCGACGTCAAGGCCGACGGCGGGGTGCAGCCCACCGTCGCCGCGGTCGGCCGGGCCGGCGCCGCCGACCGGGTGCTGCTGGCCTCGTTCAGCGACGCCCGGCTGACCCGGCTGCGCGCCCTGGCCGGCCCGACGGTCGCCACCAGCCTCGGCATGCGCGGGGTGGCCCGGCTGCGGATGGCCTCGCTGCACGGGCGGTCGCTGCGGCTGCCGCCGTCCGTGGTCGCCGCCCAGGTCCCGGTCTCCTACCGGCGGATCCCGGTGGTCGACCGGCACTTCCTCGCCTACTGCCACCGGATCGGGTTGCAGGTGCACGTCTGGACGATCGACGAACCCGCCCAGATGCACCACTTACTTGATCTTGGTGTGGATGGCATCATGACCGATCACGTCGGCGTGCTCCGCGACGTCTACCGCAGCCGCGGCCACTGGGCCGCCTGAGCCACTCGAGGACCGCCCGATGGCCGATACGGTCACCCCCGCCGTCGCCGAGCCCGCGTCACCGGGCAGCACCCGCCGCGAACGCACCGGCTGGTACTTCTACGACTGGGCGAACTCCGCATTCCAGACTACCGTCATCACGGTCTTCCTCGGGCCGTTCCTGACCACCGTCACCGAGCTGGCCGCCGGCTGCGAGTTGGGCGCCGACAGCTGCGACGGCGTGGTGCACCCGCTGGGCATCCGCGTCGCCGCCGGCTCCTACTACCCGTACCTGATCTCGCTGTCGGTCTTCCTCACCGTGTTCGTGCTACCCGTGGTCGGCGCGATCGCCGACCGGTCGGCGCACAAGAAGCGGCTGCTCGCCGCCGCCGCGTTCACCGGCGCCGCGGCGACCATCGCGTTCGCGTTCGTCACCGGCGAGCGCTACCTGCTCGGCGGCGCGCTGTTCCTGATCGCGAACATCTCCTTCGGCGCCGCCGTGGTGGTCTACAACTCGTTCCTGCCGCAGCTCGGCGGCCCGGACGACCGCGACGGCATCTCCAGCCGGGGCTGGGCCATCGGCTACCTCGGCGGCGGGCTGCTGCTCGCGCTCAACCTGGTCGCGGTCACGATGCTCAGCGAGGAGGGCAACGCGCAGCGCACCCTCGACCTGGCCCGCTGGTCGATCGTCTCGGCCGGGGTGTGGTGGGCGGCGTTCACCCTGCTGCCGCTGCGCTGGCTGCGTGAGCGCCCCACCGCCGCCGCCCGCCACGGCGGCGGCAACGTGCTCACCGACGGGTTCCGGCAGCTCGGCCACACCCTGCGTGAGATCAAGGCGTACCCGCTGACGCTGTTCTTCCTGCTCGCCTTCCTGGTCTTCAACGACGGCATCCAGACCGTCATCACGCTCGCCAGCCAGTACGGCACCGAGGAACTGCGGCTGGAACAGGGCACGCTGATCGTGACGATCCTGCTGGTGCAGTTCCTCGCCTTCGGCGGCGCGCTCGCCCTGGGCGCCCTCGCCAAGCGCATCGGCGCCTGGAAGACCGTGCTGCTGTCGCTGGTGCTCTGGACCGGCGTGATCATCGCGGCGTTCCGGCTGCCCGCCGAGGCGCCGGTGCCGTTCATGATCCTCGGCGGCTGCATCGGCCTGGTCCTCGGCGGCAGTCAGGCGCTGAGCCGCTCGCTGTTCAGCCAGCTCATCCCCGCCGGCAAGGAGGGCGAGTACTACGGCTTCTACGAGATCAGCGACAAGGGCACCAGCTGGCTCGGCCCGCTCGCCTTCGGCCTGGTCTTCCAGCTCACCTCGTCCTACCGCGTCGGCCTGGTCTCCCTGCTGATCTTCTTCGTGGTCGGCTTCGCGCTGCTGGCCGCCGTGCCGATGCGCCGGGCCATCCTCGCCGCCGGCAACACCCCACCGCGGGTGCTCTGAGGCGGGCCGGCGCCGCCGGCGGATCATCGCGGCCCGGATGCAGCGGCGTCGATCGGCTAGGCTGCCCCGACGTGACCGACGACCCCGCTGCCGCCCCGACCTGCCTGGCCCGCCCCCTGCCGGGGCCCGGCGACGACCGCGCCGGCGGCTGCGCCGCCGCCCGTGGCGTCGACGGCCGTCCGCTGCACGCCGCCGCGCTGAAGTTCTTCTGGGGCCCGATGGACTGCGGCAAGTCCACCATGGCCCTGCAGATGAACTACAACCACGCCCGGCAGGGCCGCCGCGGCCTGGTCACCACCCGCATCGACCGCTCGCTGGGTCCGCAGGTCACCACCCGCATCGGCCTGGCCCACGAGGCCGTCGAGGTCACCGACGGCCTCGACCTGCGCGACCTGGTCCGCTCCGCCTGGGCCGAAGGGGTACGCGTGGACTACCTGATCTGCGACGAGGCGTCCTTCTACGCCCTGGAACACGTCGAGCAGATGGCCGAGCTGGTCGACAAGTTCGACGTCGACGTCTACGCCTTCGGCCTGGCCACCGACTTCCGCTCCTGCCTGTTCCCGGCCGCGCAGCGGCTGTTCGAACTGGCCGACGAGGTGGCCCGCATCCAGGTCGAGGTGCTCTGCTGGTGCGGACGTGAGGGGCTGCTCAACGCCCGGGTGGTGCAGGGCCGGGTGGTCCGCGAGGGCGCGCAGGTCGTCATTGGCGACACCGTCGACAGCGCCGACGTGCGCTACCAGGTGCTGTGCCGGCGGCACTACCGCTCCGGCGACCTCGGCCCGCGCGCCTGAGCCTCAGAACGGGTCCCCGCACACCCGCCAGCCCCCGTCCTCCGGCACCACCGGAAGCTCACGTTCCTCACTGCCACCGCCGTCGCGGTTGAGCCGCACCACCACCGTGGCGCGTGGACGCCCGGCGCGGGTCGTCACCGACACGTCGACGATCTCGTAGCCGCTGACCAGCGGCGGGGTCCGCACCCAACTGCCGAAGCCGGTCTGACTCCACCGCCCGCGCGCCTCGGCGCACAGCCGCCCGTACGCCCGGTCGGTGTCGCCCGCGGCCACGTCGCGGAAGAACCCGTCCGCGGTCTCCCGCACCGGCCCGCCGGCCTGCAACACCACCTGGGCGTTCCACACCGCCAGCCCGGCCACCCCGATCAGGCAGGTGCCCAGGCCGAGCCCGGCGACCAGCACACCCGCGCGCATCGGCCGGCGACGCCGGGCCGGTCGGTGCCACACCTGCTCCCTGCCCATCACCACCGACGGTAGGCAACCGGCGGCCGGTCCGCAGCCGGTTGTGCCGCAGTCGCCCCCGTGACCGCGGATCGTCTACCGTCGGGCGACCAGTCGCGAGGAGCCCGGATGACGCAGGACCGGCGCACGGACCGTTCCGGACCGGCGACCATCGAGCTGAACCGGCCGGCCGCCGCGCCCCGACCGGCGTCACCCCGGCGGTGGTGGATCGCGCCGGTGCTCGCCGCCTGCCTGCTGCTGGGCGCCGCCGCGCCGACCCGACCGGCGGCGATCACCGGGCCGCCGCTGCCGGCCCGGGCCGCCCTGCTGGCCGCCGGCGGGCTGCTGCTGGTCGCCGACGCGACCACGTTGACCGGCTACACCACGACCGGCCGGATGACCTGGCGCGTCCCGGCGCCCGCCGGCGCGTGGTCCGCCGCGTCCGTAGGTGACCTGGTGCTGGTCACCACGCGCGACTCCGCCGGCCAGGTGACCGGCACCTCGGCGTACGCGGCCGGCACCGGGCAACCGCGCTGGCGCCGCCCCGACCGCGTCCAGCCGGCCGGCGCCGCCGCGGTGGCGGTCACCGAGGTCCGCGGCGTCGCCGACCCCGGCCGGCGGCGGATCCAGGGCGCGGTGCGCGGCGTCGACCTCGCCACCGGCGCGGACCGCTGGTCGACGCCGGTGCCGTCGACCGCCGTGCTCGTGGCGGCGCCGGGCCGGATCGTCGTGGTGCACGACACCGGGCTGGCCCGGGTGTACGACGTCCGCCACGGCGTGGCGATCGCCGAGACCCGCCTGCCACCGGCCGGATACGCGCCGGACAACCCGCTCGCCGTCGGCGACCACCTGGTGCTGCGGCACCCGGCTCCCGGCGGGACCACGCTGAGCGGCTACGACCTGCCGTCGCTGACCCCGCGCTGGCGGCTGCTGCTGCCGGTCGGGGAGACGACCGCGCCCGGCTGCCCCCGGCTGCTCTGCCTGGTCGGGCTCGCGGACCGGCGGGCGCTCGACCCGGACACCGGCGCGCAGGTGTGGCGGTGGCCCGGTGGGGCCGGCTGGCAGCCGGTGCCCGGCGACCGCGACGCGACGCGGCAGGTGCTGCTGCGCCCGGGCGGCGACGGTCGCACCCTGGTCGTCGACGTCGGCGCCGACGGCCCGCACCCGGGCGCGACGCTGCCCGCCGGCATCCGCGACTGTCACCTCGTCGCCGACGCGCTGGCCTGCCGGGGCCCCGACGGCCGGCTGACCGTGCGACCCGCCGCCGGTACCTGACAGCAGGTGGCAGGTACCGGCGGCAGACTCCCTCGACATGACGACACACGCCGACCTCGCGATGGTCAACCTGGACAGCTCCGACCCGGCCGCCCACGCGGCCTTCTACGCCCACGCCCTCGGCTGGGAGATCACCCACAGCGAGGCCGAGTACGCCATGATCGTCTCCGGTGGCACCTCGATCGGCTTCGGCCTGGTGCCCGGGTACGCGCCGCCGGCCTGGCCGGACGGGACCGGCGCCAAGCGCTACCACCTCGACCTGGTCGTCGACGACGTGGCGCTGGCGGAGAAGGACCTGGTGGCGGCCGGCGCGACCCGCCCGGACCACCAGCCGGGCGGCGAGAGCTGGACCGTGCTGCTCGACCCGGTCGGGCAGCCGTTCTGCCTGTGCCCCCGCCGGAAGGACTGACCGGCTCAGCGCAGCGGGCCGCGGGCGACCGCGGCCCGCATCGCGGCCGGGTCGCCGGCCGGCACGTACTCCAGCCACCAGGTGGCGCCCGCCGCCGCCAGGTCGGCCAGGTAGGCGCGCTCGGCGCGCTCGTCCGCACGTCGCCGCCGGCCGCCGACGGCCACGTCGAACGGCTGGCCGTCGGCGCGGGTGGGCGGCAGCGCGGCGACCAGGGCGGCCACCTCCTCGGCGGTGAAGTCGGACCAGCCGTCGGTGTCGGTCAACTTGTAGGGCACGATCCCGTCGGCCCGGGCCGCCCGCCGCAGCACCGCCTTCGCCTGGGTGCTGCCGCCGACCCAGACCGGCACCCGGGGGGACTGCACCGGCGTCGGTCGCAGCGCCACGTCCTCGGCGCGGTAGTGGACGCCCCGGTGGCTGACCCGCTCACCGCCGAGCAGCGCGACCAGCAGGTCGAGGCCCTCGTCGAGCATCGCCGCGCGGGTCTTCAGGTCGGTCGGCTCGCCGAACGCGGCCAGCCCGCGGTCGGCCGGATCGCCGACCCCGACCGCGACGCCCGCGCGCCCGCCGGAGAGGTGGTCGAGGGTGAGCACCTCCCGGGCCAGCTTCGCCGGGCGGCGCCGGGGCAGCGCGGTCACCGTGGTGCCCAGCCGGATCCGCTCGGTGCGGCCGGCCACCGCCGCCAGCACCAGCCAGGGATCCCAGGTCGGCGGGTCGTCACCGGCGTGGTGGATGAGGTAGTCCTCCAGGAACACGCCGTCCCAGCCGGACCGCTCGGCCGACTCGCCGAGCGCGACCAGGTCGGCCACCGTCACCGAGGCGCCGCCGCAGGAGATCTCCAACCCGTGTCGCATGGCGGCACCCTACGGCGCGGGTGCGACGCTCAGGCCGGGGACATCATAGGGTCGAGCATGCGGAGTGAGGACTCACTCCGTCAATGGATTATCCGCGTCGACGGGCGCGGGCCGCCCAGATCGCGTACGCCGGATCGCGGTCCAGGTTGTGCCGGTCCCGGTCGTAGCGGCGGGTGGTGCGCGGATCGGCATGCCCCATCGCGTCCTGCACGTCCTCCAGCGGCACCCCTTCCGAGCGCGCCGTGGTGGCGAACGCATGCCGCAGCGAGTGCGGCGACAGGCGCGCCCAGGCGGCGATCCCGGCGCTCTGCGCGAGGCGGCGCACCAGCCGGAACACGGCGTGCCGGTCCAGCCGCCCGCCGGTGGCGGTGACCAGCAACGGGCCGGTCAGCTCCGGCACCGTCACCCCCTGGGCGGCGGCCCGGTCCGCCAGGTAGGCGTCGAGCGCGTAGGCGGTGCCCGGGGTGAGCGCGCGACGGCGTACCTTGCCGCCCTTGCCGACGAAGCGGACGCTGCGGTGACCGCGCTCCGCGCCCAGGTCGGCCAGGTTCAGCGAGACCAGTTCGCCGACGCGCAGCCCCAGGTCGGCCAGGAGCGCGAGCGCGGCCCGGTTGCGGGCCGCGGTCGGGCCGGTGTCGGCCTCGGCGGCGGCCAGCAGCGCGTCGACCTCCTCCGGGCTCAGGCCGACGGTGGCGGAGTGGTCCCGGTCGACCCGGGGCCGGTCCGCCGCGGCGACCGGGTTGGCCGGCACCGCGCCCAACCTGACCAGGAAGTCGTACCAACTGGACAGCGCGGACAGCCGGCGGGCCACGGTGGCCGGGGTGAGCGGGCGTCCGTCGCGCCCGCGCGGGGTGGACTCCAGCTCCCGGCCGTACGCGTTGACGTCCAGGAAGGTGACCCGCAGCGGCTCCACGCCGCGCTCGGCGCACCAGCGCAGCCAGCCGTTGACGTCGCGGCGGTAGGCGTCGCGGGTGTGCTCGGACAGGCGCCGGTTGCGCAGCCACGCCTCGGTGAAGTCGGCCGGGCCGCCGGGCAGGGCGGGACGCGCGCGGGGCAGCACCTCGGGACGCAGCATGTGAGAAAGGTTCTCAGTCGGTGGCGCGTTTCGCGACGAGGCGCGCCCGAGAAGGATTTCCGGCACGGGTTACCGTCACCGGATGCGCGCCAGCCGGCTGGTCTCCCTGCTGCTGCTCCTGCAGACCCGGGGGCGGATGACCGCCGGGGAACTCGCCGACGCCCTGGAGGTGTCGGTGCGGACCGTCTACCGCGACGTCGAGTCGCTCGGCGCCGCCGGCGTCCCGGTGTACGCCGACCGGGGCCCGGCCGGCGGCTACCGGCTGCTGGAGGGCTGGCGTACCCGGCTCACCGGGCTGACCGGGCCGGAGGCCGAGGCGCTGTTCCTCGCCGGCCTGCCCGGGCCGGCCGCGGAGCTGGGACTGGCGTCCGCGGTGACCGCCGCCGAGCTGAAGGTGCGCGCCGCGCTGCCCGGGGAACTGGCCGACCGCAGCGGCCGCATCCGGCAGCGGTTCCACCTGGACGCGCCCGGCTGGTTCCGCCACCCGGAACCGGTGCCGTACCTGGAGACGTTGGCCGGCGCGGTGTGGGAGGACCGGCTGGTGCGGCTGCGCTACCGGCGCTGGCGCGCCCCGCGCGAGGTCACCCGGCTGGTCGCCCCGCTGGGCGTGGTGCTCAAGGCCGGCCGGTGGTATCTGGTGGCCCGCGGCGAGGACGAGGTGCGCACCTACCGGGTCGGCGCGGTGCTCGACGCGAGCGTCGCCGACGAGCGCTTCGACCGGCCCGACGGGTTCGACCTGGCCGCCTACTGGCGCGAGTGGACCGCCCGCTACGAGCGCGACGTCTACCGGGGCGAGGCGCGGATCCGGCTCACCGCCGCCGCGCTGGAGTTCATGCCGTACGTCTTCCCGCCGGAGATGAGCCGGGCGGCCCGGGCGGCGGCCGGTGAACCCGGCCCGGACGGCTGGCTGGACACCACCGTGCCGATCGAGTCGGTCCGGCACGCCCACGCCGAGCTGCTCAAGCTCGGCGCCGAGGTGGAGGTGCTGGCGCCGGCGGAGCTGCGCGACCGGTTCACCGCGACCGCGCACGCGCTGACCCGGCTCTATCCGGCCGACGCCGACGCGGGGGACGCCGGCGCACCAGCCTCCCCCGCGTCGGCGTGAGGCGCTCAGGCGGTGGTGAGCTGAGTCAGGGCGACTCAACTTTCGATTTCTGTTTCAGCGCGGCGCCGCCATGTCGTCAACCCGCGCCGGCAGCGACTTCTCGAACCAGTGCTGCGCGTACGGGCCGGCGTTGAACGCCGGGATCTCCCGGTAACCGTGCCGGGCGTAGAGGCCGCGCGCCTCGACCAGGTCGGAGCGGGTGTCCAGCCGGATCCGGCCCGCGCCGGCGTCGCCCGCGCACGCCTCGACCGCGGCGAGCAGCGCGGCGCCGCCACCGGCGCCCCGGTGCGCGGGGCGCACGTAGACCCGGGTCAGCTCCGCCCAGCCCAGCTGCCAGCGCAGCCCGGCGCACCCGGCCAGCCGGCCGTGGTGGCGGGCCAGCACCAGCAGCCCGGTCGGCGGGGCGAGGTCGTCGCTGGGCATCTCGGCCAGCGCGGCGTCCACCTCCCCGGGGCGCTCCGGGCGGCCGTACCAGCGGCGGACCATCTCCGACATGTATTCGCGCAGCAGCACCTCCGCGTCGGGCTCGTCGGGCCGGGCGAGGTGGGTCGTCCAGCCGGTCACGGGCCGGTCCGCCAGTAGACGCCGTGCTCGCGGGTGAGCAGCATGTCGTCGATCAGGTAGCGGCGCAACGAGACGTGGTCGGCCTCGCCGCCCTCGCACCAGGGGCGCAGCGCGTCGTCCACCGCACGCTCCGGGTAGCGCAGCCCCGGCTCGAAGGTGCGCTCGGTGATGTGCTCCAGCAGCACCCGACGCCGGCCGCGCTGCGCCGGCAGCCGGGTCAGCGCGCCGTCGCGCAGGAACGTGCGCAGGATCGCCTGGCGCGGGTCGGCCGCCGGCGCCGCCGGTGACGTCGCGGCGGCCCGGGCGAACTCGCGCAGCCGCTCACCGTCGACCCGCAGCCCGGCGTCGTCGTCGGCCAGCACACCCACGTCGGTGAGCCGCCGCACGGCGGTGGCCGCGTCACGGGCGGGCAGGCCGGTGCGGGCCACCACGGCGGGCACGTCCCGGGCGCCGAGCACGATCGCGGCGAACACGGCGCGGCGACGCTCGTCGGCGAGCGCCCCCGCGAAAGCTTGTGCGGTCACGGCCGCAGCCTGCCAGCAGCCACCCGGGACGGCCAGGCGTTTTCGCGGGCGCCGGACTCAGGCCGGGACCGTACGCGCGGCAGGGTGACCTCGCGCTGCCCGCCGTCGGCGCCGTCGCGCAGCGCGATGCGCAACTCTCCGTCGAGCACCAGGAAGAACTCGTCGGTGTGGTCGTGGCTGTGCCAGACGTGCTCACCGGCCACCTTCGCGATCCGCACGTCGTAGTCGTTGACCGTGGTGACGATTCGTGGACTCCACAGCTGGTCGAAACGCGCCAGGGCGGCGGCCAGCTCGATCGGTTCAGCGCTCATCCCGCGATCCTCACGCACCGTCGCGCGTCACAGGAACCGGTGCATGACGTGCAGGCCCACCCGCCCCGCGCGCGGATGGGCGAACGCCTCGGGCACGGTGCCGACCACCGTGAAGCCGAGCTGCCGGTAGAGCGCCACCGCCGCGGTGTTGGTCTCCGCCACGGCGTTGAACTGCATCGCGGCGAAACCCCGCCGGCGGGCCCAGTCCAGCGCCTCCTCGCACAGCGCCCGGCCGACGCCCCGGCCGCGGGCGGCCGCGGCGACCATGAAACTCGCCGTCGCCACGTGCGACCCCGGCCCGGGCCGGTTGGCGCCCATCTTCGCGGTGCCGAGCACCGCGTCGTCGTCCACCGCCACCGAGGTACGCCCCGGCGGGCGTTCCATCCACACCTCACGCGCCACCTCCGCCGGCCAGGCCGGGTCGTAGACGAACGTGTCGGCGGCGGTGACGACGTCCTGGACGATCGGCCAGACGTGGCGCCAGTCGGCGTCGGTGCAGTCCCGGATGCGCATCGCCGGCACGGTAGCGCCGGCCGGGGGCGTCCCGCCACCGCTTTGTGGCGAACCCGGGCAGCGCCGCCCACCTCGGCCGGGCCATCATGGGCGGATGGCCGAACCCGTCACCGACATTAATCGCCCCGGCTTCGCCACGCCCGCCGGGCCGCCGCCCACCGGGCCGCGCACGGCGGTGCCCTGGCTGGTCGGCGCGGCCGTCACCGCCGTGCTGCTGCTGCTCGCCGGCCGCTACGGCTACCACCGCGACGAGCTCTACTTCCTGCTGTGCGGGCGGCACCTCGACTGGGGCTTCGTCGACCAGGGGCCGCTCGTGCCCGCCCTGGCCCGCGCCGCCGACACGATCGCGCCAGGCAACCTGGTGCTGCTGCGTACCCCGTCGGCGCTGATCGGCGGCGCCGCGGTGGTGCTGGTCGCCGCGCTCGCCCGGGAGTTCGGCGCCGGCCGCGCCGCCCAGTCGACCGCGGCCGCGCTCGCCGCCGCCTCCGGCATCGTCCTGGCCGGCGGTCACCTGCTCAGCACCACCACCGTCGACCTGCTGGTGTGGTTGGTCGCCGCGTTCTGCGTGACGCGGATGCTGCGCACCGGCGACACCCGGTGGGCGCTCGGTGCCGGACTGGCCCTCGGCGTGGGGCTGCTCAACAAGCCGCTACCCGCCCTGCTCGGCGTCGGTCTGGTCACCGGCGTGCTGATCGCCGGGCCACGCCCGCTGCTGCGCGACAGGTGGGTCCTCGCCGGCGCGGCGGTCGCCGCGCTGTTCGCCGCGCCCTACCTGGTGTGGCAGGCCGCGCACGGTTTCCCGCAGCTCTCCGTCGCCGCCGCCATCGCCGGCGGCGACAGCTCCTACAGCGGCCGCGTCGACGCGGCCCTGCTGCACCTGGTCATCATCAGCCCGCTCGCGATCCCGGTGTGGGTGGCCGGGCTGGTCGCGTTGCTGCGCCGCCCGGCCTGGGCGGCCTACCGCGCGCTGGCCTGGGCGTGGCTGGTGGTGCTCGCGATCGTCGTGCTGGCCGGCGGCAAGGGCTACTACGACGCGCCGCTGATGCTCGTGCTCACCGCGGCCGGCGCGGTGCCCACCGTCGAGTGGGCCCGCCGCGGAGCGGCCCGTGCCCGGCAGGCGCTGGTCGCCGTCGCCGCCGTGCAGATGGTGGCCGGCAGCGCGGTGCTGCTCCTGCCCACCCTGCCGGCCGACCGGCTGCCCGGCTTCGTGGTCGCCGTCAACTACGACGCCGGTGAGACCATCGGCTGGCCGGCGTTCGCCGACTCGGTCGCCGCCGTGCACCGCGGCCTGCCGGCCTCGGAGCGCGACCGGGCGGTCGTGCTCACCGGCAACTACGGCGAGGCCGGCGCGCTGGCCCGCTACGGTCCGGCGCGTGGCCTGCCCCGGGCCTACTCGGGGCACAACAGCATGGCCGGCTTCGGCCGACCGCCGGCCGACGCCGACGTGGTGATCGCCGTCGGCTGGTCCCGCCCCGACCAGCTGCGTCGCTGGTTCACCGAGGTCACCGAGGCCGGCCGGGTCGACCAGCGGGTCGACGTCGACAACGACGAGAACGGCGAACCGATCTTCCTCGGCCGGGGCCTGCGCCGCCCCTGGGCGGACATCTGGGACGGCGAGGTCCGTCACGCCTCCTGATCACCGGCGCGGCCGGCGGGCCATACTTGTCGCCATGCTCTGGGGTGTCAGCGGGCCGCTCTTCCTCCTCGACTACCTGGGCGCGGTGGCCCTGGCCGTCACGGTCGCCCTGGCGGTGCGGGAGCTGACCGGGCGCCGGGCCCGCGGCGCGACGCCCGACCGGGTCGAACTGGCGTACCTCACCGACCGGGCGCTGCTGGCCTGCCAGGTAGGCGTGGCCGCGCTGCGCCGCGCCGGCGGAGTGACCGTCGGCGAACTCGCCACCCTGCACGCCGACGGTCCCCCGCCGCCCGGCTCACCCGCGCTGGTCCGCGCCCTGCACACCGCGCTGCGCCGCCCGCAGACCTGGGCCGCGGTCCTCGCCGACCCCGAGGTCGGTCGGGTGCTGCGCCGCAGCGTCGGCCGGCTGGCCCGCGACGGCTGGCTGCTCACCCCCGCGCAGCGGCGGCGGGTCGCCCTGGGCACCCTGCCCCTGTTCGCGGTCGCCGCCGTCGGCGTGACCCGGCTCGTGGAGAGCGCGGTCGAGGGACGCACCGCCGGCGGCCCGGCGTCCGTCGCCGGGTTGCTGCTCTGCTGCCTGGCCACCGCGCTGGGCGGCTGGTGGCTGACCGAGGTGCCCGAGACCGGCGCCGCCGCCCGCCGTCTGCTGCGCCGGTTGCGCCGCGAACACGCCGACCTCGATCCGGAACGCCGCCCGGCCTGGCAGGGACGGGACACCGACGCGCTGCTGACCGCCATGGCGCTGTTCGGCCCCCGACCGTTGCTCGCCGTCGACCCGGCCTTCGCCGTGCAGGTCGGCGTCGACCCGGAGCGCGACCGCCCCCGCCCCGAACGCCGGCCCGCCCGCCGCTGAGCCCGGCCGCCGCCCTCAGCCGCGCCGCCCGACAGCCCCCGGGGGTACGACGCCCTGGTGCCAGCGCGGCGAACGGCGCGGGCCACCGGAGCGCCGTGACATCGAACGGATCAACCCGGCGTGCACCCGCTGTTCGTCGCGTTCGGTCAGCCCGAGCTGGTTGTGCAGCAGGTGCACCATGCCGAACGCCGCGGCCCCGTCGTAGCCGGGCGCGTGCCGGTGCCTCTCCAACAGCCGTGACCAGCAGGTCAGCGGGTGCCGCTCGGTGGCCAGCGCGGCGGCGATCCGCCGCCACCGCGCCGGCGACACCACCGCGACGTCCCGGGCGCCCGCCACGACGGGCGCGTCGGCGACGCGCAGCGCGGGACAGGTGCGTACCGCCGCCACCATGGTCAGATCGACGGCGGCGCCGAGCCGGGCCGGCCGGTTCGGCGTCATCCCGATCAGCTCCACCGCCACGTCGACCAGCCGGAGATCGGGCGTCGGCGGCCCGCAGAGCCGCGGCAGGCGCGTCGGCCCGTGCGCGCCGACCGCCGCGCAGAGCCCGGCCAGCCGCGCCGCCAGCAGCCCCGGCGCGCCACCGAGCAGGTGGATGTCGACCACCCGCGGCGACTGGCGGGTGAACGACCAGCCGGACAGCTCCCCGACGGCCTGCAACTCGCGCAGGAGCGGGCCGATCCCCCGCGTCACGAACGCGTCGGCCACCGCGGCGCGCGGGGGCAGCAGGCATCGAAACACGTGCCAGCGATCGGGCGTTGCCTCCTCGACCCCGATCTCCGGTGGACTGTCCAGGCAGGATGGAACATGCATCGTCATGAACGGTTCCCCCAACGTAGGCGTCGCACCCGCCGCAGTCGACGGTAGGCGAAGCCCACCGATGCGACAGTAGGGAAAACCCGACAGTGGGGTGAACTGAACGCGAGCGCGGCGGCGCGGCGAGTAGCGGGACCGGAAACCGAACGCGGTCGGTTGACCACGGCCGATTCCTCTTCCAAGACGGCCAGATTCAGCCACTCTCGCGATCGTCACAGTTGTTTCACGATCGTACAGTGGCACCGGGCGCTCGCCCGACGCCGGCAATGTTCCCGCTGGGTCGGGCACGCCACGCGGTCCACAAGGGGCGGAACTGGGGGGCGGCTGATGCTGGACCGGACCATGTCACCTGGCGTCGCCCGACCTGGTCGCGTCGGTGCGGACCGCCCAGCGGTGCGCCGGTGACCGGCGTGGAGCCGGCGTCGCCCGGCGGACCCCTCGAACCGCTGATCGGTCGCAACTGCGCGCTCGACCTGTTCGACCGGGCGCTGTGCGCGGCCCGTGCCGGGCAGCCGTCGATGCTGGAGTTCGCCGCCGACCCGGGCTGCGGCAAGACCCGCCTGCTGCGCGAACTGGCCGTCCGGGCCGGGCGGGCCGCCGTGCCGGTGCTCGCCGCCGCCGGCGGCGACTGCGACCGGATGCGGCGGCTGCTCACCGCCTCGGCGGACCCGGCCGCCACGGCGGCACACCGGCCGGACCCGGCCCCGGGCGCGGTGGTGCTGCTCCTGGACGACCTGCACCTCGTGCCGCCGACGGTGGCGGCGCTGCTGGCCCGGTTCGCGCAGGCGCCGCCGGCCGGGCTGCTGCTGGTCGTCGCGTACCGTCCGCGACAGATGCCCGGATGGGCGACCGCCGCGCTCGGCGGCGTCGTCCAGCTCAACCGTCGCACGTTCACCCTGTCGCCGCTGGACCCGGCCGGCGTGGCCGCGCTGCTCGGGCTCCCGGACGGCCGGGCCGGGCAGCGCGTGCACCGCCTCTCCGGCGGGGTGCCCCGCTACGTGCTCGCCTACCGCCCCGAGGCGCTGGACGGCGCGGTGGCCGCGCTGCGGGGCCTGCCCGTGGAGCTGCCGTTCGAGGTCACCGCCGCGGTCCAGCTCGACGTGGACGCGCTCGAGCCCGACCAGCGGCAGATGCTGGAGGCGGTCTCGGTGTGCGCGGAGGGGTTCGAGCCGACGCTCGCGGGCGCGCTCGCGTGCCGGGATCCCGCCGCCACCAGTGACCTGCTGGACGGGCTGGTCGCCGCCGACCTGCTGCGCACCGACCCGGCGCTCGCGCCGACCCTGCGGTTCCGGCACGACGTCGACCGGGCGGTGGTCTACCGCTCGCTGTCCCCCGGGCGGCGCCGCCGCCTGCACGCCGTCGCCGCCGACATCCTGCGCGACCTCGGCCACCCGGTGACGCGCTACGCCGAGCACCTGTCGGCCGGTGGGCAGTGCACCGATCCGGCGGCGGCCGACGCGCTGATCGAGGCGGCGGAGAACCCGCGGACGCCACGGCTGGACGCCATCCGGTGGCTGAGCGGAGTGGGCCGGCTGCTGCCGGACGCCGGGCCGACCGACCCGCGCAGGATCCGCCTGGACTTCGCCACCGCGGACGCCCTGGTCGGCGCGGGACGGCTGCGCCAGGCCCGCACGCTGTTGCAGGACCTCAGCCGCCGGGCGTTGCCGGACGAGGACCAGCGGGTGCGGGCGCTTGTCGCCCGGGCCCGCGTCGAGCGCCTGCTGGGGCGGCCGTTCGACGCGTACGCCCTGCTGCTGCCGCGCCTCGACGCGCCGGCCGGGCCGCGCGCACGGTTCGACCTGACGGTGGAGGCCGCCGTGGCGGGCGCGCTGTGCGGCGCGGCCGGCGCCGGGCAGCACGCGTGCGACCTGGGCCGGCTCGCCGACCAGCTCGACGAGCCCGGGTGCCGGACCACCGCCGTGGTGGTCCGCTGCTTCGTCGCGGCGCACGTCGACTGCGGCTTCCCGGCCGAGGAGGCGCTGGGCCGCGCGTCGTCCGAGGTGGACACGCTCGCCGACGACGAACTGGCTCGGCACCCGGACCTGCTGGCGCTGCTGGCCTGGGCCGAGCACCTGCTCGAACGGGACCGGTCGGCGTTGCACCACTTCGACCGGGCGTTGGAGGTCTGCTGCCGCGCCGGCCTGGTCGCGCTGACCCCGTGGTTGCTGGTGGGGCGCTGCGCGGTGACGTGCCGGCTGGGCAGCCTCGACCGGGCCCTGAGCGAGGGCGAGGACGCCGAGGAGGTGGCCGTGGCGATGGGGGTCGAACCGCTGGTCGGGCTGGCCCGGGCGCACCGCGCCATCGCGGTGGCCTGGCGTCGGGGTCCCGCCGCGGCCCGCCAGCTTGCCGAGACCGCCGTCCTGGACGCCGCCACCCGGCGGCCCAACTGGTACGACGGGGTGAGCCAGCGGGTGGCCGTGCGGCTGCGGTTCCTGGCCGGCGACCGGGTCGGTGCGGCGCCGGCGTTGCTGCGCGCCTGCGGTGGCGTCGAGCTCGGCCAGGTGGAGGCGTCCGGTCGTGCCTGCTGGGCCTCGTCACTGGCCGAGATGACCCACCGCGCCGGCCGGCGGGACGAGGCGCTGCACTGGCTGGCGGTGGCCGGGCGGCACGCGCAGCGGCGGCGACTGCGCGGGCAGAGCGCCATGGTGCGGATCAGCCGGGCCCGGCTCACCCTCGACGCCGACCCGCGCGGCGCGGCGGAGCTCGCCGGCGCCGCCGCCGACAGCTTCGCCGACATGGGCTGGCGGTTGGACGAGGCGTCGGCCCGGCTGGTCCGGGCGCGGGCGCTGTGCGACGTGCGGGAGTGGACGGCCGCCGAGGTGGAGCTGGCCGAGGCGCGCCGGATCGCCGACCTGGTCGGCTCGCCACCGCTGCGGCGGGCGGTGGCGAGCGTGCAGAGCCGGGCGGCCGGCGCGGCGGGGCGACGCCCCGACGGCGCGTCCCGAGGCGAGCTGACGCTGACCCGGCGGGAGTGGGACATCGCCCGCCTGGTCGCCGCGGGGGCGAGCAACGCCGAGGCCGCGGAGCAGGTGTACGTGACCGTGAAGACGGTGGAGGCCCACCTGACCCGGATCTTCCGCAAGACCGGGGTGTCCTCACGGGCGGCGTTGGCGGCGCTACTGGCCACCGGCGCCGTCAACTATCGGGGCCCCGCATAGCACCCCAGTTCGTGCGGGTGGACCGAAGAGAGATGAAGGATAGGCGACCGCAGGATGGTGTCGGACATCTAGGCTCCTGTCATACTGAGATCCGATATCTTGTCTCCCACCATCGAGCACCCCCCGTTCAAGCAGATCGGACGGCCTCGCTGCCCCACCGGACATGCGCAGGAAGGCATCGCCGTGAGCCAATACATCATCACCATCGTCCCGGTGGAGGACGACGGCGAGGAGATCACCGGTCCGGTGGCCCAGACCGTCGTGCGTCTGGACACCGGCGACGGTCACCCGGTCGTCCGGGAGCTCACCGTCCGTGCTCCGCAGAGCGCCGGCCTGACCGGCGAGCTGCCGTATGTCGACTTCGACGCCCTGCTGCGCGCGTTCGTCCCGCCGCAGGACCGCGAGCGCGGCCGGAGCCCCGGGTCCGGCAACCGCCCCGAGCAGGGCGTGGGGCCGGTCCCCGCGGCCGTCGCCGTAACCCCCGCCGCGGTCGCGCCCGCGCAGCCGCCGCCGCGACCCGCCCGCCGGCCGGTCGAGCCGGAGCGCCTCAGTCGGCTCAAGAGCGGGCGGGCCTACCGGCGGGCGCCCGATCCGGCCGACCTCGAGGCGGTCTACGAGCAGGTCGGCACCATCAGCCGGGTGGCCGAGCACTTCGACGTGCCGGTGCACACCGCACAGGGCTGGATCAGCCGGCTGCGACGCAAGCACGGCACCGAGGTGAGCGCGGGCTGACCGCCCGCCGTGATGGGCGCGGGCTGACCGCCCGGGCCCGGCTCGGGCCGTCCGGGCCGTGGTGAGCGCGGGCCGACCGCACGGCTCAGGCCGGCCGGGCCGGCCCGGCCAACGCCTCGGCCACGGCCGGCGCCGCGCCGTCCAGCCACCGCCCGATGCCCACCTCGGCCGTGTCGAGTTCGCGTTCGAGCACGCACAGCCCGGGCACCGGAACGCAGGCGCCCACCTCGGCGAGCAACGCGCCCAGGTGGGTGTCGACGACGCGGCGGTGCCCGGCCCGGGCGGCGGTCATCAGCGGCACCGCCACCACGCCGGCGAGCGCGCCGCGGGGAAGCACGTCCACGAAGAGCTTCAACAGGCCGCTGTACGCCGCCTTGAAGGTGGGGCTGGCCACCAGCAGCAGCCCGGGACGGCGGACGGACTCCAGCACCTCGTCCAGCGCCTCCGGGCGGCTGCCCTGACCGACCAGCTCCGCGGTCAGCTCGGACAGGTCGACCACGCTCGGCCGCCCGACCGGGGTGGGGCTGCCGGCCAGCCGTTGGTGCAGCGCCGCCGCGGTGCTCAGCGCGACGGTCCGGGTCCGGGAGTGCGGCTTCGGATTGCCGATCACCACGGTCATCGGCAGGTGCCGCGACGACGCCGCCATCACCGCGCCGCCAACTCGGGCGCCCGGCCGGCGTCCGGGGCGAGCAGGCCGTCGTGCCGGAGCAACGGCAGCACCCCCTCACCGACCCAGTACGCCTCCTCCAGGTGCGGCTGTCCGGAGAGGATCAGGTGGTCGACGCCCGCGGCGTGGTACTCGGCGATCCGTTCGGCGACCTCCTCGTGGCTGCCCACCAGCGCCGCCCCGGCGCCCGGCCGGACCAGCGAGTAGCCGGCCCAGACGTTCGGGTGGACCTCCATCCGGGCGTTGCCGCCGGCGTGCAGCGCCGCGGCCCGCCGCTGCCCTTCCGACTCGGTACGCGAGAACCGCTTGCGCGCCGCGTCGATGCGCGCCTGGTCGACGCCCGCGAGCAGCCGCTCCGCCTCGGCCCACGCCTCCCGGGCGGTGTCCCGGGTGATCACGTGCAGCCGGCTGCCGGTACGCAGCGTCCGCCCCGCCTCGGCCGCCCGGTCGCGGGCCCGTTGCAGCAGCTCACCGAGGAGGGCCGGGGTCTCACCCCAGGCGAGATAGACGTCCGCGTGGCGGGCTGCCGCCTGTTGCGCCGCGGGTGACGAGCCGCCGAGGAACACCGTCGGCGCGGTTTCCGGCGGCCGGGCCAGCAGCGCGCCCCGCACCCGGTAGTGCTCGCCGGTGTGGTCCACCGGCTGCCCGGACCAGAGCCGGTTCAGGATGGCCAGGAACTCCTCGGCCCGGGCGTAGCGGTCGTCGTGGTCCAGCCAGTCCCCGTAGCGGTGCTGTTCGTCGGGGTCGCTGCCGGCGACGATGTTGAGCAGGACCCGGCCGCCGGTGACGCGGTCCAGGGTCGCGGCCATCTGGGCGACCAGAGTGGGCGAGACGAGCCCCGGCCGCAGCGCGATCATGAACTTGAGCTGTTCGGTCTGCGCGGCCAGCGCGGACGCCACGATCCACGGGTCCTCGCAGAACAGCCCCGCCGGGGTGAGCACGCTGGCGAAGCCGAGCCGGTCGGCGGCCTGGGCCACCTGGGCGAGGTAGCCGACGTCCGGCCGGCGGCGGGTGATCCGCGTGGGCCGGCTGCCGCCCCGCGACGGCTCGGCCAGGTCCCGGCCGTCGCCGTGCGAGGGCAGGAACCAGTGCAGTTCCAGTGGCATCGGGTCACTCCCCCCTCGGCGCGGTGTCGAAGCGCGCGGGCATCGCGGTGATCGCGTTCATGAAGTTGGTCCGCATCCGGCGAACCGGTCCGGTCAGCCGCAGGCCGGCCAGGTGCGGGCGGACCGCGGTGAGGAACGCCGCCATCTCCAGCCGGGCCAGGTGCGCGCCGAGGCAGAAGTGCGGTCCGATGCCGAACGCCAGGTGCGGGTTGGGATCGCGGCCGAGGTCCAGCCGGTCCGGGTCGGCGAACGCCTCCGGGTCCCGGTTGGCCGAGCTGTAGAAGACGACCACCTTGTCGCCGGCGGCGATCCGGGCGCCGTCGAGCACGGTGTCGCGGGTGGCGGTCCGCCGGAACTGCATGATCGGGGTGACCCAGCGGAGCAGCTCCTCCACCGCCGGCCCGGTCAGGTCCGCCTCGGCGATCAGGCGGTCCCGCTGCGCCGGATGCTCCAGCAGGGCCTGCACGCCGCCCGCGATCAGGTGCCGGGTGGTCTCGTTGCCGGCGATGACCAGCAGCAGCCACAGTTGACACAGCTGCGCGTCGGTCAGGCCCCGGCCGTCGGACTCGGCGTGCACCAGCAGACTCATCAGGTCCTCGGTGGGCCGGTCCCGCCGCTGCGCGGCGAGCTGCCGGACGTACGCGAAGGCGGCCGCGAAGGTGTCCCGGTAGCGCTGCACGCTGCCGCCGCCGTGCTCCGGGTCGTCGAAGCCGACCAGGTTGTTGCTCCACTCGAACAGCAGCTTGCGGTCCGTGGCCGGCATGCCCAGCAGGTCGGTGAGGACCAGCAGCGGCAGCTCGGCCGCCAGATCGGCCACCACGTCGATGTCACCGGCGGCCACCGCCCGGGAGACCACCTCCTCGGCGTGCCGGGTGACCATCTCGCGCAGGCGTCCCACCGCGCGCGGGGTGAACGCGCCGGCCACCAGGCGGCGTACCCAGGCGTGTTCGGGCGCGTCCATGTTGATCAGCAGTTGCCGGTTGCGGTCCAGGTCCTGCGGGGTACGCGCGTCGGCGAGGAAGGCGCCGCCGGCGGCCGAGGAGAAGAGCGCCGGGTCACGCGAGACCGCCGACACGGCGGCGTACCGGGTGACCGCCCAGAAACCAGGCCCCCGAGACGTGGTCTCGCCGTGCTGGTCGGTCCGGGTCAAGGCGACCTCGTCGACCCAGGCGACGGGCGTCTCCCGACGTCGCCGGGCGAACTCGGCGTGCGGCACGCCGGTCAGGTACGTCTCCGGGTCGGCGAGCAGACCCGGCGGGGCCGGCGCGTGCCGGTGGCGGTCCCGCAGCGCGGCGCGCGGCACCTTGCCGGTGGGCTCCCGGGGGATCCGGTCGACCAGCTCGTAGGAGCGCGGCACCTTGAACCCGGCCAGCCCGGCCCGGCAGTGCGCGTCCAGGATCGCCTCGACGCCCTCGGCCGGCCACGCCGGGTCGAGCTGCACCAGCGCCCGGACCTGTTCGCCGAACTCGGCGTCCGGCACCCCGACGACCACCCCGTCGGACACCGCCGGGTGGGTCAGCAGCACCGCCTCCACCTCGGCCGGATACACGTTGACCCCACCGGAGACGATCAGTTCCGCCGAGCGTCCGGTGAGGTACAGGTAGCCGTCGTCGTCGAGCCGGCCGAGATCACCGAGGGTGAAGGTGTGCGGGGCGACGTGCGCCTGTTCGGTCTGCTCCGGGGCGTTGTGGTAGTGGAAGCCACGGCCCGGGGGACGCCGGACGGCGACCCGGCCCTCCTGCCCGGCCGGGACCGGGCGGCCCTCGTCGTCGACCACCAGGACCTCGGTCGGCGGCGCCGGCCGGCCCACCGTGCCGGGTCGGGCCAGCCAGGTGGGCGAGTCGGCGAGGGTGACGATGCCGGCCTCGGTGGCGGCGTAGTACTCCACCAGCACCGGACCCCACCAGTCGATCATCGCGCGCTTGGTCTCCGGCGGACACGGACCGCCGCCGTGCCAGATGCGGGCGAGGCTGGCGCCGGAGAACGCGGCGCGAGTGGCCTCGTCGACCCGCAGCAGGCGGATGAACTGCGTCGGCACCAGGTGACTGATGGTGATCTTCTCGTCGTCGATCACCCGCAGCACCTCGACCGGGTCGAACCGCCGGCGCATCACCAGGGTGCAGCCGCGCAGCAGCGGGAACTGGGCGAAGAAAAGCTGGGCCGAGTGGTACCAGGGGCCCACCAGCAGGGCCCGCCCGCCGGTCGGGATGCCCAGCCCGCCACCGAGCGCGGCCGTGGTGCCGGCCACCCGCTCGATCGGCGCGCCGACGGTGAGCAGCGGGTTGACCACCCCCTTGGGCCGGCCGCTGGTGCCCGAGGTGTAGAGCAGGACGCCGCCGGAGACCGCCGGCCCCACGTCGCCGGCGGGCAGCTCGGCGACCCGGGTGAACCCGTCCCCGCCGTCCACGGTGACCAGCACGGGAGGCGCTTCCGGCACCCGGTCGACGGCGGCGCGCACGGTCGGGGCGTAGGCCGCCTCGGTGAGCACCGCGCGGGCGCCGGAGTCGGCCAGGATGTGCGCGATCTCCGGCGCGGTCAGATGCCAGTTCACCGGCACCGCCACCAGGCCGGCGTGCACGCAGGCGAGCAGCGCCTCGAAGGTCTCGTGCCGGTTGCCGAGCACGAACGCCACCCGGTCGCCGACGGTGAGGCCGGCGCCGCGCAGCGCCCCGATCCACCTGTCGACCGCGCGGTCCAGCTCCGCCCACGTGCGGGTGCCGTCCTCGTCGACCAGCGCGGTGTCGCCGCCGGCGTCCCGGACCATGTTCTCCAGCAGCTCGGCCACCGGAACCTCCTGTCTGTGCGTGGTTCAGGCCGTCAGGTCCGGGCTGACGGCCAGGACGTGCTCGGCCACCGGCCGGAAGTTGAGCCGGGCGATTCCGGCGGTGCCGATGTCCGCGCGCGCCGCCCGGGCCGCGCCGTCGGGGATCAGGACCAGCTCGCCGGCCGCCTGGGCGAGCAGTTGCACCTGGCAGCAGCGGTCCATGGCGAGGAACCACCAGGCCGCCTCGGCCACCGACCCGCCGACCGTGAGCAGGCCGTGGTTGCGCAGCACCACCGCCTTGCCGGTGCCCAGCGTCGCCGCGATCCGGTCGCCCTCCGCCCCGTCGAGCACCACCCCGCCGTACTCGTCGTGGACCTCGTGGTCCTCGAAGAACGCGCAGGCGTCCTGGGTGATCGGCGCGAGCGGCCGGCCCAGCGCGGAGAACGCCCGGCCGTGGATCGAATGGGTGTGCGCGGCGGCCACCGCGTCCGGACGCGCCTTGTGGATCGCGGAGTGGATGGCGTATCCGGCGGGGTTGACCCGGCCCGTTCCGTCGACCACCCGACCGGCGTGGTCGACCCGCAGCAGGTCGTCGTCGCGGACGTGGCGGAAGTGCCGGCCGAACGGGTTGATCCAGAAGGTGTCCGGTTCGATCGGGTCCCGCGCGGTCACGTGACCGCCGGCGCCCTCGTCGAAGCCGGCCAGCGCGAAGGCGCGCACGGTCAGCACCAGGTGCCGGCGGCGGTACGCCCGCTCCTGCTCGGGGGTGCGTCGGTCAGCCACAGCCGCCTCCGGTGTCGGTGTCGTACCCGCCGGCGCCGGCCGGCACCGGTTCCGCCGGGCGCGCCGGAGCGCCGGAGCGGTCGGCCCAGGCGGCCAGGAAGTCGTCGACCCGGTCGAACCCCCAGAACCGGTGCGGGCCGAGCCGCAGGTACGGGATGCCGAAGATGTCGTCGGTGAACGCGCGCATCAGGCAGTCCACCCCGGCGGCCCGGACCGCGTCGTCGTCGACGGCGCCGAGCACCACGTCCGGGTCGACCCCGGCCCGCTCGGCGACCCCGGCGAGGACCTCCGGCGTGCAGACGTCCTCGCCGCGCTGCCAGCGCGCCGCGATCACCTCCCGGTAGAACGCCTCCCCCGCGCCCCGTTCCCGGGCCGCGAGGAAACCCAGGTGCGGCAGCTCCCACCACGGGTCGATGTCGATCGGCCAGCGCATCGGCAGGTCCAGTCGCCGGGCCAGCCGCTTGGCGTCCTGCAGCAGGTAGAGATGCTTCGGCTTGCTCATCTGCACGTAGTGGAAGGTGCCGCCGGCCGCGGTCAGCGCCGCCTCGGTACGCGGGTCCGGGTCCCAGTAGGGGATGAACTCCAGCACCTCCTGCGGGCGGCGCAGCGCCCGGGTGAGCCGCTCCACCCCCAGCCAGCTGTACGGGCTGCGGAAGGAGAAGTGCAACCGGGCCGGCCGGGGCGCCATCACCGGCCCCCGGCGGTGAGCGCGGCCACGGTCTCCGGGTCGAGGGTGGCCAGGCGGCCCGCCTCCGGCCCCCGGCTGGCCGCGTAACCGTGCAGGATGGTGGCGGTCGCCACCTGCACCAACCGGCCGTCGCGCACCACGTGGCAGGTCATCCGGGCGTCGTAGGTGACGTCCTTGAGCACGTCGGTGACGGTGAAGGTGATCCACATCGGCTCCTCGACACACGCGTCGCCGCGCACCTCGACGCGAGCCCGGGAGACCACCGGGATCCAGCCTCGTTCGCGCAGCATCCGCCCGACCGACACGCCCCGGTCGGCGAGGTAGCGGTCCACCACCTCCTCCAGCAGCCGGACGTAGCCGGCGTGCTGCATGCGCTGGGAGTACTGGCAGTAGAAGTAGGGCACCCGCCAGGCCCAGACGAAGCCCGCGCCGCCGGCGCGCAGGCTGGCCGCCGGGTCGGCGCCGGCGGCCGGGCCGGGCTCCCCGCCGCCCGGCTCCTCCAGCAGACCGGTCAGCTCCGCCGGCAGCGGCGCCGAGGCCGGCGCGTCCGGCTCGCGGACCAGCGCGACCCGGACCCGGGCCCGGCAGGCGGTGACCGGGCCGGCGCCGGCCGCGCCGCCCGCGCGCGCGATCCGCACCGCGAACCGGCCGCCCGCGCCCGGGGTGGCCGTCACGCTCACCTCGTCGTCGACCTCCAGGACGGCCGGCAGCAGCAGCGAACAGTCGCGCACCGACAACCCCACGCCGTGCTCCAGGTAGAGCCGGCCCGGGCCGTGGCCGCGCTCCCGGAACCACTGCAGGACACCCTGCTCCACCAGGTACGCGAAGTGCTTGAACCCGATCCAGGTGCGGATGTTGGCGCCCTCGAACCCGGGCCGGGCGGGCAGGGTCACGGGCTCGTGCTGGACCGTCGTGGTCACGGCGTACCTCCTCGGATCGCGGGATCGGGGCAGACCTGCTCGACGAAGACCGCGATGTGCCGGGCCACCTCGGCCGCGCGGTCGAGGTGGCAGAAGTGGTGGAACTCCGGCTCGACGACGACCTCGGCGCCGGGCAGCTGGGCGCGCAGGGCGCTCGCGCGGGGGCCGTCCAGGCTCGGGTCCCGCCCGCCGGTGAGCACCTTGGTCGGTACGGTCACCGCGTGCAGCGGCAGGCCGGCCGTCGCGGTGAAGTGGTCGAACAGGGCGGTGAACCCGACCGGGCCGATCCGGTCGACCATGATGTCGCGCATCGACGCCAGCGTGGCCGCGTCCAGCGTGGCCAGACGCGGACCGAGCCGGTTGCGCATTCCCTCGTCGATGATCCGGACGAAGTTGGCCTGGGCCCGCTCGTGCACCGCCCAGGTGATCGGCAGGTCGGGCGGGCAGTAGAAGGGCGCGATCAGCATCGCGCCGCGCGGCGTCACCGCCGTCTCGGTGGCCAGCATCTCCAGCACCGCGTTTGCGCCGAGCGAGTGGCCGACCACGATGTCGGGCGGCGCGGGCATGGCCTCGACGGTCGCGGCGAGCCAGGAGCCGGGGGTGCCCCGCCGGCGCCAGTGGTGGTCGGTGCCGGCCTTCCACGGCAGCTCGGCCGCGAGCAGCCGCCAGGTGGCCGGCAGCCGCGCCGCCAGGTGCCGCCAGCTCTGCCAGGTGTCGGACATGCCGTGCACCAGCAGCACGGCCGGCGCCCCGGAGTCCGGGCCCGCGACCGGGTGCACCGGCGCTGCGGGTGCGCTCCGGGTCATCGCGGCACCGCCCGCACGGTCAGCTCGCGTACGCCGTCGACCGGGTCGCCGCAGCGCACCGCGACGGCCGACGTGCCGGCGGTCAGCCGGACGGCGAGCGCGGTGTGCACGACTCCCGCGGCGCCGTAGTGGTCGCCGCCCAGCCGGGCCTCGTCGACCAGCGGGCCGTCGCCGGACACCCCGTCGCGAACCGGGCCGAGCAGCGCCAGCGGTCGGTCCGCCGCGTCGGCCGGGCCGAGCAGCAGGCAGGCGGCGCCGGCGCGCAGCGGCCGGCCGGGCGTGGCGCCGCGCCGGGCCGTGTGCAGGGCCCGGGCCTGCGCGTCGTCCGGTTCGGTGCCGACCACCACCACCCGGTCGGCGCGGCCCACGCGCAGCAGCAGGCCGGCGAGCCAGATCGCGTCCAGTCCCGCCGTGGCGCCGGAGCAGACGGTGAGGTTGGGGCCGCCGAACCGGAACCAGATCGCGATCGCCCCGGCGATGACGTTGCTGGAGGCGTTCGGGGCCTCCAGCGGCCCGACCTCGCGCGGCCCGACGTCGCGCAGCCGCCCGGCGATGTCCCCCACGGTGGCGACGTTGCCCAGGTTGGAGCTGACCACCACGGCGGTACGCGGGTCGGCCGGCCCGGTCCGGCGGGGCGCCTTCGGCGGCAGGCCCAGTGCCAGGTGTACGGCGCACAGCGCGAGCCGGGTGGCCGGCTCCTTGGCCAGCAGGCCCTTGCGGCCGAGCAGGTCCGCGGCCCGCTCCGGCGGCCAGCCCGGCTCGTCGGCGGCGCGGTCGTGCTCCGCGCCGGCCTCCCCGGCCGGCCCGCCGCCGACAGCGCCCCCGTCGACCGTGGCGTGGCCCGCGCCGGGGTTCGCGCCGCCCGGGTGGTGGCCGGCGGCGGCCAGCAGGGTCGGCACGTCGGTCCCCGGCAGGTTGAGCGCCGCGCCGAGCACCGCGGCCACCGGACGCTCCCGGTCGGTCGCCTCCCGGGCCGGCGGGTGCGCCGCCCGGTGGGCGGCCGTACCGGTGTGGACGGTCATCGCGGGGCCTCCAGGACGGTGACCGCGTTGAGGCCGCCGAAGCCGAACGCGTCGACCTGGGCGACGCGTGGCGCCGCCGCCACGACCCGGTCGCGGACCAGCCGCAGCCCGGTCGCCTCGGGCAGCGGCCGGCTCAGCCCGACCACCGGCGGGACCTGCCCGGTGCGCAGCGCCTCGATCGCGACGGCGACGCTGAGCAGCGCCGACCCGCCGGAGGTGTGTCCCACCGCGCCCTTGAGCGCGGTCACCAGCGGTCCCGGCTCGCAGCCGGCGAAGACCTCGGCGAGCACCCCGGCCTCGGTCTCGTCGTTGAGCGCGGTGCCGGTGCCGTGGGCCACCACCAGGTCGACCTGCTCGGGCCGGCGCTCGGCCCGGCGGTGGGCGTCGTGCACGGCCCGCAGGATGCCGTGGCGGTCGGGCGCCGTCTCGTGCCCGGCGTCGCAGGACAGTCCGGTGCCCAGCAGGCGGGCCAGCCCCGTACCCGGCCGGTCCGCCTCGACGACGAGCACGACCGCGCCGTCGCCCAGCAGCACCCCGGTGCGGTCGGCGTCGAACGGCCGTACCCGCTCGGTCGGCCGGGCGGCGACCCGACCGATCATGGCCAGCATCGAGGCGGTGCTGCCGTCGGTGCCGCCGACCAGCACCGCGTCCGCCTCGCCGGTCTCCACCAGGTCCTGGGCCAGCGCGAGGGCGTGCCCGCCGGCGCTGCACGCGTTGGCCAGCGTGACCACCCGCCGTACGCCGGGCGCCGCGTCGGCGACGGCCGGGCCGAAGTGCAGCCGCTCGGCGGGAAAGTCGACCGCGCCGGCCAGCGCGGCCCGTTCCACCTCGGCCGACTCGCGCAGCCCGGTGCCGACCAGGCTGACCACCCGGCGGCGTCGCGGGTCCACGCCGGCCGCGGCCAGCGCCTCGGTGACGCAGTCGGCGAGCCACCGGCCGGGACCGAACGGCCGGTCGTCGGCGATCGGGTAGCCGTGCCCCACCCCGACGCGTCGCGGGTCCACCCGCCGCAACGGGGCGGCGCCGCAGTCGCCCCGCACCAGCGCGTCCCAGGTGGCCGGTCCGTCGCCGAAGCAGGTGCGCACCGCGCTAGCGGTGATCGTCGCCGCCACGGGCCCACCCCCTCACCACGGCTGCCGCCACGCCGCCGTCGCGGGAGCGGGCCATGATCAGCGCCGGGCGTCCGGCCGGCTCGGGCTCCTCGGCGTACCGGGCCAGCAGCGCGCCGAAGGCCAGCGCGCCGGCCGCGGCCTGGCAGTCGCCGAGCGCCGGACGCACCGGCAGCCGTTCCACCGCGGTGGGCACCACGCCCCGCAGGGCGTCGCCGTCGGAGTCGTCACCGGCGAGCGCCCAGACGTCGGCGGCGCGAACGTCGGCCGCCGCCAGCGCCCGGCGGGCACAGCCGGCCAGCCCGGCGTCGGCTGCGTCCGGCGCGAAGCCGGTCGCCACCGAGAGCACCTCGGCGCGGGCGCCGACCGCCTCGGCGTCGCGACGGCGCAGCAGGTAGACCGCCGACGCCTCGCCGGCCGGCCCGGCGTCGGTCAGCCGCGCCGCCCACGCCGTGTTCGGCGTGTACTCCTCCACGCCGCCGACCAGCAGCGCGTCGGCGTAGCCGCGACGGATGGCGTTGAGCGCGTAGCGCAGCGCGTACAGGAAGGCCAGCGGGCCGCCGGCCACGGTGGCGTTGACGCCGCGCAGGCCGTACCGGATGGCCGCCTGGCCGGCGGCGCAGTTCATCACGGTGTTCGGGAACAGCACCGGGTTGACCAGGTAGGGCTTGTCCTGCACCAGCGTCTCCCGGGAGAAGTCCATGGTGGACTTCAGACTGCCGGTGGTGGTGCCCAGCACCACGCCGATGCGGTGCCGGTTGTCGTCGTCGGGGGTCAGCTCCCCGTCGGCGAGCGCGCGCCCGCACGCCACCATCGCCAGCGCGGTGGCGCGGTCCAGGAAGCTGGTGCCCTTGCGGCCGAGCAGGCCGCGCACGTCGAACCCGGCGATCGCCGGCGCCTCGGCCTCCGGCAGCGGCTCCGCGAACCGGTCGCGCACGTCGGTGCGTACGGCCGTGCCGGCGCGGATCGCGGTGAGCACGTCGGTGACGGAGTCCCCCGCCGCGGACACCACCCCGCAGCCGGTCACCACCCCGCTCACCGGATCGCCCCGAAGATCGTGATGGCGTTGTTGCCGCCGAAGGCGAACCCGTTGTTCTGCGCCACCCGGACGGTCGCCGGCCGGGCGACGTTGGGCACCGGGTCGATCCACGGCAACTCCGGATCCGGGTGGGCCCAGTTGATCGTCGGGGGCAGGAAACCGTGCCGGATGGCGAGGGTGGTGGCGATCGCGCCGAAGCCGCTGGCCGCGCCCATGGTGTGTCCGAGCATCGACTTGATCGAGCTGACCGGCGGCACCCGGTCGCCGAACACCGCCCGGATCGCCCGGGCCTCGCACAGGTCGTTGGCCGGTGTCCCGGTGCCGTGGGTGCTCACGTAGTCGACGTCCACCGGCTTGATCCCGGCGTTGTCCAGGGCCAGCCGCATGCAGGCGGCGATGCTGTCCTCGTTCGGCGCGACCATGTGGTGGGCGTCGCAGTTCAGGCCGTGGCCGAGCACCTCGGCGTAGATCCGGGCGCCCCGGGCCCGGGCGTGCTCAAGCGTCTCCAGCACCAGCGCCGCGCCACCCTCGCCGGTGAGGATGCCGGAGCGGTCCCGGTCGAACGGGCGGCACTGCCGCTCGGTCAGCGCGCCCAGCCGGAAGAAGCCGGCGTGCGCCCAGCGGCACACCGAGTCCGCCCCGCCGGCCACCATCACGTCCGCCTCGCCGGTGTGCAGCAGGTCGTAGGCGTAGCCGATGGCGTAGTTGCTGGCCGAACAGGCGGTGGTCAGCGTGACCGACTCACCGGCCAGGCCCAGCTCGGCGCTGACCGCGTAGGCCAGTCGCTCGGCGGGCGCCTGGCGCAGGGCCCGCTCCGACATGGTCGGGTAGCCGCCGGCGACGAGGTCCGCGACGAGCTGCTCCACCACCGTCGACTCCCCGCTGGTGGTGCCGATGACCGCACCCGAGCGCCCCGGGTCGGCCAGCGGCAGCGGCAGGCGCGCGTCGGTCACGGCCAGCCGGGCGGCCGCCGCGGCGAGCAGCGCCGAGCGGCCCCACTCCTCGACCCGCACCCGGCGCAGTACCTCCGCCGGCCGGAACGCGGGCACCTCGCCCGCGTACCGGTGCGGGAAGCCGGACGCGTCGAAGCTGGTGATGGGCGCGGCGGCGGAGCGGCCACGGCGCAGCCCGTCGGTGAACTCGTCGACCCCGATGCCGATGCCCGACACCGGGCCGAGCCCGGTGACGACTACCCGGTGCACGCCTCAGTCCTGCCAGCCGGCGTACCGCGCCACCACCTCGTGCACGGCCTTGAGGCTGCGCATCTCGTTCAGCTCGGCCTGCGGGATCTCCACCTTGTACGTCTTCTCGATCCGGGCCAGGATCTCGATCGCCCGCAGCGAGTCCGCCTCGTACTCCTCGACGAAGTCGGCCGTGTCGGCGACCTCCTCCGGCTCCATCTCGAGCACCTCGGCGACGATCTCCCGCAGCTGCTCCATGTGCTGGTCGCGTTCACTCATCGCGGTTCCTCCCTCTCATCTCGCGGCTCGACGATGGCGTCGACCGCCCGGACGACGGCCATCATCGAGTCGAACTCGGCCACCCGCTGCTCCCCGACCCAGCTGGAGCCGGAGGCGAACGCGGCGCCGTCGACGACCTGCTCCAGCCGGACCCGGTGGTGGATCACGTCGCCCGGGTGCACCGGGCGCAGCAGGACGACGTCGCGGGCCGCGGTGAACATCGGCAGCCCCGCCGTGCCCGGCCGCCGGGACAGCAGCCAGAGCACCGCCGCGCCCTGGCCGAACGACTCGATCAGCAGTGACGCCGGGTAGGCGTACCGGTCGGCGGGCTGCCCCTCGGCGATCCCCCGGTAGCAGGGCTCGCAGCCGCTCACCGCCTTGACGCCGGTCAGGCTGGTGCCCGGCTCGACGGCCTCGACCCGGTCGAGCAGCAGCATCGGGTAGCGGTGCGGCAGCAGGGCGCGCAGCGCGGCGTGGTCCAGTCTCATCGACCGTCGTCCCCGTCCTCGGCCGGCCAGCGGTACGCGGCCCGCACGGTCGCGGCCCGCACCCCGTCGCCGCGTACGCACCGGGCGGTGACCTCGAAGGACTGGTCCTGCGAGACCGGGCCGACGGACGCCTCGACGGTCAGCGTGTCGCCGGCCAGCAGCGGGGCGAGGAACCGGGCCGAGCGCAGCCGGTGCAGCTCGGGCAGCCGGCCGGCGCAGTGGCCGACCGCCGCGACGACCGCCTGCCGGACGGTCTCCAGGGTGAACACCCCCGGGTAGACGGCCAGCTCGGGGAAGTGCCCGGTCAGGTAGACGTCGTCGGGGTCGACGGTCGTGCCGGCGCGCAGGTTGATCCCGCCGCGCGGGCCGGCGGAGACCTCGACCCAGGCGACGGCCGGCAGCGGCGCGGCCGCCTCGGCGTACGTCTGGGCGGGGGTGCGGTCGGGGGCGAAGGCGGGCGCGACGGCGGTCACAGCACGATCCCCCCGTCCACCCGCACGACCTGGCCGGTGAGGTACCCGGCCCGGTCGGACAGCAGGAACTCGACCAGCTCGGCGACGTCCTCCGGGGTGCCGAAGCGGCCCAGCGGGATCTGCTTCAACGCCTGGTCGCGCAGCTTCTGCGACAGTGCCGCGGTCATGTCGGTCTCGATGAAGCCGGGCGCCACCACGTTGACCCGGACGCCGTGCCCGGCGACCTCCTTGGCCAGCGAGCGGCTGAGCCCGATGATGCCGGCCTTGCTGGCGGCGTAGTTGGTCTGCCCGGTGTTGCCGGTGACGCCGGCGACCGAGGAGAGGTTGACCACCGCGCCGCGGCGGCGCTTGAGGAACCGGAACGCGACCGTGCGGCAGGTGTTCCAGGTGCCGGTCAGGTTGGTGTCGATGACGTCGTGCCAGTCGTCCGGGCCCATCAGCACCATCGGCCGGTCCCGGGTGATGCCGGCGTTGTTGACCAGCGCGGTGAGCGGGCCGAGGCGCTTCTCGGCGGTGGCGACGAACTCGTCGACCGCCGCGCGGTCGGTGACGTCGCAGGGGGCGAACCAGCTCGGCACGCCGTACGCCTCGACCTCCGCCCGGGTCTTCTCGGCGGCCTCGCCGGCGGTGCTGAAGCAGCCCGCGACCGCGTAGCCCTCGGCCGCCAGCCGCAGCGCGACCGCCCGCCCGATGCCCCGCGACGCCCCGGTCACCAGCGCGCAGCGTGGCGTCTCACCCGCCGTGTCCATGGCACCTCCGGTCATCCGATCGCCCGTTCCGCCCGCAGTCGCGCCCGGGTGGCCGCGTCCACCTTCAGCTCGTCGAGGATCCGTTCGGTGTCGGCGCCCGGTTCGGGAGCGCCGGCGCGCACCGCCGTCGGCGTGCGGGAGAACTTGACCGCCGGCCCGGTCAGCGGCGCGGTGCTGCCGTTGGCCAGCACGGTCTGCTGCACCATGGCCCGGGCCCGCACCTGCGGGTCGGCCGCCGCGTCGGCGAAGGTGCGGACCCGCTCGGCGGTGATCCCGGCGTCGTCGAGGGCGGCGACCACCTCGGCGCAGCTCCGCTCGGCGCACCAGCGGGCGAGCACGGCGTTGACCTCGTCGCGGTTGTCCCGGCGCTCCTCGTTGGTGGCGTACCCGGGCGCCCGGGCCAGCTCCGGCCGGCCGATCACCTCGGCGAGGCCACGCCAGGAGCGGTCCAGCGCGACGGCGACGTAGACGTGCCCGTCGGCGCAGCGGAAGCAGCCCGCCGGCACCACGAAGTCGGCCTGGTCGCCCCAGCGGCGCAGCGGCACCCCGGTCGCGCCGAGGGTCAGGTATCCGTTGCTGGAGAACAGCAACGCGTCGAGCATGCTCACGTCGACGTGCTGGCCCTCGCCGGTGCGGTCGCGGTGGCGCAGGGCGGCGAGCGCGCCGATCACCGCGTGCAGGCCGGCGATGTCGTCGGCCAGGAACGTGGGCGCCTTGAGCGGGGCGCCGTCGGGTTCGCCGTTGAGCGACATCCATCCGGCGGCGGCCTGCGTGGTCGGGTCGTAGCCGGGCCGCCCGGCGTCCGGGCCGTACTGCCCGTAGCCGGAGATGGAGACCAGCACGACGTCGGGCCGTACCTGGCGGCAGGCCCGGTAGCCGACCCCCCAGGCGTCCAGGGTGCCGGGCTTGTAGTTCTCCACCACGACGTCGGCGGTGGCGACGAGCCGCAGGAACACCTCGGCCGCGCCGGGGCGTCGTAGGTCCAGCCCGATGCTGCGCTTGTTGCGGTGCACGCTCTGCCGGAACCAGGACAGCCCGGTGCCCGGGATGTGCGGCGGCATCAGCCCTTCCCGGTTGCCGGGCATCTCCACCCGCAGCACGTCGGCGCCGAGGTCGGCCAGCACGCAGCTGGCCACCGGTCCGGACCAGACCTTCGTCACGTCGAGCACGCGTACGCCGTGCAGCGGCCCGGGCAGGTCGGCGCGCGCGTCGGCGTAGAACGCGGCGGCGTCGGTGGTGGCGGTCGTCTCGGTGTCCATGCCCGCCTACTCCCGCACCAGCAGCGAGGCGGTGCCCAGCGAGCCGCCGCAGCACATGGTGACCAGGGCGCTGTGCTGGTCGCGGCGCTCCAGCTCGTGCAGCGCGGTGACCAGCAGCCGGGCGCCGCTGCTGCCGAGCGGATGCCCGAGCGAGATCGCGCCGCCGTTGACGTTGACCCGGTCCAGGTCGGCGTCGTGGTGCGCGGCCCAGGACAGCACGACCGCCGCGAACGCCTCGTTGACCTCGACCAGGTCGACGTCGGCCAGGCTCATCCCGGCGCGTTTGAGCAGCTTGCGGGTGGCGACGACGGGCCCGTCGAGCAGGTAGTAGGGGTCCGCGCCGGTGACCACCTGGTGGGCCAGCCGGGCCCGGGGCCGCAGCCCGAGGGACGCGGCCCGGTCCCGCGACATCCACAGCACCGCCGCCGCGCCGTCGGAGATCTGCGAGATGGTGGCGGCGGTGTGCCGGCCGTCGGGGACCACCGGCCGCAGCGCGGCCAGGCCGTCGGCGGTGCTGTCGCGGATGCCCTCGTCGGTGGTGACCCGCGTGCCGTCGGGCAGCGGCACGGCGCTGATCTCCCGGTCGAAGCGGCCCTCGTCGCGGGCCCGCGCGGCGAGCCGCTGCGAGCGCAGCCCGTAGGCGTCCAGGTCGGCGCGGGTCAGCCCCTGCCGGGCGGCGATGCGTTCGGCGCCGCCGAACTGCGCCCGCGGCGGATCGTCGTACGGGTAGTCGGGCGTCTTGTAGTGGCCGGGCCCCTGGTAGAGGTTGGTCCCGACCGGGACCCGGCTCATCGACTCCACGCCGCAGGCGATGCCCACGTCGATCGCGCCGGCGGTGATCAACGCCGCGATCAGGTGGTTGGCCTGCTGGGCCGAGCCGCACGAGGTGTCCACCGTGCTCGCGGCGACCTCGTGGTCGAGCCCGCTGTTGAGCCACGCGTTGCGGGTGACGTTGAGGCTCTGCTCGCCGACCTGGGTGACGCAGCCGCCGATGATCTGGTCGACGTCGCCCGGCTCCACGTGGGCGCGGCGCAGCACCTCGACCTGCACGTGCCGCAGCAGCTCCACGGCCTTGAGGCCGGACAGGGCGCCGTCCCGCCGGCCGATCGGGGTGCGGACCGCCTCGACGATCACCGCCTCCGGCATCTGTCCCCCCTTCTCGGCTGTCGGCGTGTGGTGGTGTGGCTTCTCAGGCGGGCACGAGCCGTACGCGCAGCTCCTCCAGCCCGCGGAAGGTGCTGCTGTGCCGCCACTCCAGGTCGATCTCGTCGATGTCCGGGTCGGCCAGCTCGACCACGGCGAACCGGTCCACCAGGCGGCGGAACGCGATCTGGCCCTCGGCGCGGGCGAGTTGCGCGCCGAGGCAGTGGTGCGGGCCCCAGGCGAACGACAGCGGCGTCTCCGGCGGTTCGGCGCCGGCGAAGCGGGCGATGTCGAGCGTGTCCGGGTCGGCGTAGCGGGCCGGGTCCCGGTTGGCCGCGCCGATCAGCGTGATCACGTGCTCGCCGGCGCGCAGCGGGGTGCCGTCGAGGAACGCGGTGTCCTCGACCGCGGCCCGGCCCAGCACGTGCACCGGGGAGTCGTAGCGCAGCAGCTCCTCGATCGCCGAGCGGGTCAGGTCCGGCTCGGCGCGCAGGCGTTCGAGCTGGTCGGGGTTGCGGCACAGGGCGTGGGTGCCGAGGCCGATCAGGTCGGTCATGGTCTGGAACCCGGCGCCGAAGAGCAGCACGATGACCTGGATCAGCTCGTCGAGGCCGAGCCGGTCGCCGTCGATCTCGACCTGCCCCAGCGCGGAGGCGAGGTCGTCGCAGGGGTCCTCGCGGCGCTTGCGGACCAGGTCGGTGAAGTATTCCTCCATCTCACCGAGCGCCTGGTCGGACGCCTTGAGCACCTCTTCGGGGGCGAAGATCTCCAGCCCGGCGGAGGCGGCGCGGGTGAGCCGGCGCAGCAGCGGCCAGTCCTCCGGCGGCACGCCGACCAGCTCGCCGATCACCATCACCGGCAGCGGGAAGCCGAACGAGCCGACGATGTCGACCTCGCCGCCGCCCGGGCCGACCTGGCGGGCGACGTCGTCGAGCAGCCCGTCGACGAAGCCGGCGAGCCGGGGGCGCAGGGTCTCCACCCGCCGGGGGGTGAACACCCGGCTGACCAGCCCGCGCAGCCGGGTGTGCTCCGGCCCGTCGAGGAAGAGCAGCGTGCGGGCGCCCTGCCGGCCGCGGGAGTCGCCCATGCGGGGGCGTTGCGCCGACTTGTCAAGCGCCGGGTTGCGCAGTTGGGCGCGGCACTCGTCGTAGCCGGTGAGCACCCAGCCGACTCCCTGGCCGGGCTGCTCCATCCGGTACTTCGACGCCGCGGCACGCAGCGCGTGGTAGTGCGGGTAGGGGCTGCTGACGGTGGCCGGGGCCTTCATCAGCAACTCCATCGCGATGATCTGGGGATCAGCGCTCGCCACGGTCTCGGTCATGACACGGAAGCCTAATCGCGTTTCCCGTATCTCGGAAGCACTTGTTTCTCGTATCTTTGGTTGCGCATACTGGCGGGCATGACGTCGGCCCGTACCCGCATGCCGCCGAGATTCGACGCGCGCGACCCGGCCGTGGTCGCCGACCCCTACCCCGCCTACGCCGCCCTGCGCGCGGCCGGGCCACTGTGCCGGATGGGGCCGGGCAGCTGGGGCGTCACCCGCTACGCCGACGTCGCCCGGCTGGTCCGCGACCCCCGCCTGGGCAGCGAGTTCCCGCCCGACTACCACCGGATGTCGGCCGGGGACGGACCCGCCGGATCGTTCTTCGGCAGCATCATCCTCTACCGCGACCCGCCCGAGCACGGCCGGCTGCGCCGGCTCATGGCCCGGGCGTTCAACCCCGCCCTGGTGCGCCGGCTGCGCCCCACCATCGCGGGCATGGTCACCGAGCTGCTCGACCCGGCGGAACGCACCGGCCGGTTCGACGCGGTCTCGGATCTCGCCTTTCCGCTGCCGGTGATGGTGGTCTGCGCGCTGATGGGCATCCCGCCGGCCGACCACGAGCTGATCCGGCCGCACGCGCTCGACCTCAGCAAGGCGTTCGCCGCGATCGTGCCCGACTCCGACCGGCCGGCCGCCGACCGGGCCGTCGAGTGGCTGCGCGGCTACCTCGGTGAGATCCTCGACCGGCGCCGGACCGAACCCGGCGACGACCTGCTGTCCCGGATGCTCGCCGCCACCGACGACGACGGCGCGGTGCTCGCCGCCGAGGAGATCGTGGACAACGCGGTGTTCGCGTTCTTCGCCGGCTTCGAGACCACCACCAACCTGATCGCCACCGGGGTCGCCGCGCTGCTCGAACACCCCGACCAACAGGCCCTGCTGCGGGCCGACCCGGCGCTGGTGCCCCGGGCCGTGGAGGAGTTCCTCCGCTACGACGGCCCGATCCAGGGCGTCGCCCGCCTGGCCCGCGAGGACGTCACCGTCGGCGACCGCACGATCCGGGCCGGGCGGGTGCTCATCCTGCTGCTCGGCAGCGCCAACCGCGACCCCGAGCAGTTCGCCGACCCGGACCGGCTGGACGTCACCCGCGAGGAGAACCCGCACCTGTCCTTCGGCGGCGGCATCCACCACTGCCTCGGCGGCTACCTGGCCCGCGTCGAGGCGCAGGTGACGTTCGAGACGCTGCTGCGCCGGTTCCCCACGCTTACCGCCGCCGGCCCGGCGCGCCGGCAGACCGACGGGACGCTGCGCTCGTACGCCAGCGTCCCGGTGGCGGTCGGCCCGTGACGCCCCCCGGCCGGGTCCTGCCGGCTCGGATGGACCCGCTCTCCCCCGAGGTCGTCGCCGACCCCTACCCCACGTACGCGCGGATGCGCGCCGCCGGGCCGCTGTGCCGCTTCGGCCCGGCGAGCTGGGGCGTCACCCGCCACCGCGACGTGGTCGCCCTGCTGCGTGACCGCCGGCTGAGCAACACCTTCCCGGCGGACGACCCGCAGTTCCGGATGGCGCCGGACCTGTCCCGCGACGTGTTCCGGCGGATCATCCCGACCCGCGATCCCGACGACCACAGCCGGCTGCACCAGCAGATGGTGCGCGCCTTCAGCCCCGGCGTCGCCCGGCGCACCGCGCAGCGCATCGGCGCGATGGTGGACGAGCTGCTGGTGCCCGCGCGCGACACCGGCCGCCTCGACGCGGTGGCCGACCTGGCGTTCCCGGTCGCCGCGAGCGTGGTGTGCGAGCTGATCGGACTGCCGGTGGCGCGCACCCGGGCGGAGGTGTGGCCGCGCGCGTCCGCCCTCGGCCGGGCGTTCACCCCGTTCCTGCCCGCGGCCGACCGGCCGGCCGCCGACGACGCGCTGAGCTGGCTGCGCGGCTACGTCCGCGACGTGCTCGCCGAGCGGCGCGCGGATCCGGACGGCGACCTGCTCGACCGGATGCTCGCGGTGGCCGACCCGGCCGAGGGCGTCGAGGAGGTCGTCGACAACGTCGTCTTCCTCTGCTTCACCGGCTACGAGACCACCATGAACATGGTCTGCACCGGCACGGTGGCGCTGGCCCGGCAGCCGGACGAGTGGCGGCGGCTGCGCGCCGACCCGTCGCTGGCCGCCACCGCCGCCGAGGAGTTCGTCCGGTTCGACGCGCCGATCCAGTACACCGCGCGGCTGGCGCTGGAGCCGGTGGCGGTCGGCGACCGGGTGATCCGCCCCGGCCGCTCGGTGTTCCTGCTGCTCGGCTGCGCCAACCACGACGAGGAGGTGTTCGCCGACCCCGGCCGGGTCGACATCGGTCGGCGGCCCAACCCGCACGTCGGGTTCGGCGGCGGCGTCCGGGGCTGTCTCGGCGCGGCGCTGGCCCGCATCGAAGGAGCGGTGATCTTCGACCGGCTCGCGCGGCGGCTCGCCGGCGTGGAGCTGGCCGCGACGCCGGAGCGGGAGCCCAGCGCCCTGTTCCGGTCCTACGCGTCGATCCCGCTCGCCGTCACACCGGCCTGAGCCGGCATCGCGAGGAGTCGCCAGATGTCCCTGATCGGCCGCCCGGTCCGGCGCACCGAGGACCGTGTCCTGCTCACCACCGGCGGGACGTACGTCGACGATGTCGTCGTGCCCGGCAGCCTGGAACTGGTCTTCGTCCGGTCCACCGTGGCGCACGGACGGCTGCGCGGCATCGACACCTCGGCCGCCCGGCGAGCGCCCGGCGTGGTCGCCGTGTTCACCGCCGCGGACGTCGACCTGCCGCCACTGCCACCCGAGGCCGGGGTGCTCAACCAGAAGATGACCACGCCGCTGCTGGCCGACGGCGTGGTCCGGTTCGTCGGCGAACCGGTCGCCGCGGTGGTGGCCACCGGCCGGGCCGAGGCGGTCGACGCCGCCGAGCTTGTCGACGTCGACGTCGCGCCGCTGCCGCCGCTTGTCGACCCGCACGAGGCGCTCACCGACGCGCTGGTGCTGCACCCGGAGGCCGGCACCAACCTGGTGCTCAAGCTCGGCTTCCGCCGTCCGGCCGGCCGGGCCGGGCTGCACGACGGCGCCGAGGTGGTGATCCGGCAGCGGATGACCAACCAGCGGGTCGCGCCGTGCCCGCTCGAAGCGCGGGCCGGGCAGGCCGAGTGGAGTACGGACGGGCTGCGCTACCGCGCCGGCAGCCAGGCGGTGCACCTGTGGCGGGCGCAGCTCGCGGCGGCGCTGGGCGAGCCGGAGGACCGCGTCCGGGTGGTCAACGGCGACGTCGGTGGGGCGTTCGGCTCCAAGGCGTTCGCCAGCCGCGAGGACGTGCTGCTGGCCTGGGCGGCCCGTCGACTGGACCGGCCGGTGCGCTGGGCGGAGACCCGCAGCGAGAGCATGGTCGCCGCCGGGCACGGCCGGGCGCAGCAGCAGAGCGCCGAGCTGGGCGGCACTCGCGACGGGCGGATCGTGTCGTACGCGCTGGACGTGGTGCAGGACGCCGGCGCGTACCCGCGCATCGGGGCGATCCTGCCGTTCTGGACCAGGACCATGCTGACCGGCCCGTACCGCATCAGCCGCGCCCGGTTCTCCTCGGCCAGCGTCACCACGACCACCACCCCGGTGGTCTCCTACCGGGGCGCCGGGCAGCCCGAGGCGGTGGCCGCGCTGGAGCGGATGATCGACCTGTACGCCGCCGAGATCGGCCTGGACCCGGCCGAGGTGCGGCGGCGCAACCTGCTGCCGCCGGAGAGCTTCCCGGTCACCACCGTCACCCGTGCGCGTTACGACAACGGCGACTACCCGGCCGCCCTGGAACGGGTGCTCGCCGAGGCCGACTATCCGGCGCTGCGCGCCGAGCAGTCGGCCCGGCGGGCCCGCGGCGACGTGTGCCAGCTCGGCGTCGGCCTGTCCACGTTCGTCGAACTCACCGGCGCGGACACCCGCAGCGAGTACGCCTCGGCGCGGCTCGGCCCGGACGGCCGGGTGACGGTCCACTCCGGCACCTGCCCGCACGGTCAGGGCCACGGCACCGCCTGGGCGATGCTCGCCGCCGACGTGCTCGGCGTGCCGGTGGAGCGGGTCGACGTGGTGTTCTCCGACACCGGCGTCGTGCCGGCGGGCGGTGGCACCGGCGGTTCCCGGTCGTTGCAGACCGGCGGGATGGCGGTCCGGGAGGCGGCGCTCGCGCTCGTCGAGCGGGGCCGGGACGCGGCGGCCGGCCGGCTGGGCGTGCCCGGCGAGGCGGTCGAGTTCGCCGGCGGCCGGTTCCGGGCCGGGTCCGGGTGCGACGTCGGCTGGGCCGACCTGGCCGCCGGCGACGGCCTGTACGCCGAGGCGACGTTCCAGCCGTCGGCCGCCACCTGCCCGTACGGGGCGCACCTGGCGGTGGTCGAGGTGGACGTGGAGACCGGCCAAGTGACCCTGCTGCGGGTGGTGGCGGTGGACGACGCCGGTGTCCTGCTGAACCCGCTGCTGGCCGAGGGGCAGGTGCACGGCGGGCTGGCGCAGGGCGCCGGGCAGGCGCTGGTGGAGGAGGTCCGGTTCGCCCCCGACGGCACGCCCCTGCACCCAGACCTGCACCGCTACGCGTTCGTCGGGGCGGCGGAGCTGCCCTCCTTCGACACGGTGGCGATGCAGACGCCCACCCCGGTCAACGCCCTCGGCGTCAAGGGCCTGGGTGAGTCGGGCGCGGTGGGTCTGCCCCCGGCGGTGCAGAACGCGGTGGTCGACGCCGTACGCCATCTGGGCGTGCGGCACGTCGACATGCCGCTGACCGCGGAGCGGGTCTGGTCGGCGATCCGGGCCGCCGACACCTGAGCCGCGGGCGTGCCGGCGGTGTCGCCACGGCCGGGAGTCCGAGCCGTGGCGACACCGCCGGTCTTCAGTCGTCGACGACGGAGAGGGCCTGCTTCGGGCACCGGCGGGCCGCCTCCCGCACCCGCTTGCCCAGCGATCCCTCCAGCGGCTGCTCGGTGACGTGCAGCCGGTCGTCGTCACCGACGTCGAACACCTCGGGAGCCTGCCCCACGCACACGGCGTTGCTCTCGCAGCGGGAGTAGTCCACGACCAGTCGCATTGCTCACGCCTCCGTCTTCGGCACGATCTCGAGGATGGGGAACATCATCGTCGGCAGGCTGCGGGCCAGCCGCAGGCCGGCGACGTCCAACAGCCGTTCGATGTGCTCGCGGGACCGGGCGCCGCCGCCGACCATGGCCAGCAGCAGCAGGTCGTAGAGACGACCGACGTCGAACCGGTCGCCGGGCTCGACCACCGGCTCCAGCACCAGCAGTCGGCTGTCCGGCCGCATCGCCGCGCGCACCGCGCTGAGCAGCCGGACCGCGTTGTCGTCGTCCCAGCCGTAGAGGATGCGCTTGAGCATGTAGGCGTCCGCGCCGGCCGGGACCGTCTCGAAGAAGCTGCCGCCGGTGACCGTGCACCGCTGCGCGACGTCGAGCTTCTGCAGCACCGGCTCGGCCTCGGCGACCACGTGCGGCAGGTCGAACAGGGTGCCGCGCAGGTTCGGGAACCGGGCCATGATGCCGCCGAGGAAGGCGCCGTTGCCGCCGCCCACGTCGACCATCGTGGCCAGCTCGCCCCACGGGTACGCGGGCAGCGCGGCGCGCAGCTCCAGCCGGGTGGCCGCCTGCTGGGAGGCGTCGAAGCGGGCGCTGTCGCGCGGGTGGGCGGCCATGTAGGACCAGTAGCCCTCCGGGTGCACCTCGTCGAAGGCGGCCTTCCCGGTGCGGATGCTGTGGTCGAAGTGCGCCCACGCCTCGATGTCGGGTTCCAGCAGCGGGTAGGCGTCGCGCAGGGACAGCGGGTGGTCGGTGCGCAGCGGTTCGGCGAGTGGGGTGAGGCCGAACACCTCGGGTTCGACCTCGGTGAAGATGCCCTTGCCGGCCAGGGCGCGCAGGGCCCGCAGCAGCGAGGGCGCGTGCGCGCCGGTGGCCTCGGCCAGCTCGTCCACCGGGCGTGGGCCCTCGGCGAGCTGGTCGGCCACGCCGAGGTCGGCGACGGCGCGCACGGTGAACGGCACGATGTAGTCGGCCAGTTCGGTCAGTCGGAACACCGACTCGATGTCGATCCGGGGTCGGCTCGGGGCCATCGATTACCTCCTAGGGGGTGGTCGGCCGCGCCCCGGCGGGACCGGCGGCGATCACGGTGAGCGTGGGGGTGCCGACGACGCGGTCGAGCCGCAGGCCGGCATCAGCGAGCAGGCCGAGAAGTTCCGGGTGGGTGCGGTGCCGGCCGGCGGTGAGGACCAGGGTGTGCACGTCGACGAGCTTCGCCACGTCGAACGCGTCGCCGGCCGGGATGATCGCCTCCAGCAGCAGCAGCCGGCTGTCCGGCCGCATCGCCTCGGCGACGCGACGCAGGATGGCGGTGGCCTGCGCGTCGTCCCAGCCGGGCAGGATCGTCTTGAGCACGTAGAGGTCGGCGCCGGCCGGGACCGGGTCGAAGAAGCTGCCGGGCACGATCCGGCAGCGGTCGGTCACCGCGGCGCGGTCGAGCAGCGCCGGCGCGGCGGCCACCACGTGCGGCAGGTCGAGCAGGACGCCGCGCAGCTGCCGGTAGCGGGCCAGCAGCCCGGCGAGGAACGCGCCGTCGCCCCCGCCGACGTCGACCACCTCGCGCGCCCGGTCCCACGGCCAGGCCGGCAGCACGGTACGCAGGTGCAGCCGGGTCAGGCTGGACATCCACCGGTCGACGGCCAGGCTGTCGGCCGGGTGCCGCTCCAGGTGCGACCAGTAGTCGGCGCCGTGCACGCGCGGGAAGGCAGCCTCGCCGGTGCGCAGGCAGCGGCCGAGCCCGGCCCAGGCGCGCACGTCGGCGGCGAGCAGCGGGTAGGCGTCGCGCAGGGACAGCGGGTGGTCGGTGCGCAGCGGTTCGGCGAGTGGGGTGAGGCCGAACACCTCGGGTTCGACCTCGGTGAAGATGCCCTTGCCGGCCAGGGCGCGCAGGGCCCGCAGCAGCGAGGGGGCGTGCGCGCCGGTGGCCTCGGCCAGCTCGTCCACCGGGCGTGGGCCCTCGGCGAGCTGGTCGGCCACGCCGAGGTCGGCGACGGCGCGGACGGTGAACGGCACGATGTAGTCGGCCAGTTCGGTGAGCCGGGTGAGGGCACCGAGATCGGCGCGGGGCCGGGCCACCAGCATCAACCGCCTCCCCTATCGCGTGTCTTGTATCTCGTGTATGTGCACACTAGCTTGTGTGGGGATCGCTGTCACCGTCGTCCCGGGAGGCTTCGATGCTCGACGGTTGTGTGGGCTGGCCGGAGGAACTCGCCGCGCGCTACCGCGCCGAGGGCTACTGGCGCGGCGAGGTGCTCGGCGACCTGGGCCGGGACCTGGCCCGAACCGATCCGGACCGGATTGCGCTGGTCGCCGGCGAGCAGCGGGTCAGCTACCGCGACCTGGACCGCCGCGCCGACCGGCTGGCCGCCGGCCTGCGCGAGCGCGGCATCGGCCGCCACGACCGGGTCGTCGTCCAGTTGCCGAACTCCGTCGAGTTCGTGGTGGTGTGCCTGGCGCTGTTCCGCCTCGGCGCGTTGCCGGTGCTGGCGCTGCCCGCGCACCGCCGAGCCGAGATCGGCCACCTGTGCGCGCACACCGAAGCGGTGGCCTACCTGACCGTCGACCAGACACAGGGCTTCGACCTGCGCAAGCTGGCCGCCGACGTCCGCGCCGAGACGCCGTCGCTGCGGGAGGTGTTCGTCGTCGGCGACCCCGGTGAGTTCACCGCGCTGGCGCAGGTGGACGCCGAGCCGGTGCCGCTGCCCCGCCCGGATCCGGCCGAGGTGGCGTTCTTCCTGCTCTCCGGCGGCTCGACAGGCGTGCCGAAGCTGATCCCCCGCACCCACGACGACTACGCGTACCAGTTGCGGGCGACCGCGGCGGCGATGGGCTTCGGCGCCGACGGGGTGTACCTGGCGGCGCTGCCGGCCGCGCACAACGCGGCCCTCGGCTGCCCGGGCGTGCTCGGCGCCCTGCGCGCCGGCGGCACCGCGGTGCTGGCCGGCAGCCCCAGCCCCGACGAGGCGTTCCGGCTGATCACCCGGGAGAAGGTCACGCTGACCACGCTGATGCCGGCCTTCCTGCCACTCTGGACCGACCTCGCGCCGCTGCTGGGCGCCGACCTGTCCGGTCTGGTGGTCGAGGTGGGCGGCGCCAACCTGAGCCCCGACGTGGCCGCCCGCGCGGTGGACGAGCTGGGCATCCGGTTGACGCACTTCTTCGGCATGGCGGAGGGCCCGATCGCCTGCACCCGCCCCGACGACCCGCCGGAGCTGGCCGCGCACACCCAGGGCCGGCCGCTGTCGGCCGCCGACGAGTTCCGCGTCGTCGACGCCGACGGCGCGCCGGTAACCGCCGGCGAGGTGGGCGAGCTGGTCGTCCAGGGACCCACCACGCTACGCGGCTACTACCGGGCGGCCGGGTACAACGCCCACGCCTTCACCCCGGACGGCTTCCTGCGCACCGGCGACCTGGTCCGCTGGACCCCGACCGGCGAGCTGGTGGTGACCGGCCGGATCAAGGAGGTGGTGAACCGGGGCGGCGAGAAGGTCCCGGCCGGCGAGGTGGAGGAGCACCTGCTCGCCCACCCGGGCGTCCGCGAGGTGGCGGTGGTCGCCGTGCCCGACCGGGTGCTCGGCGAGAAGACCTGCGCGGTGGTGGTGGCGCACGAGCCGGCGCCCACGCTCGGCGGGCTGCGCGAGTTCCTCACCGGACGCGGCCTGGCCGGCTACAAGCTCCCCGACCGGCTGGAGCTTCGCGCCGCCCTGCCGTACACCGGGGTGGGCAAGGTGGACAAGCGCGCGCTCGCCGCGGAGCTGGCGGCCTGAGCGGCCGGGCCGCCGGCACGCCCGGCGGCCCGGCCGCTCAGCCGGTGAGGTGGTAGAGCCGGTGGAAGCGGTCGTCCACCGGCACGATCTGCATGTCGGCGAACCCGGCGTCGGTGGCGAACCGCCGCACCTGGGCCGGGCGCAACGCGGTCCCGGTGGCCGACGAGTCCGGCCCGGCCAGGCCCGCCGGCAGGCAGTGCAGCACGCTTGTGGCGTACTGGAACCGCTCCACCTCGTCGCCGGGCGCCACGAACCGGTGTGCCACCTTGGCGTCGAGCACCAGCACCGCGCCGGCCGGTCCGCGCAGTCGGCGGCAGGCCCGCAGCACCGGCACCGGCCGGCTCATCTCGTGCAGCGCGTCGAAGACGCAGACCACGTCGTAGCCGCCGGCCGGCTCCGCCTCGGCCGCGTCGCGCCGATGGAACCGGACCCGGTCGGCCACCCCCGCCGCCGCGGCGTTCTCCGCCGCCGCGGCCAGCGTCGCCGCGTCCAGGTCGAAGCCGTCGACCTGGGCGAGCGGGTACGCGCGGGCCAGCGCGACGGCCGCCCAGCCGGCCCCGCAGCCGACGTCGGCGATCCGGCTCGGCCCGGCGGTGAGCCGTTGGTGGATCTCCGGCAGGAACGCGGCGAGCCACCCGGGCAGCGCGTGGGTGAACAACGCCCGGTTGGCGCCGGAGTGCCCGTGGCGCCAGTCGTCGCCGAACATCTCGTCCGGCACCCCCGCCCCGGTCCGGTACGCCTCCAGCAGCGCCGGCAGCGCCCCGGCCACCCCACCCAGCGGCAGCATCGTCAGCGACACCAGCGACAGCGGGCTGTCCGAGGCGAGCAGCACCTCGGCGTGCCCCTCCGGCAGCCGGTAGACCCGCCGCTCGGGTGGCGCGGTGACGTCGTCGACGTCGAGGAAGCCGGCCACCGCCTGCTGCTCCAGCCACTCGCGCGCGTACCGGGGGGCGATCCTGGCGCGTTTGCACAGCTCCGTCACGTCGGCCGGGCCCCGGTGCAGCGCCTCGTACAGTCCCAGCCGGGTGCCCAGGTAGCCGGCGAGCAGTTCCTGGGTGTGCAGCATGGCGAGGAACAACCGCAGCGACAGCGCCCGGGCGCGGCGCTGCGGCCCGTCGGCCGGCGCACCGGGCGCCGCCGGCTCCGGGGCGGGCCCGGTGCGGGTGGTCAACTGGCCATCTCGCCGCGCTCGCGCAGGATGCCCGTCACGTGCTCGACGACCGCGTCGATCGTGACGATCTTGCGGGCCGTCGTCTCGTCGATCGGCGGCAGCTCGAACTCGTCCTCCAGGGTGAACGCCAGCTCCAGCAGGGCCAGCGAGTGGAAGCCGAGGTCCTCGACCAGTCGCGAGTCGCCGGCCCCCTCGATCTGCTCCGGGTTCGGTGCCAGTTCGGTGACGATCGCCGTCACCGACTCACGGACGTCCTCCTCGGTACGCACCTCGGTCGGGGTCGACCTGGTCGCCTCGGTCATTGCCGCCTCCTGTCCGGACATCCCTCAGGACGCCGTCGTGTGTTCGGTGGTCTGCTGCCGCTGCCCGGCGGTCGGGGTGACCACGGTGCCGGGCAGCCGGTCGTCGACGAACGCCTGCCACATCTGGCGTCGCCGGGGTTTGCCGCTGGAGGTGCGGGCGATCGTGCCGCGCGGGGCGTCCACGATGACCACCTGCGCGCCCTCGGCCCGCCGGCGCAGCTCCTGCGACGCCTGCGCCAGCCATTCCGGGCGGGCCTGCTCGAAGACCGCGACCACGGTCGCCGCGCCGGCCCGGTGGCCCAGCAGGGCGGCCATCCGCTGTGCCGGCACGCCGGGGCGGCACACCGCCCACTCGAGGTCCTCGGCGAAGACCGCCCGGCCGCGCACCTTCATGCTGTCGCCGAGCCGGCCGAGCACGTGCAGTTGGCCCTCGTGCAGGAAACCGGCGTCGGCGGTGCGCAGCACGCCGCCGTCCAGCGCGGTCTGCGACGCCGACTCGCCGTCGTTGACGTATCCCTGGGCGACCGCCGGACCCCGCACCTCGATCTCGCCGACCACGCCGTCGGGCACCGGCGCGCCGTCGGCGTCCAGGATCCGCACCGCCACCCCGGCCAGTGGCCGGCCGCAGCCGACCACCGGTTGCGTCGGCTCGTCGCCGGCGGGCTCGTCCGGGCCGGCCACCACCCGCGCGCCCGGGCGCAGCCGGTCCGGGCGCAGGTCGACGGCCCGGTACAGCTCGTCCAGCGGCAGCCCGGTCACCGCCAGGGTGGCCTCGGCCAGCCCGTACGCGGGCAGCAACGCCCGCGGGTCGAAGCCGTGCGGGACGAGCAGGTCGCAGAACCGGCGCAGCGCGTCGACGTCGATGCGCTCGGCGCCGACGATCACCGCCCGCCAGGCGGAGAAGTCCATCCCGTCCAGCGCGGTCGGGCGCACCCGCCGGGCGATGTACTCCAGCCCGAAGTTCGGCATCGAGGTCAGCCGCGCGCCGTGCCGGCCGAAGCAGCGCAGGTAGCGGGCGGGGTCGCGGACGAACTCCTCGGACGGCATCAGCCACAGGTCGCTGGTGTTGACCACCGGGGTCACCAGGCAGCCGATCAGGCCCATGTCGTGGTGCACCGGCAGCCACGAGGCGGTCGGGTCGTCCGGGGTCATGGCCAGCCACCGCCGGATCGCGGCGACGTTGGCGGCGAGCGCGGCGTGCGGCACGCGTACGCCGCGGGCCCGGCCGCTGGAGCCGGAGGTGAACTGGAGCAGGGCCAGCGGGCCGGGCTCGACGACCGCGCCCCGGGCGTCGCCGCCGGCGGAGACCAGCTCCTCGGCGCTGAGCACCCGGGGCACGCCGGCGGCCGTGGCCAGCGGCCCGATCGTCGCGGTGAGTCGCTGCGCGCAGACCAGCACCCGGGGCGCGGCGGCGCGCAGCAGCCCGAGCACGTGCTCGCGGTAGACGTCACGGTCCTGGAAGGTCAGCGGCGGGGCGATCGGCGAGGGCGCCGCCCCGGCGGCCATCGCGGCGAACAGCGTGGCCACGAAGTCGGGCCCGGCCGGCTCGACGACGGAGACCACGTCGCCCGGGCCCACCCCGGCGGCGGTCAGGCCGGCGAGGATCGCCCGGGTGCGGTCGGCGAGTTCGGCGTAGGAGCGGAAGTCCCAGTCGTCGCCGGCGGCGGCGAAGTGCACGCCCCGGTCCGAGCGGGGTCGCTCCAGCCAGCTCAGCAACGGTGAACCCGACGTGGCGCCTGCGGTCATCGAGCCGTCACCTCCTCCCTCAGTACATGTATCTGAGATTGATAGCAGATACAAGGCTAAACAAGATACGAGTGAGCCGATAGAGTGCGTTCGTGACCAGTACGCTGCCCCGGGTCGACAGCCTGCTTCCCGACCTGGCGGAACGGGCGCCGGAGATCGACCGCACCGGCCGGATCCCGGACGACGTTCTCGCCGGCCTCGCCGCGGCCGGCTGCCTGCGCATGCTGGTGCCGGCCGCGCACGGCGGCGCCGACCTGCCGCTGGTCGAGGCGCTGCGGGTGGTCGAGCAGCTCTCCGTCGCCGACTCCTCCACCGGCTGGCTGGTCGGCCAGGTCGGGCTGGCGCACCTGCTGTTCGCCTGCTTCCCCGAGGCGGCCCGGCAGGAGATCTACGCGGCCGGCCCGGACGTGCTCGGCGCCGGCGCGGTCGCGCCCAAGGGTCGGGCCGCGCCGGACGGCGCGGGCGGCTGGCAGGTCAACGGCCGGTGGCCGTTCGTCACCGGCGCGCCGCAGGCGAGCTGGATCTACCTGAACTGCCTCGTGCTCGACGGGCGCACGCCGCGCACGCTGCCCAACGGCGCCCCGCTGACCCGGATGGTGCTCTTCCCCGCGGCCGAGCTGGACCTCCTCGACACCTGGCAGGTGCTCGGCCTGCGCGGCACCGCCAGCCAGGACGTCCGGGCGGCCGCCCGGACCTGCCCCGAGCACCGCGGCTTCAGCCTGGTCGGCGGCGGCGACGAGGTGCACCGCACGGTGTTCCGGATCGCCCAGGCCGGGCTGCTCATCGCCGCGGTCGACCTCGGCATCGCCCAGGGCGCGGTGCAGGACGCCGCCGCCCAGGCCGCCGCCGGGCGCCGGCGCACCTTCAGCGCCCGCTCGCTCGCCGACTCCCCGGTCTTCCACGACCGCCTCGGCGAGGCCCACGTGGCGCTGCGCGCGGCCCGCGCGCTGCTGCACTCCGAGGCCGAGACCGCCTGGGAGACCGCCCGCCGGGGCGAGGTGCTCAGCCCGCTGGACCGGGCCTGCCTGCGGGCCACCGCCGCGCAGGTCACCGCCGTCGCCCACCAGGCCGTGCAGGCGGCGTACGCGCTGGCCGGCGCGTCGACCGTGTTCGACGGCTCGCCGCTGCAACGGCGGCTGCGCGACATCAACACCGCGACCCAGCACTTCGTCAACGGCCGCGACAGCTACGCCACGGTCGGCGCGCTGCTGGCCGGCGCGCCGGTCGACACCACGATGTTCTGAGCGCCCCTCAGGCCGACGCCGGCTCCAGCGCCGGCACCCGCGCGGGCGCGGCCGCGCCGGCGCCGAAGTAGCGCTCCCGCAGCGTCCGCTCCGCCGGGTCGTACGCGGTGCGGAACAACCCCCGGCGCTGCAGCTCCGGCACCAGCAGGTCGCAGATGTCGGCGATGCCCTGCGTGGTGGGGCAGGGAATGAGGTTGAAGCCGTCCACGTCGGCGACCTCCAGCCACTGCTCCATCCGGTCGGCCACCTGCTCCACGGTGCCGAACAGGGTGACCGGCGCGTTGGTGCGCGGCCGCCGCGCGGTCGACACCAGGTAGCGCACGTCGCCGACGGTCCACTCGCGCTCGGGGCCGAGCCGGTGCAGGAAGCCCAGGAAGCTGTGACTGCCCTGCCCGGCGATCTCGGCCACCGGCGTCTCGTCCGGGTACGCGCCGAGGTCGACGTCCATCCAGCCGCACCACTTGGCCAGCTGGCCCTCCCCGCTCCACAGCGCCACGTACTCCTCGGCGCGGCGGCGGGCCTCCTGGCGGGTCGGCGCCACCATCACCATGCTGCCCTGCAACGCCTTGACCGACCTCGGGTCGCGTCCGTGCGCGGCGACCAGGGACCGCAGCTTCGCCACCTGCGGCGCGCCGTCGGACGGTTCGGCCATGGTCAGGAACACCACCTCGGCGTGCCGGGCGGCGAACGTCAGCCCCCGTCCGGACGCCCCGGCCTGGTAGAGCACCGGCGTACGCTGCGGCGACGGCTCGCACTGGTGCGGCCCGCGCACGTCGAACCACCGTCCCCGGTGGTCGATCTGGCGCACCCGGTCCGGGTCGGTGAACACGTTCGCGTCGGCGTCGCGTACCACCGCGCCGTCGTCCCAGCTGTCCTCCCACAGCCGCCGGGCGACCTGCACGTACTCGTCGGCCCGGTCGTAGCGGTCGTCGTGGTCGAGGTGCTCCCCCAGCCCGTTCGCCGAGGCCGAACGGAGATACGAGGTGACGATGTTCCAGGCGACCCGGCCGCCGGTGAGGTGGTCCAGCGAGCTGAACACGCGGGCGCACTCGTACGGGGGGTGGTAGGTGGTCGAGTAGGTGACGGCCAGGCCGAGCCGGGAGGTGGTGGCGGCGATGGCGGGCAGCACCAGCAGCGGGTCGATCGAGGGGATCTGCACCGCGTGCCGGACCGCCGCCCGCCAGCTGCCCTGGTAGACGTCGTAGGCGCCGTGCACGTCGGCGAAGAAGAGCGCGTCCAGGCAGGCGGCCTCCAGCCGGCGGCCGAGGTCCACCCAGTAGCCGAGGTCGCGGTAGCCGGTGGCGCTGCGGTCGGCGGGATGCCGCCAGAAGCCCTTGAACTGCGGGGACGGCGAGCACTGGGTGAACAGATTCAGATGCACGTATCAAGCATCGCGTATCGTATCTGGTATGGCAACAGTCGACCCGATACGGTGTCGTCATGCCCGTGACGCCCCGCATCGACCTCGCCTCGGTCACCCGGCTCACCGAGCTGGCCGACTACATCGTCCCGTTCACCATCCGGGTCATGTGCGACCTCGCCGTCGCCGACCAGCTCACCGACGGCCCGCTGCCGGTGCGGGAGCTGGCCGACCGCGTCGGCGCGCACCCCGGCGCGCTGACCCGGGGCCTGCGCGCCCTGGCCGGGCGCGGCATCTTCACCGAGACCGAGCCCGAGGTCTTCGGGCTCACCCCGCTGGCCGAGCCGCTGCGCAGCGACCACCCGTTCTCGGTCCGCGAGTGCTTCCCGCTCATGCCACCAGACATCTACTCGTGGGCGCGGCTGACCCACAGCATCCGCACCGGGGAGACCGCGTTCGGCCACGTCCACGACGGCGCCCGCTACTACGACCACTTCGCCGACCACCCCTACGAGTGCGTCCGGTTCGAACGCTCGGCGGAGAGCGTCAACCCGTTCGTGCTGCGCACCGTGCTGCCCGTGCTGGACCTCGCCGACGCCGGAACGCTCGTGGACGTGGGCAGCGGGCACGGCACCTTCGCCGCCGGCCTGCTCGCCCGCCACCGGGGACTGCGCGCCGTCCTGGTCGACCTGCCGCACGTGGTGGCCGAGGCGCCGGCCGTGCTGGCCCGGGCCGGCGTCGCGGACCGGTGCGAGATCCGCGGCGGCTCCTTCTTCGACCCGCTGCCCGAAGGCGCGGACGTCTACCTGCTCAAGACGATCATCCACGACTGGCCCGACGAGCGGGCCGGGCGGATCCTGCGCTCGGTGCGCGCCGCCGTCCGGCCGGACAGCCGGGTGGTCATCGTCGAGTCCGTCAGCCGCTACGGCAACCACGACGACACCGGCAAGGTGATGGACGTCAAGGCGCTGGCCCTCTTCGGTGGGCACACCCGCACCGCTGACGAGTTCCGCGCGCTGCTCGACGACGCCGGCTTCCGGCTGGTCCGGGTAACCCCCACCTCGTCGATGTCCGTCCTGGAGGCGGTGCCGGCCGGCCCGCGCACCGACGACGACCCGGTGGACGCCGTGTCGGCCGGCCGGGCCGGCTGAGGAGGATCCGATGCCCCGCCTGGACGGCCGCAACCACATCAACCTCACCGTCGTCGACCTCGACCGCAGCACGGAGTTCTACCAGGCGGTCTTCGAGATGGTGGTGGTCAACGACGTCACCCCGCCCGAGTCCGGGTTCCGGTTCCGGACCCTGGTGCACCCCGGTTCGTTCGCCTCGGTGGTGCTCGGCCGGGCCGAACCGCCGGGTGACCCGGCCGTGCCGGACCGCTTCGACGAGCGCCGCCCCGGCCTGCACCACCTGGCCTACCACGTGCCCGAGCGGGCCGACCTCGACGACTGGGCCGCCCACCTGGACGCCCTCGGCGTGACCCACTCCGGCGTCACCACCTCGAAGCACGAGGCGGGCTCGCAGATCTGGCTGCGCGATCCGGACCACATCTGGCTGGAGTTCTACTGGGTCAACCGGGACTTCTTCGTCGACCGGCTGCGGCAGGTGTGGCGGCGCGAGCGCCGGCGTACCGCCGGCTGAACGACGGATCCGGGGCGGGCCGGTTGCCGGCCCGCCCCGGAACGCTCAGGACGGCAGTTCGTCCTCGCCGCGGGTCACCACGGTGTCGCCGAGCACCAGCAGGTCGATCTCCTTGGCGCGGGTGAACGTGTCCACCGCGTCGGCGGCCGAGTCGACGATCGGGTCGCCGGCCAGGTTGAACGACGTGTTGACCACCGCGGGCACGCCGGTGAGCTGCCGGAACTGCTCGATCAGCGCCCAGTAGCCGGGGTTGGTGTCGCGGTGCACCGTCTGCGGGCGCGCCGACCCGTCCACGTGGGTCACCGCCGGGATCCGCAGCCGGGCGTCCGGGCGCACCGACGCGGCGGCCAGCATGAACCTCGACGGGTCGTCGAGCCGGTCCTCGATCAGCGCGTGCGCGTGCTCGGCGAGGATGCTCGGCGCCACCGGCCGCCACATCTCCCGTCCCTTCACCACGTTGAGCCGTTCCAGGCTGCGCCGGTCGCGCGGGTCGGCGAGCATGCTGCGGGCGCCCAGCGCGCGTTGGCCGATCTCACCGCGGCCCCGGGCCCAGCCGACGATGCGTCCCCGCGCGATCTCACCGGCCACGAACCGGGCCAGCTCGTCGTCGCCGAGGCGGCGGTGCGCCAGGCCGGCCTGGGCGGCGGCCGCCTCCCCCGCCTGCGTGGTGACCGGCCGCCCCCAGTACGCGTGGTCGATCCGGGTGGGCGTGAACGATCCGCACTCGCGCGCGGAAACCAGCGCGGCGCCCAGCGACACCCCGGCGTCGGTGGGCACCGGCGGCACGTAGACCCGGTCGAACAGCCCGCTGCGGACCAGCACCCCGACCATGGTGCAGTTCATCGCCACGCCGCCGGCCAGCGCCAGCACCGGTGTGTCCACCCGCCGGCGCAGCTCGGTGGCGAGCGACAGCACCGCCTCCTCCAGCCCCTGCTGGACGGTGGCGGCGAAGTCCGCGTACGCGATCGGCTCCTCGGCCTCGCGCGGCGCGTACGGGAAGAAGGCGCCGAACCCCGGTCGCAGCGACTCGGCCACGGCCGGGTAGTAGGCCATCAGCGGGCCCAGCGACGCGATCCGCCGGGCCGGCACCTGCGCGGCGGGCGCCCGGACCAGCTCGTACCCGCCCGGCACCGCCCGCACCGGCGCGCCCGGCGCGGGCCGCCCGTACGCGGCGAGCCCCATCAGCTTCCCGGTGCCCCAGTAGCCCAGCCCCGCCCACTCGGCGGCGGCGTTGTAGTAGAAGCCCAGCGACTCCTCGACCGGCCACTCCCGCAGGATCTCCACCTCGCCGTCGGCGAAACGACCGATCGACGTCGACTGGGTTTCGCCGGCGCCGTCGACGACCAGCACCGCGGCCTCGTCGGCGTCGCAGCTGAACGCGGCGCTGGCCGCGTGCGCCACGTGGTGCGGCACCCAGCGCACCGCCGGCATGACCAGGTCCTCCTGGCCGGGGAAGAGCATCGCCCGCAGCCCTTCGGTGGTGAACCGGCGGTTGCGGCCCAGCGGGATCTGCCGGAAGTCCCAGCCGATCGCCACGGTGTCCACCTCCGCCGGCCCGATGCCGGCCATCGCCAGGCAGGCGGCGACCGCCTCCGCGGGCGGCTGCCCCACCGCGTGCTTGCGCCGGCTGACCCGCTCCTGCTCGACGAGCGAGCAGAGCGCGCCGTCGCGCAGCAGCACCGCGCTGGAGTCGTGGAAGCCGATGTTCACCCCGAGTACGTAGCGTGCCGACATCGTCGGCCTCCCTTCCGGTTTGGCGGTCACCCGGCGTGGCGGGCCGCGTCCACGGCGAGCACGGCACGGACGATGTTGTGGTAGCCGGTGCAGCGGCACAGGTTGCCCTTCAGCCCGTGCCGCACCTCCTGCTCGCTCAGCGGGCCCGGGTGCTCGGCCAGCAGGCTCACCGCCGCGAGCACCATGCCGGGCGTGCAGAAGCCGCACTGCAACGCGTGGTGCTCGCGGAACGCCTCCTGCACCGGGTGCAGCCGGTCGCCGTCGGCCAGCCCTTCCACGGTGCCGATCTCGGCGCCGTCGGCCTGCGCGGCGAGCAGCGTGCACGACTTGACCGACCGGCCGTCCAGCAGGACCGTGCAGGCGCCGCAGGAGGAGGTGTCGCATCCGACGGTGGCGCCGGTCAGTGCCAGCTCCTCGCGGATGAGGTGGACCAGGAGGGTGCGGGCCGGCACCTCCCGGCGTTGCGGGCGGCCGTTGACGGTGACGGTGACCGTGACGGTCGCGGCGCCGGGTCGGGTGTCGATGGTCATCGTTGTTCCTCCGTGCGGTCGGCCAACGCCCGGGCCACCAGCACCCGGCTCAGGTGCCGGCGGTAGTCGGCGGAGCCGCGTACGTCGTCGGGCGGCTCGCAGTCGCGGTCCGCGTACGCCGCGGCGCTCGCCGCCGACGCGCCCTCGGCGAGCGCCGCCTCGACGGCGCCGGCGCGCCGGACGGTCCGGTCCATGCCGGCCAGCGCGACCCGGCCGTCGGCCACCGCGACGGCCACCAGCGACCACTCCAGCGCCGGCCGGGCGAACGTGCGGTAGCTCCACCGGCGCGGGCCGGGCAGCGGCACCCGTACCTCGGTGAGCAGCTCGTCGGGTCGGCACACGGTGACGCCCGGCGCGACGGCCAGCTCGGCGACGGGCACCAGCCGGGAGCCGTCCACGCTGGTCAGGACCGCGGTGGCGGCCAGCGCGACCAGCGCGGTCGGCAGGTCAGCGGCCGGGTCCGCCTGGGCCAGCGCGCCGCCGACCGTGCCGGCGTGGCGGACCTGCGGATCGCCGACCGCCGCGGCGGCCGCCGCCAGGATCGGCGCGTGCCGGTCGACGAGCGGGTCGGTGAGCAGCCGGTGGTAGCGGGTCAACGCGCCGACCGCCAGGTGGTCGCCGCGCACCGCCACGTACGCCAGGTCGGTGAGCCGGCCCAGGTCCAGCAGCGTGTCGACGGCGTCGCGGCGCAGCTTCAGCGCCGGCAGCAGGGACTGCCCGCCGGCCAGCGGTCGCAGCAGGTCGCCGTGCTCGCGCCGCAGCCGCAACGCCTCGGTCAGGTCGCCGGCGCGGTGGTAGCGCAGGTGGGCCGGGATCACGGGCCGGCCGCCGACCAGGTGGGCACCGGGCTGCGGTGCGTGGCGCGCAGGATGGTCTCGACCAGCCGGTGCCGGTGGGCGAGCAGATAGAAGTGGCCGCCCGGGAAGGTGTGCAGCGTGAACCGGCCCCGGGTCCGGCCCGCCCAGGCGCCCGCCTCCGCCGCGGTCACCTCGGGGTCGTCCGCGCCGATGCAGGCCAGCACCGGGGCGCGCAACGGCAGCGGCGGCTCCGGCCGCCAGGTCTCGGCGATCCGGTAGTCGGCCCGCAGCACCGGTAGGGCCACCGCCTTCACCCCGTCGTGCTCCAGCGTCTCCCGGCCGGTCCCGCCGAGGCGGCCGGTCTCGGCCCAGAGCGTGTCGTCGTCGGCCAGGTGCACGCGGGTGTCCCGCAGCCGGTCCGGCGCCGGTCGGCCGGAGACCACAAGCGCCCGCAGCCCGCCGCCCGGCCCGTCCAGGCGGCGCGCCGTCTCGTACGCCACCGACGCGCCGAGGCTGTGCCCGAACAGGACCACCGGGGTGTCGCCCGGCAACGCGCGAAGCGCCTCGACGACGCCGGCGGCCAGGCTCGGCAGGTCGGCGGCGAACGGCTCCCCGGTGCGGTCCATCCGGCCCGGGTACTGCACGCCGTGCAGTTCGACGTCGTCGGGCAGGTGCGCCGCCCAGGGCCGGTAGAACGCCGCGTTGCCACCGGCGTGCGGGAAGCAGATCAGTCGCAGCGCCGGCCAGCGCAGCGGCCGGGGGCAGCGCAGCCAGGTCCGGGCGGCGTTCACCGGCTCGCTCCGATCGGCTCCGGCTCGACCGCCCGGGCCGCCGCGTCGGCGAGTTCCGTCACCTCGGCGGGCAGCAGCATCCGCGGCGGCGTGGAGTGCAGCAGCTCGGGCGGTCCGAGGCGGGCCGTGACGTCCTGCCACAGCCGGCACAGGGTCAGGTGGTACTGGCCGTGGCGCACCGGCTTCTCGCCCGCCTGCGCCGCGCGGTGCAGCTCGCCCAGCGCGTGTCCCACGCCGGCCGGCCAGACCCGTTCGAAGACGTCCCGGTAGCTGGGCGCGGTCGGCTCGTCCAGCGGCTGCGCGCTCGGCGCGTCCAGGTGGTCCGGCTCGTCCGCGGCGGAGCCGGCGAAGTGCGGGCGGCCCACCGCCCGGTCCTGCACCTGCTGCGGGAAGTCGGGCCGAGGGCTCCAGACGGTCGGCCCGTGCGTGCCGAGCAGGGTCAGGTTGCCGGCCTCGGTGCCGATGGTGACCCGGTGCAGCAGGTGCGCGTAGTTGTCCGGGTCCGCCGGGTCCATCTGGTTCTGCACCCGCAGGGTCAGCGGCACCCCGGCGAGCACGCCGTCGACGCTGCGGAACGGCACGTCCACCGGGGACAGCCGGCGTACCTGCTCGGGCAGGTCCGCCGGCGCCGCCAGGCCCCACGGTCGTACCCCGCCGAGCGCCTGGCCGAGGATGTCCAGCAGCGCGTACGCGACCTGGAAGCCGCACGCCGCGTCGACGTAGCGGGCCGGCCGGCGGGCCAGCAGGGCGCGGGCCGCGGCGACGAACCGGCGCACCGGCGCGGTGTGCACGTAGAACGAGTTGAGGTGGTAGACCACCCCGGCCCGGCCGGCGGTGCGCAGGCACTCGACCAGCTCGTCGTGGTGCAGCGGATGCTCCTGCAGCACGTGCAGGCCGCGTGCCATCAACGCCCGGGCCACCTCGCCGCCGGGCCCGCCGAGCAGGCCGCCGCGGATCACCACGCAGGCCAGCCGCACGTCCTCGGGCACCTGCGTCACGTCGGTCCACAGCGGCACCCCGTAGTGCCGGGCGCAGGCCACCGAGCGGGCGCTGCCGCCGGCCAGGATCCCGGCCAGCTCGAACGGGAAGCCGGGCTGCCGGAACGCCTGCAGGTAGACCTGGCCGAACTTGGTACCGGCGACGAGCACCCTCGGTTTCACGCCACCCCCTCCTCGATCGGTTCGTAGCGGGCCAGCGGACCGTCCTCGACGTGCAGCGCGGTGACCGCCGGGCTGGCCCGCAACCGGTCCACCGCCCAGGCCGGGTCGACCACCTCGGCCAGGTGGTGCACGCCGGCCCGCAGGTCACCGGCGGCGGCCGCCACCGCGCCGACGGCCACCGCGGCACCGGTGAGCGCGTTCGCGCCGACGCCCCGGCAGACCAGCACCCGGCTGCCCGTCGGCCCGCTCAGCTCCACGACCAGCACCTGGTAGCGGGGTCGACCGAAGGCGTCCAGCTCGGCCGCCCGGCACAGCGCGTCCGCCGCGTCGGCCAGCCCCGCCGCCCCGACCGGGGCGGCGGCGCGTCTGGCGCCGTCGGCGAGCGCGGCCGGCACCCGGCTGCCGGCGAACGCCGACCACCAGTCCACGTCGGTGAGGCCGAGCCGGCCGGCCAGCCGCTCGGTCTCGGTGCTCAGGTACGGCTGCAGCAGCACCGGTTCGTCGAAGAACGGCACCACCACGCCGCCCTGGGCGGCCAGCGCCCGACTGCGCCGGGCCCCGTCGCGCCAGGCGGCCAGCGGCTCGCCGTAGCCGGCGTCGCCCACCGCGAGGAAGTCCCGCGCGGCGCCCGGGGTGAAACCGTCCCGCCCGCCGACCCAACCCGTCATCCGCCGGGCGTCCGGCAGGTGCGCGGCCAGGTACGCCGGGAGCAGCCCGGACAGCCCCGGCATCATCCCGGCGGAGAGCACCGCGAGCCGGTCGGCGGCGCCGGGCAGCGCGGCGACGGCCCGGTACAGCCCGTCGTCACCGGCGGCGTCCACGTAGGCGGCGCCGGCGCGGGCGGCGGCCCGGGCGACCGTGTCGCCGACCGTGACGGCGGGACCGGCGCAGTTGACCACCGTGTGGCAGCCCGCGCAGAACGCGTCCAGGCTGCCCCGGTCGGTGAGGTCCACCGGGTACGCCTGGACCCGCGGGTCACCGGTCGGCACCCGCCGCGGGTCGCGGCTGCCCGCGCGGACGGTGTCCACGGTCCAGGACAGCAGGTGCGCCAGCGCGTGCCGGCCCACCCCGCCTGTCGTGCCGACCAGCGCGATCGTGCCGGGCACGTCAGCCCTCCCTGGCGATCGCGCCGGCCCAGCCGGCCGGGTCGTCCGGCACCCGGCGCACGGTCAGTTCGCCGAGGCACACCTCGCGCCACCACGCCACGCCGGCCTGGTCCGGCTCGCCCGGGCAGAGCAGCGTCACGTCCCCGGCGTACGGCGAGCTGGCGTACGCGTCGCCGGGCACCGGATCGGCGACCGCCAGCCCGGTCACGTCCACCCCGGACTCGGTGAGCTGCCGGGCCAGCTCCAGCGCCAGCGCCCCGGCCTCGCCCCGACCCACCACGGTCAGCGGCTCCCCGGACAGGTGCCCGGCCAGGTCGGCGGCGTAGTCGGCGGCGAGCCGCTGCACCAGCGGCGCCGGGTCCAGGCCGGCGTAGCGGTGCAGGCCGCCGTCGGCCACCCCCCACACCGCGCCGCCGACGGCGAGCGGCGCGGGCAGACCGGCGTACGGGTCGAGCCGGCCGCTGCCGTCGTGCACCAGCACGTACCGGGGCGGGCCGTCACCGGCGAGCCGGGTCACCTCGACCGCGCCGGCGTCCTCGCCGTCGTCGGGAGCGGCGGTCCCGGCCGTGACCGCGAGCCGCTCGGCCAGTGCACCGACGGTGGGATGTTCCAGGATGGTCCGCAGCAGCTCGTCGAAGAAGACCCCGGACGCGGCCGGCACCCGCTCGGTGAGCTGCCCGGCGAGCTTCGCGGCGAGCAGGGAGTCACCGCCCAGCGCGAAGAAGTCGGCGTCGCGGCTGACCCGGTCGACCCGCAGCACGTCCGCCCATTCGGCCGCGATCTCCTCCTCCAGCCCGGTGCTCGGCGCGGCGCCGCCCGTCTCCGGGCCGGCCGTGGTGGCCGCCACCAGCCGGCCCACGGCCGCGCGGTCCAGCTTGCCGTTGGCGGTGCGGGGCAGCTCGTCGACCACCTGCAACACGCTCGGCGCCATGTAGTCGGGCAGCCGCTCGGCCAGGTGCGTCCGCAACTCGTCCGGCACCACCCGACGCCGGTCCGCCTTCACCCGGGCGGCGATGATCCGCATCCCGAGAGCGGCCATCGGATCGTCGGGCGCGGGCAGGTCCAGCACCGGCGCGGCGCCCGCCCCGGTGAGCAGGACCCGCCACTCGTCCGCGTCGAGGAACGTCCGGTCGGTGCCGCGCCGCAGGTCGGCGAAGTCACCCAGCTCGTCGTCGAGCCGCACCAGCAACTCCAGCGACGTCATGATCTGGTAGTGCTCCCGGGTCATCTCCAGCAGCACCAGATGCCCGCCCGGGGCGAGGATGCCGCGCAGCCGGGCCAGGGTGGCCGGCACGTCCCGGGTGGCGTGCAACACGTCACCGGCGATCACCAGGTCGGCGCTGTTCGGGGCGAGGCCCTGCCCGGCCGGGTCGGCGTCGAGGTCCAGCGCGGCAAAGCGCAGCCCCGGCCGGTCGCCGAAGCGCTGCCGGCCGGCCTCGACGAAGAACCCGGACAGGTCGGTGTAGAGGTAGTCGACGTCCAGCCCGTCGAGCGCGTCGAGGACGGCCGCCGTGGTGCCACCCGAACCGGCGCCGACCTCGACGATCCGCACCGGCCCCGGCAGCCGCTCGACCAGCGCCCGCACCGCCGACGCGGCGACCGCGTTGGCCCAGCGGTTGAACAGGGCGCCGGCGTAGAGGTGGTCCGACACGGCCAGCTCGCCGGCGGGGAAGAGCAGCGCCAGCGGGTCCTCGTCGTCGCGCAGCAGCGCCGGCAGCGCCGCGGCGCTGCCCTGGAAGTAGCGCACCAGCTCGGGCGCCTCCCCCACCTCGGCCGCCCGCCGCGCCGCCGCGTCCCACGCCCGGGCCGCCGGTGACAGCGTCCGCACCAGCCGGTACGCGTCGTCGTCGCGCCGCAGCACGCCGGAGTCGGTGAGCGCCCGCAGCCAGCGCCGCAGCAGCCGGCGGTGCCGGGGCGCGACGCCGGTGGCCGCGTACACCTCGGCCGGCGGGTGCGGGCGGTCGTCGAGGAACAGGCCGGCCGCGCGCAGCGTGTCCAGCATGGCGGCCAGGCCGAGCCGGTCCAGGTCGTGCAGGTACGCGGCGTACCCGTCCAGGTCGGTGCCGGCGACCACGGCGGCGCCGGCGGCGGCGGGTCCGTCCGGGTCGACGGACGCGGCCGGTCCGGGCTCCACGGCGGCCGGCTGGACCACGGCGGCCAGCTTGCGCTCCAGCGGGCGGTCCCCGTCCACCACGGCGACCGCCGCGCCGACCGCGGGATGGGCGAGCAGCGCGGACTCCACCTCGGCCAGCTCGATCCGGTGGCCGCGGACCTTGACCTGGAAGTCCTCCCGGCCGAGGAACTCGATCACCCCGTCGGGCCGGTATCGGCCCAGGTCACCGGTGCGGTACAGCCGCCGCCCGGTGACCGGGTCGGTGACGAACCGCTCGGCGGTGCGCTCGGCGTCGCCGAGGTAGCCCAGCGCCAGCCCGGCGCCACCGATGTACAGCTCGCCGGTGACCCAGTCCGGGCGCTCCCGCAGGCCGGCGTCGCGCACGTGCCAGCTCTGGTTGGCCAGCGGCACGCCGTACGGGATGCTGGGCCAGGACGGGTCGACCGCGCCGACCGGGTGGATGATCGACCAGATCGCCGCCTCGGTCGCGCCGCCCAGGCTGACCACGGCCAGGCCGGGCACCAGGCCGCGGATCGCATCCGGCAGGGTCACCGGGATCCAGTCGCCGCTGAGCAGGGCCAGCCGCAGCGACGGCGTGCGCACCATCGGCGCGGCGGCGAGGTAGTCGGCGAGCATCTGCAACTGCGCCGGCACCGAGTTCCAGAGCGTCACCTCGTGGCCGGTCACCAGGTCCGCCCAGTGGGTGGGGTCGCCGCGCCGCTCGGGCGCGGGCAGCACCAGGGCGGCGCCGAGGGCGGGCGGACCGAACAGGTCGTAGACGGACAGGTCGAAGCCGAGGTTGGCCAGGCCGAGGATCCGGTCGTCCGGGGTCACGTCGAACCGGGTGTTGATGTCGGCCACGGTGTTCAGGGCCGCCCGGTGCGTGATCATCACGCCCTTCGGGGTGCCGGTGGAGCCGGACGTGTGGATGACGTACGCGAGGTCGTCGGGGCCGGCCAGGCGCGCCGGCAGGGCGGCCGGCGCGGGACCGTCGCAGTCGTCCACGGCGATCACCCGGACCCGCTCCGGCCAGCCACCGTCCGCGCGGCCGGACTCGGTGAGCACGAAGCGCACCGCCGCGCCGTCGAGGATCAGGTCGCGGCGCGCCGGCGGCTGGTTGGTGTCGATCGGCACGTACGCGGCGCCGGCGAGCAGCGCGCCGAACACCGCGACGACCTGCCGCCAGCCCTTGTCGGCGACCACCGCGACCAGGTCACCGGGGCGGCAGCCGGCCTCGGCGAGCCGGGCCGCCACCGCGCTCGCGCGACCGGTGAGCTGCCGGTAGGTCAGGGTCGCGTCCGGGGCCACCACGGCGACCCGGTCCGGGGTGCGCAACGCCTGCGCGAGCACGCCCTCGTGCAGCAGCCCGTCGGGCAGCGGCGCGGCGGTGTCGTTGACCTCGGCCCGCCGGCGGGCGCTCGCCGCCGGCAGCGCGACCGGGGCGAGTTCCTCCCACGCCTCGTCGGTGCCGGCCAGGCGGCGCAGCAACGCCGTGTACGCGGCGAACATCTCGTCGACCACGCCGTCGGGGAAGACGCCCTCGCGGACGTCCCAGTTGGTGGCGAGCCCGCCGGAGCGTTCGATGTTCTGGCAGTCGATCCAGACCTGCGGCGTCTGGCTGATGCCGTAGCCCAACTCGCCGAAGCCCTCCACCCCGGTGTCGCCGCCCAGCCCGATCGCGCTGGTGAACACCACCGGCATGAGCGCGGCGTCGGGTCCCCGCCGCCGGGCCACCTCGCGCAGCACGTCGACGCCGGAGAACCGGCGGTGGTCCAGGTCGGACCAGAGCTGGGCCTGGAGGCGCTTGGCCCGCTCCTGCACCGGCGCGTCCGGGTCCTGCTCCACGGCGAGCAGGCTGACCGAGGTGAAGTCGCCGACGATCCGGTCCACCTGCGGGTGCGTCGGCGTGCGGTCGAGCAGGGTGACGTCGACGCTGAAGCGCGGGTGGGTGCTCCAGGCGGCGATCACCTCGGCGTACGCGGCGAGCACGGCGCCGGACGGGGTGATGCCGTGCCGGCCGGCACGCTGCCGCAGGCCGGCCCACTCGGCCGCGTCGAGTCGCAGGTCGAGGCGGCGGAACCGGGGCGGGGCGGCGAGCGCGTCGGGGCGCAGCGGCAGCTCCGGCGCGGGCGGCAGGTCGTCGAGGCGGGCCAGCCACCAGTCCCGGTCGGCGTCGCGGCGGGGCCCGTCGCGCAGCGGCGCGGTGGCCAGCAGATGGTCCCGGAAGGTCAGCTCCAGGTCCTCGCCCGGCGGGTCACCGGCGTAGCGGCGGCCCAGCTCGTCGAGGAGCAGGTTGATGCTGACGAAGTCGCAGACCAGGAAGTCGATCGAGAAGTGCAGCACGCTGCGCCGCGGGCTGCGGGTCACCCGCAACGTGAACAGCGGCCACCGCTGCGGGTCGTAGCGGTGGTGGTCCAGCTCCGCCCGGATCCCGGCGACCGCCTCGACGAAGCCGTCCGGGTCGGCGTCACGGACCTCGATCCGGTACGGCGGGACGTCGGGGCGTACCTGCTGGGAGCCGTCGCGGTCGACCACGGCGCGGAGCATGTCGTGCCGGGCGACGACCTCCCGCCAGGCGTGTTCGAGGCGGTCGACGTCGAGGTCGGTGAAGCTCAGCTCGCCGTAGCCGTGGCAGCCGATGCCGCCGTAGGCGAACGTGTCACCGCGTCCGAGCAGGTAGGCGCTCTGCACGTCGGTGAGCGGGAACGGCTCGTACCGCTGCTCGGGGTGCGGCACGGCGGCGGGGACGGCGGCGTCGCGCACCGCGGCCAGCACCTCTTCCCGGTGCTGGCGCAGCGCCGCCCGCCGCTGGTCGGTGAGGACGCCGGCCGGGGCGCGGAAGCGGAGCTGGCCGTCCTCCTCCCAGAGTCGGACACCGAGTTCCGCCAGTTCGGCGAGAAGGTCCTGCCCGGTCATATCGCCCCTTCCTCGTACGCGCCGGCGGCGTCCTGCACGGCGCTGGCCAGGTCCGCGATGGTGGGTCGGTCGAACAGCCCGCGCATCGGCAGGTCGACGCCGTAGCGGTCGCGCAGCACGGCCAGCAGGCGGGTGGCGAGCAGGCTGTCCCCGCCGAGGCCGAAGAAGTTGCGGTTGCGGCCGGGCGTCGGGCAGTCCAGCAGCTCGGCCCAGAGCGCGCCGAGTTCGGTCTCCAGCCCGGGCCGGGGCGGCTCGTCGGGGGGCGCGCCGTCGCCGGTGGCGAGCAGCCGGGCCACCGCGCTGCGGTCGACCTTGCCGTTGGGGGTGAGCGGGAGCTGGTCGAGGACCGTGACGTGCTCGGGGATCATGTAGCCGGGCAGCCGGTCGGTGAGGAAGGCACGCAGGTCGTCGGTGTCGACCCGGTGGTGGACGGTGACGGCGGCGGCGAGCCGGCGAATGGCGGCACCGACCGCGACGGTGACGGTCTCCCGCACCGCGGGGTGGTGCAGCAACGCGGCCTCGATCTCGCCGAGTTCGATGCGGTGGCCGCGGATCTTGACCTGGTGGTCGGTGCGGCCGAGGAATTCGAGGGTGCCGTCGGGCCAGTAGCGGCCGAGGTCGCCGGTGCGGTACCACCGGGTGCCCTGGTGGACGACGAAACGCTCGGCGGTGCGCTGCGGGTCACCCCGGTAGCCGGCCGCGACGCCCGCGCCGCCGATCCACAGTTCGCCGGGCACCCAGTCCGGGCAGTCCCGGCCGCGCCCGTCCACCACCCGGTACCGCTGGTTGGGCAGCGGATGGCCGTACGGGATGGACCGCCAGTGCGCCGGCACCTCGTCCACCTCGCACGCGTTCGACCAGATCGCCGCCTCGGTGGCCCCGCCGAGCGCGACGAGCCGTGCGCCGGGCCGGCAGGCGGTCAGCCGGTCCCGCAGGTCCAGCCCGACCCAGTCGCCCGAGACCAGCGCGAGCCGCAGCGCCGCCAGGGGTTCGTCGCCGGCGGCGGTGAGCAGCATGTCGAGCAGCGCCGGCACGGTGTTCCAGAGCGTGACCCGGTGTTCGGTGGCCAGGCGGAGCCAGGCGCGGGCGTCGCGGCGTTGCTCCTCGGTCACCACCACCAGCGCGCCGCCGGCGCCGAGCAGGCCGAAGACGTCGAACACCGACAGGTCGAAGTCCAGCGCCGACACCGCCAGCACCCGGTCGTCCGCGCCGATGTCGAAGCGCCGCCGGATCGCCTCGATGGTGTTGACCGCGGCGGCGTGCGACACCTCGACGCCCTTGGGCTCCCCCGTCGACCCCGACGTGAAGATCACATACGCCAGCGCCGCCGGATCGCCGTCCACCGGCCGCTCCAGCGCCGGTCCACCGTCCCCGCCGGCGTCCAGGCCGCCGGCACCCACCAGCACCTTGGCTCCCGCGCGGCTGAGGATCCGCTCCCGGCGAGCGGGCGGCTGGTCCACGCCCACCGGCACGTACACGCCCCCGGCGGCCAGCACCGCGAGGACCGCGACGATCTGGTCGGCGCCCTTGGGCAGGCACACCCCCACCGCGTCACCGGCGCCGACACCGGCCCGGACCAGCGCGCCGGCCAACCGCGACGACCGCTGCGCCAGCTCCCCGTAGGACACCGACACGCCGTCGCCCAGCACCGCCGGGCGGCCCGGCTCCCGCCGCGCCCACCCGAAGAACCCCTCGTGCAGCAGGCCGGCCGGCAGCGCCGTCGCGGTGTCGTTCACCCGGTCCCGCACCGCCCGCTGCGCCGCCGGCAACCCCACCGACACCGGCCGCGACCAGTCCCCCTGCGCCAACCCGCGCAGCAACTCCAGGTAGGCGTCGAACATCGCCTCGGACACCCCGGCCGGGAACAGCTCGGCCACCAGGTCCCAGTTCACCAGCAGGCCGCCGTCGCGCTCCATGACCTGGTTGTCCAGCCACACCTGCGGGGTCTGCGAGGCGCCCCAGATCTGCTCGCCGAACGGCAGGTCCATGGTGACCAACTCGTCGCTGATGCCGAGCGCGCTGGTGAAGACCACCGGCATGGCCGCCGCGGGCGCCCCGGTGCGGCGGGCGATCTCCCGCAGCACCCAGAGGGCGGACACCCCGTGGTGCTGCATGCCGTCCCACATCCGCTCCTGGAGCCGGCGGACCAGGCTCAGGAAGTCGTCGCCGGTGGCGGGCCGGTGCGGCACGAGCAGCAGCGAGGTGAAGTCGCCCAACACGTGGTCGATGTCGGGGTGGACCTCACGGCGGTCGAACAGGGTCAGGTTGAGCGTGAGGTCCCCCCGGCCGCTCCAGGCCGAGAGCACCTCGGCGTACGCGGTGGCCAGCACCGCGGCCGGGCTCACGCCGTGGGTACGGGCGGTGGCCACGAGAGCGGTCCACTGCCCGGGGTCGAGGCGTCCCTCGTGCCGGACGAAGCGGGGCGCGTGGACCCGGTCCGGGTCGACCGCCAGCGGCAGTTGCGGCGCGGGCGGCAGCTCGGCGGCCTGCGCCGACCAGTAGCGCCGGTCCTCGTCGACGGTGGCCTCGTCGGGCTGGGCGTGGAGCACGTAGTCCCGGAAGGACACCCCGATCGGGCGCAGCGGCGCGTCGAGGTCGGCGTAGAGCACGGACAGCTCGGCGAAGACGGTGACGATGCTCAGCGCGTCGAGCACGATGTAGTCGAAGCTGAACGCCAGGCGGACCCGGTTCTCGCCGTACCGGACGGCCTCGATGGCGACAAGCGGCCAGCGGGTCGGGTCGGCGACGCGGTGCGACAGCCGGTTGCGCAGTTCGGCAAGCGCCGCCCCGCCCTCGGTGACTCCGATGGCGACCTCGGGCACCTCGGCGAGGATGCGTTGCCGCCCGTCGGGGTCGATGACCGCGCGCAGCATCTCGTGCCGTCGCACCAGCCGGTTCCAGGCCACGGCGAGCCGGTCGAGGTCCACGTCCGCGCCGTCGAACTCCCAGTACCAGTGCGAGCCCACCTCGCCGAGCGCGAAGTCGCCGGTGCGCCCGATCCAGTAGGCCCGCTGCACGTCGGTGAGGGGGAACGGTTCGTGCCGGTGCGCGAGGTCCTCGGTGAGCGTGACGGTCGCGCCGGTTCCGCGCTCCAGCCGCAGGCCGGCGGCGAACCCGCTCAGCGTCGGCTCGGCGAAGAGCCGCCGCAGCTGCCCGCCGGCCAGCCCCGCCGTCCGCATCCGGCCGAGCAGGCGGGTGGCGAGCAGGCTGTCCCCGCCGAGGGCGAAGAAGCTGTCCGCGCGGCCGACGGCCGGTACGTCGAGCAGCTCGGCCCAGACGGCGGCCAGTGCCGTCTCCACCGGGCCGATCGGCGGCTGGACCTCGGTGGGCCGGTCGGCCCGGACGGCCAGCCGCTCGGCCAACGCCCTCCGGTCGATCTTGCCGTTGCCGCTCAGCGGCAGGTCGTCGAGAACCGCGACGTGCTCGGGGATCATGTGGGCGGGTAGGCGTTCGGTCAGGTATTCGTGCAGGTCATGGGCATCGTGGCCGGGGTGGGTGGTGATCGCGGCGGCGAGTCGGCGGGTGGTGGTGCCGATGGCGACGGTGACGGCGTCGCGGACGGCGGGGTGCTGGTGCAGGGCGGTGTCGATCTCGCCGAGTTCGATGCGGTGGCCGCGGATCTTGACCTGGTGGTCGGTGCGGCCGAGGAATTCGAGGGTGCCGTCGGGCCAGTAGCGGCCGAGGTCGCCGGTGCGGTACCAGCGGGTGTTGTCGCGTGCGACGAACCGTTCGGCGGTGCGTTCCGGGTCGCCCCGGTAGCCGTTGGCGACTCCGGCGCCGCCGATCCAGAGTTCGCCGGGCACCCAGTCCGGGCAGTCCCGGCCGCGCCCGTCCACCACCCGGCAGCGCTGGTTGGGCAGCGGATGGCCGTACGGGATGGACCGCCAGTGCGCCGGCACCTCGCCGACCTCGAAGACGGTGGAGTGGATCGCCGTCTCGGTCGTGCCGCCCAGGGCGACCAACCGGGCGTGCGGGCGCAGCGCGGTCAGCCGGGCCGCCAGGTCCAACCCGACCCAGTCGCCGCCGAGCAGCGCCAGCCGCAGGTGGGTGGTCGCGCCGTCGGCCTCCGCGGCGGTGAGCAGCATGTCCAGCAACGCCGGCACCGACTGCCAGAGCGTGACGTGGTGTTCGGTGGCGAGGCGGAGCCAGGCGCGGGCGTCGCGGCGCTGCTCCTCGGTCACCACCACCAGCGCGCCGCCGGCGCCGAGCAGGCCGAAGACGTCGAACACCGACAGGTCGAAGTCCAACGCCGACACCGCCAGCACCCGGTCGTCGGAGTCGATGTCGAAGCGGCGGCGGATCGCCTCGATCGTGTTGACGGCGGCGGCGTGCGACACCTCGACACCCTTGGGCTCCCCCGTCGACCCCGACGTGAAGATCACATACGCCAGCGCGGCTGGGTCGGCGTCCACCGGCCGTTCCAGCGCAGGCCCACCGTCGCCGTCCGGCCCCAGCTCGCCGTCGCCGCCGGGCCCCATGCCCCCGGCCACCGGTCCGACCGCAGGGGGCGCGCCGTTGCCGTCGGCGTGGATCAGCACCTTGGCACCGGCCCGAGCCAGGATCCGGTTCCTCCGCACCGCCGGCTGGTCCACGCCGACCGGCACGTACACGCCGCCGGCGGCGAGCACCGCGAGCACCGCCGCGATCTGCTCGACGCCCTTGGGCAGGCACACCCCGACCGCGTCCCCGGCACCGACACCCGCGCGCGTCAACGCCCCGGCCAGCCGCAACGACCGCTGCGCCAGCTCCCCGTAGGACACCGACACGCCGTCGCCCAGCACCGCCGGGCGGCCCGGTTCCCGCCGCGCCCACTCGAAGAAGCCCTCGTGCAACACACCCACCGGCAACGCGGCGGCCGTGTCGTTCACCCGGTCCCGCACCGCCCGCTGCCCGGCCGGCAACCCCACCGACACGGACCAGTCGCCGTCCACCAGCCCGCGCAACAACCCCACGTACGCGTCGAACATGGCCTCCGACACCCCGGCCGGGAACAGCTCGGCCACCACGTCCCAGTTCAGGTACAGGCCGCCCTCCCGCTCGGTGACCTGGTTGTCCAGCCACACCTGCGGGGTCTGCGAGCTGGTCCACACCGGGTCGCCGAAGCACGTCCGCACGTCCGCGCCGAAGAGTTCGCCGAGGCTGAGCGCGCTGGTGAAGACCACCGGCGCGAGCACCGCCCGGTCCGCGCGGTGGCGGGCCAGGTCGCGCAGCACGTCCACCCCGGCGTACGCGCTGTGCGCGACGTCGCGGGTGAACTGCTCGTGCAGCCGGCGGGCCCGGTCGACGAACGGCACCTCGTCGGTCGCGTCGACCTCCAGCAGCAGCAGGTTGGTGAAGTCGCCGCTGAGCAGCGGCACGTCCGGGTGGTAAGGCGTGCGGTCGTACAACGGCAGGTTGAGCAGGAAGCGTTGCCGGCTGCTCCAGGCGGCCAGCACCTCGGCGAACGCGGTGAGGAACACCATCGGCAGGGTGATGCCGTGCTCCCGGGCGCGGGCGGCGAGGCGGTCCCGGTCGGCGCCGGGCAGCCAGTGGTGGTGGCGGGTCACCCGGTGCCCGGTCACCCGCTCGGGCGCCACCGCGACCGGCAGCTCCGGGCCGCCGGGCAACCGCGGCAGCCGCTCCCGCCAGTAGGCGGACGCGGCCTCCCGCGCGGCCTCCCGGCGGCGGGCGTGCACGGCCAGGTATCGCGGGTAGCTGTAGTCGATCGGCGGCAGCGGCTCGTCCGGGCGGTCGTAGAGGCGGGCCAGGTCGGCCAGGAGCACCCGGAAGCTGTGCGCGTCGGCGACCAGCATCTCGATCTCGACGTGGATCCGGGTGCGGCCCTCGGGCAGCAGGCAGAGCTGGATGTCGAACACCTCGCCCCGGTCCACCCGCAGGCTGCGGTGCGACAGCGTGTCGCGCAGCTCGCCGAGACGCCGATCCCGCTCGGCCGGCGCCAGGTCGCGCAGGTCGTGCACGCTCAGGCCGGGCCACGCCCCGTCCGGGGTGATCCGCTGGCGGCCGTCGTCGAGGAACCGCGCCCGCAGCATGTCGTGCCGCCGCACCAGCGCCCGCACGGCCCGTTCCAGCCGTGGCGGGTCCACGTGCCGGCCGTCGAACTCGTTGTAGAAGTGCGCGCCCACGCCGCCGAGGGCCTGGTCCCCGGCGCGTCCGACCCAGTACGCGTGCTGCATGGTGGCCAGCGCGAACGGCGCGTCCGGGTCGACCGCCTCGTCGTCGGCCGGCGCGGGCGTCGGGTCGCCGCCGGGCGCGTGCGCCAGGGCGTGCCACTGCCGTACGGTCCGGTGCTCGATGAGCTGGCCGAACGTGAGGCTCGCGCCGGCGGCCGACCACTGCGCCGCCAGCCGCATCAGGCCGATCGAGTCCAGACCGCGTTCGAGCAGGTCGTCGTCCGGCGACACCGGCTCCTCGAGCAGCCCGGCGACGTCGCCGCACATGCCGTCGAGGGTCAGCGTGGTCAGCACTGGCATGTCCACTCCGGTCAGGCGCGAGGTAGGCGGATCGAGCGGTCGGCGAACCCGATGAGGTCGAGGCGTTCCAGCCCCGAGCGGACCCGGGGGGTCAGCAGGCCGATGTTGGCCAGGGCGGTGACCACCCGGGCGAAGATGGCCTGCCGATACTTGATCATCAGCTCGTTGTGCGCGGCGAAGTCGACGCCCTCGGCGCGGTCGACCTCGATGCGGTCCCACACGTCCTCGAGCAGGAACCGGCGCCGCATCAGGCTGGCCGACTCGAGCACCATCTCCTCCCGGTCGGCCCGCTCCGCGCTTGTCATCTCCGCGTAGATGCCCTCCAGCGACAGCACGCCGAAGGACACGTGCCGGGCCTCGTCGCGGGCCACCAGCCGGGTGATGTCGCAGATGAGGCGGTCGTGGAAGGTGCTGTTGGCCAACCGGAACGCGGCCATCGCCAGCGCCTCGACGATGATCTGCATGCCCAGCGCGGTGATGTCCCAGCGGGCGTCGGACAGCAGGTCCTCCAGCAGTTCGGCCAGCGCCGGGTTGATAGGGTACGGCTCGGGCACCTTTTCCCGCAGGTAGCGCGAGAACGCCTCGACGTGCCGCGCCTCGTCGGCGGCCTGACTGGCCGCGTAGTACTTGCTGTCGAGGTCGGGAACCACCTCGACCAGGCGGGCGGCGACGACCAGCGCGCCCTGCTCGCCGTGCAGGAACTGGCTGACCATCCAGGACTGCAGCTCCCAGCGGAACGTGTCCCACATCGGGCGACCGCGCGCGGCCAGCGGGGACGCCTCGAAGGAGGCCATGGCGAACGCGGAGTCGTCGGGCAACGGCTTACCGAACGGCACCGGGATCGACCAGTCCACGTCGGTGGTGGCGTTCCACTGCGCGCTCTTGGCCCGCTCGTAGAGGGCGAGCACCCGAGGCATCTCGGACTCGTACCGCCACGTCAGCCGAGCCGGCACGGGCGTGGTGACCGACAGACCAGACATGCGCCCAAGGTACCGACGAACAACACAAGATGCCAGACCCTTGATGACAGATACGCGGGCAGCCGGGTACCGTCGCAGCGTGGCGCCCCGACCTCTACCGGCCTCCGTCGGACAGCGACTGCTCGGCATCATCGACCACTACCGCGCCGACCACGGGGCGCTGAACTGCCCGCTGCTGTGCCGGGTGACCGGAAAGGTCGACATCGACGCCCTGGCGGCGGCGCTGACCGCGCTGACCGCCCGGCACGAGGCGCTGCGGACCACCTTCACCGGCCGTGGCCCCCGCCTGGCCCAGTTGGTGCAGGATCCCCGACCGGTTCCGCTGCCGGTGGTCGACCTGCGCGACGCCCCCGACCCGCGCGCCGCGGCGGACGCGGCCGTCGCGACGGAGCTGGCCACCCGGGTGGACGTCGGCGAGTGGCCCACCCGGGCCACCGCCTGGCGGGTGGCCGACGACGAGGTGGTCCTCTGCTTCACCATGCACCACCTGGTCACCGACGCCTGGTCGTGCGGGCTGCTCTTCGAGGAACTGCGCGCGCTCTACGCCCGGCACCTGGGCCGGCCCGCCGAGCTGCCCCCGGTGCCGTGGCAGTACGGCCAGTTCGTCTCCTGGCAGGAGGCCCGGCTGGCCGGCGCCGAGCTGGACCGCCAGCGGGAGTTCTGGCGCGCCCAGCTCACCGGGCTGCGGCTGCCCCGGCTGCCCTACCGCGACCCGCCTCCGGGCGCCACGCCGGGCGTGCTGGGCCGGGACCTCGACGCCGCCGTGGCCGGCGGGCTGCGGGAGCTGGCCCGGCAGCACCGCACCACGCTGTTCACCGTCACGCTGGCGGTCTACTACGCGGTGCTGCACCGGATCACCGGTCAGGGCGACCTCGCCGTCGCCTCGCTGTTCGCCAACCGCAGCCACCCGGACAGCCAGCGCACCGTGGGCTTCTGCGCCAACATGGTGGTGCTGCGCACCCGGCTGCCGCCGTTCGCCACCTTCCAGGCGCTGCTGGGGGCCACCCACGCGACCACCGCCGCCGCCTTCGCCAACCAGGAGCAGCCCTACCAGGCGGTCTCGACCGGCAGCGCCAACCTGGGCGGCCGGGTCGACGACGTGGTGTTCCAGATGATGGCCGAACTCGCCCACCGGGTCCCGGTCGCCGACGCCGACTTCGAGCTGCTCCTGCCCGAGGCGATCGGCAGCCGGTTCGGCACCGAACTGGCGATCGCGCCGCGCGGGCCGGGCCTGCGGGTGGTGCTGTTCCACACGCCCCGACTCGCGCCCGCCGACGCCCAACGGCTGCTCGACGGCTACGTGACCGCCGCGCGCACGGTGGCGGCCGACCCGCGGACGCCGCTGTCGAGCCTGCTGCGCCGCTGACCACCCGGCCGCGCCGGCGGGCCACCGGGCCACGCCGGCGATCGTCCTGTCGAACCCGGGCGGGCCGCTCAGCCGAGGATCAACTCGGCGCCGCGCTCGCCGATCATGATGCTGGTCAGCGCCGCCGGCGCCCGCAGCGGCACCGGCACCACGGAGGCGTCCACCACCCGCAGGCCGGCCACGCCGTGCACCCGACAGTGCCCGTCGACCACCGCCCCCGGGTCGCCCGAGGCGCCCATCCGGGCGCCGCCGACCAGGTTGAGCCGGCTGTAGGTGGTGTTGCGCAGCACGTGGTCGAGCTGCTCGTCGTCGCCCACCACCGCGTCGTCCACCAGCGCGAAGCGGGCGACGGTCTTGGTGAACGCCGCCTGGTTGGCGATCTCCCACGCGTGCCGGTAGGCGTCGCGCATCCGGGCGAGGTCGCCGTCGGCCGAATAGAAGTTGAGGTCGACGACGGGCGGCGCGGCGGCGTCGGCGGAGCGGATGCCGACGCGGCCACGCGACGCCATCGCCATGTCACCGATCATCACCGTGTTGATCAGGTCGGTGCCGACGAGCCGGTCCAGGCCCGCGCCGGCGCCGCGCGAGGTGCTCATCCCGGTGAACAGGCTCAGGTAGAAGGCCTGGTCGGCGGCGTGCCCCGGGATGCCGGCGAGACGCCCGATGAGCTGGGTGCGGGGCCAGTCGCCGCCGACCGCCTCGGGCTCGGGCACCACCAGGATGATCGCGCCCGGCTGGTCGATCACGTCGGCGCCCACGCCGGGCAGGTCCACCAGCGGGGTGACGCCGGCGGCCCGCAGCTCGTCGGCGGGGCCGATGCCCGAGCGCAACAGCAACGCCGGACTGTAGGGACTGCCGGCGCACAGCACCACCTCGCCCGCGCCGATCGTCTCACCGCCGACCCGCACCCCCACCGCCCGGCCGTCGGTGAGCAGGACCCGCTCGACCTCCGCGTCGCCCCGGACCGTCAGATTCGGCCGGGACCGGGCGGGGTCGAGGTGGGTGAGCGCGGTCGACATGCGCAGCCGGTCGCGCCGGTTCTGCGGATAGGTCCCGATGCCGACGGCCGCGGGGGCGTTCATGTCCTCCTGGTAGTCGTGCCCGAGCGCGAGCACCGCCTCCAGGAAGCAGTCCATCGCCGGGGTCAGCTGTCCACGCGACCAGCGGGTGATCGGCACCGGACCGTCGGCGCCGTGGTAGTCGCGGTCGCCGAACTGCTCGTCGCTCTCCAACCGGCGGAAGGCCGGCAGCACCGCCGGCCAGTCCCACTCCGGCAGGTCGCGACCCCAGGCGGCGAAGTCGGCCGCCGGCGCGCGCATCGCGCCCCGGTCGTTGATCCGCGTCGAGCCGCCGACCACCCGGCCGCGGCGCAGCGGCGCCTCGCGCCCGGCCACGACGGTGGCGCGCAGGTCCCAGTCGAAGCCGTCCTCCGCCTCCACCGAGCCGGTGCGCAACGCCTCCGGCCCGGCGTCACCGACCAGATCCGGCCCGGCCTCCAGCAGCAGCACCGAACGCCCGGGCTCCTCGCTCAACCGCGCGGCGAGCACCGCGCCGGCCGCTCCCGCGCCGACGATGACGTAGTCGTAGCGAAGCATGGGCACAGCGTAGCCGAAGATCCGACATGCCATGCGTAGCGCATGTGCTATCCGCGATTCTTCATTAGACTCTTCGGCATGAGCGCAGGCCCGGAAATCATCCCCACGCTTCGCTACCGCGACGCGCCGGCCGCCGTCCGCTGGCTGGTGGACGTCGTCGGCTTCCGCGAGGCCCTGGTCGTCCCCGGTCCGGACGGCACCATCAGCCACGCCCAGCTGACCTGGGGCAACGGCATGGTCATGCTCGCCTCCGAAACCGACGGCAGCGACGGGCGCCTGGTGCTCGAGACCGGCCCCGGCTCGACCTACGTGGTCCTCGACGACGTGGCCGCGCACCACGACCGGCTGGTGGCGGCCGGAGCCGAGATCGTGCAGAAGCTGCGCGACGAGGACTACGGCGGGCAGGGCTACTCGGTGCGCGACTCCGAGGGCAACATCTGGAGCTTCGGCTCCTACCGGCCCGGGGCGTCCTGACCGGTCGCCTCGTCCAGCAGCGACGCGGCCAGCTCGGCGCGCAGGTCGCTCACCGTCCCGTCGAACGTGGCCAGCCACCACGCCCGCCGATACCAGTGGTGCAGCGGCTGCTCCCAGGTGAAGCCGCTGCCCCCGTACGTCTGGACGGCGGTCTCGCAGGCGGCGGTCGCGGCCTCGCGCCCGGCCACCGCGGCGGCGGCGACCGCCCGGTCGGCGACCGGGCCCGGCTCGGCGTCGACCGACCAGGCGGCCCGGTAGGCCAGTGAGCGGGCCGTCTCGACCTGGCCGTAGAGCTCCGCGAGCGGGTGCGCCACCGCCTGGTTGGCGCCGATCGGCCGGCCGAACTGGGTGCGGGTGGTGGCGTGGCCGGTGGCCCAGGCCAGCGCGCGCGTCGCCACGCCGACGGCCTCGGCGGCGAGCAGGGTCAGCGTGCGCCGCCGGATCTCCGCGAGCACGTCCGCGCTCGCGTGTGCCGCGACCAGCGGCGTCGACGCCACACCTGACAGCTCCACCGTGGCGGCCGGCCGGGTCGGGTCCAGGCCCGCCGGCCCGGCGTCGCTCGGCGTCGGGCGCAGCGCGGCCGCGTCGACCAGGCGCAGCTCGATGCCGTCCGGGCCGGCGACGCCCACCACGAGGTCCACCGCCTCCCCCGCGTGCGGCACGGCGACCTTGCGCCCGGTGAGGGTGCCGTCGGGAGCGACCGCGCAGCCCGCGGTCCCGTCCCCCGGCCCGGCGGACCGGGCCAGCGCCAGCAGGCCGGCGAGCGTGCCGGGGCCGGGCTCCTCGGCCCAGGCCAGCGTGGCCGGCCGGCGCACCGCACGGCCGCCGGCCCGCAGCGCGGGGCCGGCCAGCCCCATGGCGGCCCACCAGGGCAGCGGGCTGCGCGCGTGGCCGAGCTGCTCGGCGAGCAGGGCCAGCTCGACCGTGCCCAGCTCGGGGTCGAGCCAGCCGAGACCGGTGACGTCCGCCCACGCCCGGTCGCCGTCGGCGCAGGCACGCTCGTCGGCGAGATACTTCGCCGCGGTGTCGCGCAACGCCTCCTGCTCGCCGGTCAGTGCGAAGTCCATGGCGCTGTCTCCTCCGGACGGGGTGGTCGGTGCGTCAGTACGACCTGGGCAGGCCGAGCACCCGCTCGGCGATCACGTTGCGCAGCACCTCCGAGGTGCCGCCCTCGATGGTGTTGGCGCGGCTGCGCAGCATCTCCCGCCGCCAGTAGCGGTCCCACCCGTCCGGCTCGCCACCGGCGGTGAGCAGCACGGCCAGCGCGGTCAGCCGCTGGTGCGCCTGCGACCAGCGCAGCTTGACCACGGAGGTCTCCGGCCCCGGCGTCCCGGTGCGCCGCAGTCCGGCCAGGGCGCGGCGGTTGGTCCAGCGCAGCCCCTCCAGCTCGACGTAGCGGGCGGCGATCTGGTCGCGTACCAGCGGGTCGGTGTCCCGGCCACGGGCCCGCGCGGTCGCGACCAGCCGGCGGAACGCCACCTCCAGCCGGGCGGTGAGCGTGAACCCGAAGGTGCCGCGCTCGTGGGCCAGCGTGGTCATCGCCACCCGCCAGCCGTCACCGATCTCACCGACCACCGCGTCGAGCGGCACCCGCACCTCGTCGAACTCGATCTCGGCGAACTCGGCCTCGCCGGTCATCTGCCGGATCGGGCGCACCGTCACGCCGGGCGTCCGCAGATCCACCAGCAGGCAGGACAGGCCACGGTGGCGGGTGGCGTCCGGGTCGGTGCGGGCGAGCAGCAGGCAGTGGTCGGCCAGGTGCGCGTAGGAGGACCAGAGCTTGCGCCCGGTCACCACCAGCTCGTCGCCGTCGCGGCGGGCGATGGTCCGCACGGCGGACAGGTCGCTGCCCGCCTCCGGCTCGGAGAAGCCCTGACAGAAGATGATCTCGCCGGTGAGGATCCGGGGCAGGTACCAGGCCCGCTGGGCGGGCGACCCGCAGGCGATGACGGTCGGCCCGACCATGCCCAGACCGATCACTCCGATGTGCTCACCCGCCTCGGCCCGGGCGCTCTCCTCCAGGTAGATCGCCTGGTGCACCGGGGAGAGCCCGCGTCCGCCGTACTCCACCGGCCAGGTCAGCCCGGCGTAGCCGGCCTCGTGCAGCGCGGCGCTGAAGGACCGGACGGCGTCGACGTCGTCCCACCGTCCCCGCGCCGGTGCGCCGTCCGCCCCGGCGGTCACCGGCACCGACCGGGCCAGCCAGTCGCGCAGCCCGGCTCGGAACGCGGCCTCCTCGGCGCTGTCACGCAGATCCATGCGCCGCATCGTACTCGTATCTGCTTTTGTTGTGCAGTATCTTGGTTCGACGGATGGTGCGCGGAGAGGGAGGTCCGGATGGCCAGTCTCGCGGACGACGCCGCGGTCGAGCGGACCGCGCCCGGTCGCTACCGGGCCAGCCTGGCCGAGGACTGGTCGGTGTGGGGACCCAACGGCGGCTACCTGGCCGCCGTCGCCCTGCGGGCCGCCGGCGACGCCGCCGGCGGGATGCTGCCGGTGAGCCTGAGCTGCCAGTTCCTCGCCCCGGCCCGCTACGGCGAGGCCGACCTCACGGTGGAACGGGTGCACGGGACCCGCCGCGCCGCCGCCTTCCACGTCACGCTGCGCCAGCGCAACCGGACGGTGCTCGCCGCGCACGTGTGGACCGTCGCGGACGGCCTGGTCGGCCCGGACCGCCGCTGGATGCCGGCGCCGGAGCTGCCCGCGCCCGACGAACTGCCGGCGCTTGTCGACCTGATGCGCCGCGACGGCCTGCCGGTGCTGCCGATCTGGGAACGCTGCTACGAGGTACGCCTGTCCGGCTGGCCCGCCGGTGGCTGGTCGCCGCAGCGCGACGGCGTGCCGACGGTGCGCGGCTGGCTGCGGCTGCACGAGCCGCTGCCGGCCGACCCGGACCCGTGGCTGGCCGCCGCCCGGCTGGTGTTCGCCGTCGACGTGGTGCAGTTCCCGGCCATCGTGCAGGCGTTCGAGCGGACCACGTTCATGGCCCCGAGCATGGACCTGTACGTGGGCTTCCAGGCCGGCGGCGACGCCGGCGAGTGGCTGCTGGTCGAGGGAGAGGCCGCCTCGGCCAACGGCGGCACCCTCGGCGCACGCGCCCGGGTCTGGTCCGACGACGGGCATCTGCTGGCCACCGGCGGCCAGCAGATGCTCTACCGGATGGCCAGCCCGGTCTGACCGGCCGTCAGCGGGCGGTGCGCCGGGCGAACCGGCGGACCGCCACCAGCAGGCAGACCCCGCCCAGCCCGACCACCCAGGCGAGCGTCTGCAGCACCGGCGCCAGGACCGGCCCGCCCGAGGAGAGCCCGACCAGCGCCTCGGTGGCCGTCGAGAACGGGTTGGCCCGCACCAGCGGCTGTACCACCGACGGGAACGCCGACACCGGCACGAACCCCGAGGAGAAGATGAACAGCAGCGTCGCCGGGCCGGTCAGCGACGGCGGCAGGGACTCCTCGTCGCCCGGACCCGAGCCGCGCCACAGCGCGATCGCCGCCCACATCGCGCCGAACAGCGCGACCACCGCGAAGAAGCCCACCACGGCCGCCGCGCCCTGCCGGAACCGGAAGCCGAGCAGCAGCGCCACCGCGGTGGTGAGCACGCCGATGATCACGATGCGCAGCACGTCACCGGTGAGCCGGCCGACCAGCAGCGCCCCCGGGCGCACCGGCATCGCCCGCAGCCGGTCGACCAGCCCGCCCTTGAGGTCGCGCAGGAAACCCACCGCGCTCGACGGCGAGCCGAACGCGGCGGTCGAGAGCACCACCAGCGGCGCGAGTCGCTCCAGGTAGTGCTGGCGGTCGCCGTCGCCGACGATGCGCCCGAAGACCGCGTACTGGGTGAGCAGGAGCAGGACCGGGAACGCGAACGAGTAGATCAGCGCCGGCGGGGCGCGGAAGAACCGGCGCAGGTTGCGCCCGGCGAACAGCGACGCCTGGGTGACAGTGCTCATCGGGTCCTCCGGAACGAACGAGCGGCGGCGAAGCCGAACAGCAGGCCCAACGCCAGCAACCAGACAAGCGCCGGCCACACCCGCTGGTCGGCGCCCTCGGTGGACAGCGCCCGCAGCGCGTCGACCTGGGCGGAGAACGGCGACGCCCGGACCACCGGCTGCAACCAGCCCGGGAACGCGTCGACCGGCACGAAGGCGGTGGAGACCGTGGTCAACACCAGATACGGCAGGGTGAGCGCCGAGTAGGCCTGCTCCGGGTCGCGGGCGCCCAGGCCCAGCGCGGCGCAACCGGCCGCCAGCACGACCGCGAAACCGACCGCCAACAGCACGAAACCCACCGCGCCGGCCGCGCCCGCGGTGAACCGGAAACCGACCACGACGGCCGCGACCAGGATCACCGCCACCGCGACGGCGGCCCGCGCCGCGTCCACCACCAGCCGGGCGGCGGGCACCACGGCCGCGCCCATCGGCAGCGTCCGGTAGCGGGCGATCAACCCGCTGCGGGCGTCACCGGCGACCATGTAGCACGCCGACATGGCGACCAGGACGGTGGTCTGCACGACGATCGCCGGCGGGAGGAACTGCTCGTAGGCGATCCCGTAGTCCGACATCAGCCGGTGGAACACCACCATGAAGCCGGCGAAGAACGTCAGCGGGAACACCACGGTCAGCCCGATCGACCGGCCGGCGCGCGCCTGCCGCAGGTTGCGCGCGGCAAGCACGGCGAACTGCCGCGCCGGACCGGCGGCCGGCGGGCTCGCGACGCTCACCGCCCGGCTCCCGCCGCGTCGGGTACGCCGGCGGCCGACCCGGTCAGCGACAGGAACACCTCGTCCAGGGTGGGTCGGCGCACCATCACGTCGTCGGCCTCGACGCCGGCGGACTCCAGCCGGCGGACCACCTCGGTCAGCGTGCCCGCGCCCGCCGCGACCCGCAGCACGTCGTCGTCCTCGGTCAGCTCCGGGAACGCCTCCCGCAGCCGCGCGGCGGCCGTCTCCCGGGCCCGCGGGTCCTCCACCCGCACCTCGCAGACCGCGCCGCCGAGGCGGCCCTTCAGCTCGTCCGGGCTGCCCTCGGCGACGACCCGACCGTGGTCGATGAGCAGCACCCGGTCGGCCAGCTGGTCCGCCTCCTCCAGGTACTGCGTGGTCAACAGCACCGTGGTGCCGTTGGCGCGCAGCTGCCGGACCACCTCCCACAACGCCCGCCGACTGCGCGGGTCGAGGCCGGTGGTCGGCTCGTCGAGGAACAGCACCGGCCGGTCGACCACCAGGCTCGCGGCCAGGTCGGCGCGGCGGCGCAGGCCGCCGGAGTAGGTGCGGACCGGCTTGCCGGCCACCTCCCCCAGGTCGAAACGCTCGACCAGCTCGTCGGCGCGGGCGGCGGCGGCCCGCCGGTCGAGCCCGAGCAGGCGGCCGAAGAGCACCAGGTTCTCCCGGCCGGTGAGCATCTCGTCGAGCGCCGCGAACTGGCCGGTGACGGCGATGCTGCGGCGGACCTGCGCGGCCTGGTCGACCACGTCGAACCCGGCGACGCGGGCGCTGCCCGAATCCGGCTTGAGCAGCGTGGTGAGACAGTGGATCGTGGTGGTCTTGCCGGCGCCGTTCGGGCCGAGCAGGCCGACCACCTCGCCGGGGCCGACGGAGAATCCGACCCCGTCGACCGCCGTCGTCGCGCCGAACGACCGGCGCAGATCGTGGACCTGGATCATCTGCTCTGACATCGCACCACCCTCACCCCAGGAAGTCCCCGGCACCATATCAACGCTCGTATGTGGAAAACCAGATACAAGAACGAATGAGTCATCCGTCGACGGCGACCCGCCGAACCCCCCGACGACGGCGCGACGAGGCCGCGAAGGCGACACCCGTCCGCTCGACCACACCGGCCCGGACACACTCGACGGCGATGTCCACCCCGGCCGCCACGTCGGCCGCGCCGGCCGCGCCGTGGCAGACCACGCACACGCCGCGTACGCCGAGCAACGCGCCGCCGGCCTCGGCCGCCAACCCCCGTCGTACCGCCGCGGTCACCCGCCGCTCCCGGTCCCGCGCCAGCGCCCCGATCGGCGAGAACGCCCGTACCGCCGCCAGCGCCAGACCCACGGTGGCGTCCAGCGTGCGCTCGTACATCTTCAACGCCACGTCGCCGGTGAACCCGTCGGTCACCGCCACGTCCACCCGGCCGCCCAGCACGTCGTACGCCTCGATCTGGCCCACGTAGCCGGGCATCGCGGCCAGCAGCAGGTGCGCGTCGCGGCGCACCGGGCCGCCCTTGACCGACTCGTGGCCGTTTGACAGCAGCCCGATCCGGGGCCGGTCCACGCCGAGGCGGCAGCGGGCGTACTCGGCGCCGAGCACCGCGAACTCGACCAGCCACTCCGGCTGCGCGGTCGCCGTCGCGCCGATGTCGAGCAGCACGGTCGGCCCGGCGTCCGGCACCGGCAGGACCGTCGCCAGGGCCGGGTTGGTCACGCCCGGCACCCGCCCCAGCCGCGCCGCCGCCGCCAGCACGGCGGCGCCGGTGTTGCCCGGGGTCACCATGGCGTCGGCCCGGCCCGCCGCCACCTCCGCCGCGGCAAGCAGCAGCGAGGAGCGCCGCTTGGCGTACGTGGCGGCCACCGGGTCGTCGGCCATGCCCACCACGTCCGGGGCGTCGAGCAGCCGTACCCCGGGTGGTGGCACGCCGTCGGGCAGCAGCGGCCGGATGCGCTCGCGCGGGCCGACCAGCACCACATCCGTGGTCGTCGCGGCGGCCAGCGCCCCGGCGACCACCGGTTGCGGCCCGAGGTCCGCGCCGGCGACGTCGACGGCCACCCGCGGCCGGCGGCCGGCGGCGCTCACCTGGACGCCCCGGCGGCCGACCGGCCCGCCGGTTGGTCGACGGATCCGTTCGGTGCCGTGACAGGGGGCTCCGCCGGGCCGGGCCGCGACCGGTCGCCGGGCGCCGCGGTCAGCCAGCGCCGCAGCGCCGCGCGCGCTGGCGCCCGTTCGGCCGCGAACGCGGCCAGCAGGTCGTCCGCCCGAGCGGGCTCGGGTCCGGGTGGTCCGTCGGCCGCCAGATCCGCGGCGAGTTCGTCGACCCGGGCCGCGAGCACGGCGCCCCGCCAGCCGAGCGCGTAGCCGAGCGCGGCCTCGTCGACCTCACCGGCGCGGCCGGGCAGGCCGGCCGTCACCCGCCCGCGCGGATCGGTCAGCTCGACGGCGGCCAGCAGCGCCTCCACCTCCGCGAGGACTCCGGCGCCGGCGAAACGCCAGGCCTGGTCGGCGGTCCAGCGTCCGCTGCGCCGGGCCCGCCCGACCAGGTCGAACAGGTGCCGCAGGAGCGTCGCCAGCGCGCCCACCGCCGGGCGGCCGGTAGCCTCGGCCAGCGTCGCGGCACGCGCCGCCGGGTTCGGCGCGAACGGGCGCACCCGCAACCGGGCCACCTGGACCAGGGGTTGCGGTCCGGTCGTGTACGCCTCGGCGAGCGTCCGGTAGCCGTCCCCGCCCTGGGGCGGGCCGGCGGTGAAGCGTTCCAGCCGCCACTGCAACTGGTCGAGCAGGATGTGGCTGGTGCCGTCGAAGACCCCGTAGAGCAACACGTCACGCACCCGGGCGGCGTAGCCGAACTCCTCGACCAGCGCGCGTGAGCCCAGCACGGCGCGGCCCTCGGCGACGGCCTCCTCGGCCAGCAGGCAGCAGGCGTACTTGGCCACCGCGGTGGCGTGCGCGGCGGCCGGCCCGAGCGTGTTGATCAGGAAGGTGGCCTTGACGGCGGCGGCCGCGACCAGCACGTCGAGGGCGGTGGCCCGGAACAGGTGCTCCGCGATCGCTCCCAGGTGGACGATCGGCTCGCCGTAGACGTCCCGCCCGCGGGCGTAGGCGACCGCCTGGGCCAGCGCACCACTTGCGGCGCCCGAGGCCAGCGAGCCGATGCCGCCCCGGGACAGGGCGAGGGTCAGCCGCAGCACACCCGCGCCGTCCCCGGGGGCCCCGATCGGCTGCGCGACGGTGTCGTCGAGGCGTACGCCGGAGATGTCGGCGGCGGCCGTGGGCAGCGTGCGCCAGGCGGGCAGGGCGGTGACCGAGTCGTCCCGCTCGGCGAGGAACAGCCCGAGATCCGTCCCGCCGTCGACCCGGGCCAGGGCCACCAGCAGGTCGTGCCGCGCGCCGCCGTTGATCAGGTGTTTCTCGCCGGTCAGCCGCCAGCCGTCGGCGCCGGGCACGGCCCGCGTCGCGATGCGGGCGAGGTTGCTGCCGTGCTCCAGCTCGGTGAGCAGCATGGCGGCCGATCCGTCGGCCCGCAGCACGGCGCCGGCCCGGTCGCGTTGCTGCGGGGTGCCGGCGATGTAGATCGGCAGCAGCGCCAGCGCGTTGACGCCGAGGGTGATCGCGAGGCTGCCGCTGTGCCGCGCGAGGGCGGCGTTGAGCGCGTTGACGTGCACGGCGGTGGCCGTGTCCGGGTCGTACACCGCCGCGACGCCGAGGGACCGCAACTCGGCCAGCACGTCGTCCGGGGGTGTGCGGGCCGCGTCGGCCTCGGCCAGCCGCCGGCCGGCCTGGGGCCGGTCCAGATGGTCGACCAGGGCCGGCAGCGGAGCCAACCGGTCCATGGGCAGCGGGCAGAGCCGCCGCCACGCGGGCGCTTCGTCTGGTGTCACCCGGCACCTCACCGCCATCCCGACAGTAAATACGAGATACATGCTAGGTGAGAAACCAACAAGCGAGGGATGGCGGATCTCGGTTCTCACGCTACGCTCGGCCCATGGCCACGGCTGGACTGCTTCTCGCCGCCGGCGCCGGCCGCCGGTACGGCACGCCGAAGGCGCTCCTGGCCTGTCGGGGCGGGCTGCTGGTCGAGCACACCGCCGGGATCCTCACGTCCGCCGGCTGCGATCCGGTCGTGGTGGTGCTCGGCGCCGCCGCCGACGAGGTGCGGGCTCGTGCCCGGCTGCCCGAGGTGGTCCGCAACGAGGCATGGCGGACCGGCATGGGCTCGTCCCTGCGCGCCGGGCTGGCCGCGCTCATGCCCACCCCGGCCGTCGCGGCCGTCGTCACCCTGGTCGACATGCCCGGCCTGACGCCCGCCGCGGTACGCCGGGTGGCCCGGGACGCGACCGCAGGCTCGCTCGCCGTGGCCGTCCACCGCGACGGTCGCCAGGGGCATCCGGTGCTGCTCGGCCGCGACCACTGGGCGGGAGCGGCCCGGGCGGCGGTCGGCGACCGGGGCGCGCGTGACTACCTGCGGGCCCACCGCGACCGGTTGCTGGTCGTGCCCTGCGCCGACGTCGCCGACGGGACCGATGTGGACCGGCCCGACCAGGCGGGGCTGCTCGATGCGTGAGCACCTCGCCGACCTGCTGCGGTGGTGGCTGGCGGACCGGCCGGTGGCCGCCGCGACCGTCACCGGCACCACGGGCAGCGCACCGCGTCCGGTCGGCGCGACCATGCTGGTCGGGCCGGACGGCGCGGTCCTGGGCAGCGTCTCGGGCGGTTGCGTGGAGGCGGCGGTGCACGTCGAGGCGGAGTTGGTGCGCGACGCCGGGGTCGCCCGGGCGCTGCGCTACGGCGCCGGCCTGGAGGCGGCGACCGGTGTCGGACTCACCTGCGGTGGCGCGATCGACGTCTTCGTCGAGCGCCTCGACCGGGTCACCTTTCCCCGACTGGACGACGTGGTCGCCGCCGTGCACGCCGGCCAGCCGGTGGCGGTGCTGACCTGTGTCGCCGGGCCCCGACACCGGTTGGGCCGGCGGATGCTGCTCGGCCCCTGGGGCGAGCACGGCTCGCTCGGCGACGCGCGGCTCGACGCGGCGGCCGTGCGCGACGCGCGGGCAGCGCTGGCCGCCGCCCGCACCGAGGTGCGCCGGCACACCGACGACCTCTCGGTGCTGGTGACCCCGTACCCACCGCCGCCGCGGATGATCCTGTTCGGCGCGACCGATCACGTCGCGGCGCTGGCCACGGTCGGTGCACAGCTCGGCTACCGGGTGACCGTCTGCGATGCCCGTCCCGCCTTCGCCACCCGCCGCCGGTTCCCCTCGGCCGACGAGGTGGTCGTCGACTGGCCGCACCGCTACCTCGCCGCCGAGGCCGCCGGCGCTCGGGTGGACGGGCGAACGGTGCTGATCGCCATGACGCACGACCCGAAGTTCGAGCTGCCACTGCTGGAGGTCGCTCTCGCCGGCCCAGCGGCCTACGTCGGCGCGGTGGGGTCCCGCCGCGCACACGCCGAGCGCCTCACCCGGCTGCGGGCCGCCGGTGTCGACGCCGGCGCGCTGGCGCGGCTCGCCGGGCCGGTCGGGCTGGACCTGGGCGCCAGCACGCCGGCCGAGACCGCGATCAGCATCGCCGCGGAGGTGATCGCGGTGCGTACCGGTCGTGCCGGCGGGCCGCTCGGCCGCGGTCACGAGCGGATCCACGTGTCGCCGGTCCACCCTCCCGAGGTGCTGACGCACCCGTGACCGGGCGGTCCGACTTACGCTCGCCGGGCGTGTCGCCATCGATCGGACAGTCGGGTCGAGAGCGGTATGACTGTGCGTCATAGTTGTGACTCAGAGGCATTGCCGGTCCCACCGAGCAGTTCCCTCCGCCCGTCACACGGCCGTGACCGAGCTTCCGGGCCCGGGCCGGTTTCCTTGCCCTGAGCGCCGGGAAGGCTCCGGCATGGCCGAGACATTCGTGAGCGAAGACCTGAAGACGCTGCGGTCGATGGCGCGCGGGGCCGGGATTCCGGATGCCGAGCGTCTGTCGCACGACGACCTGGTCGAGGTGTTGCGCCGGGCCGGCCTGGCCGACGGCACCCAGGACGACTGGCCGGACCAGCCGATCCAGGACCCGGCACACCTGGCCGGGCTGCCCCGCAGCTCGCTGCGGCAGGGCGACGAGAGCACCGGCGGCCGTGCCGCCGAGGAGGCGATCGGCGCCCGGCCCGGTGAGTCCGGCAGCGAGATCGACGACCGCACCCAACGCTGAGAACGGCGCGTGGGCCGCCCACCGATCCGGGCGGCCCGCACGCCGCAGCGTTCTCGTATTCTCGGCGGCATGCTGTCGCAGGTGACCGGACTGTCCCGACACTTCACCGAGGAGTCGCTACGGGCCCACCTGCTGAGCCGCTCGGAGCGCTCGCCCACCGGATGTCTCATCGTGCGCGGCTACGGCGGCCGTCGCGGGGTTCACCAGAAGGTCGCCGGACGCGCCTGGGCGCACGTCGCGGCGTACGTGGTGCTCGTCGGCGGTTACCGGCCGGACCTCGAGGTACGCCAGGACTGCGGCGTGCCGGACTGCATCGAGCCGACCCACCTGCGGCAGCTCAGCCACGCCGACAACTGCCGGCAGCGTCAACAGCAGCCGACCTGCCGCAACGGGCACGACCGGGAGGCCGACCCGGCCACCGGGCGGTTCCGGAAGGTGTGCCGGCGCTGCAACAGTGACGCCCAGCGGCGGTGGCGTGAGCGGCGCGCCGCCGAGGTCGCCGCGGCCAGGGCCGGCTACCGGCCTTGAGCGGGCTTGCGTCGTTCAGCGGAGCCCGGCGTCGCGGTGCAGATGATCGAAGATGACCTGGTCGACCGGCGAGACCCGGTGACGGTCGGCATAGCAGAGCCAGGCGACCTCGGCGATCTCGACCGCCGGTCGTAGGGCGCCTCGGTAGCCGGCGGTGTAGCAGCGCATTCGCACCACGATGCCGTCCGGATGACCGTGCGCCTGGGCCTCGAAGGCACCGGCGAACGCGGCACTGTCGGGGTCTACGGCGACGCTGAGTTCCTCCCGGACCTCGCGGACGAGCGTGTCGAGGTCGCTCTCACCGGCCTCCCGTTTTCCGCCGGGCAGGTAGTAGACGTCCTTGCCCTGCGAACGGGTGCTCAGGATGGCGCCGTTCTCCATCCGGATCCACGCGACCTTGTCGATGACGCTCACCGCTGTAGATTAGTGGGCCTCGTACACCAGGCCATCTGCTTACGCACAAGAACTGTCATTATGATGCACGTCCGATTCGGGTGTTTTGTTCGCTCAAATAAATGGATTATCGTTACTGACATTCCGTTAATGTGCCGCAGTGACGCGACGGACGGTGCGCGGTCAGGCGGCGCCCCACGATCACCGAGGTGATCTCGGGACGGCCGCGGAGCCACGCGAGCGCGACGCGCGGCGCGGTCGTCCCCAGTTCGGCGGCGACGGCGGCGCTGTCGTCGCCGATGTCGAAGTGCCGCTCGGCGGGCACCCGGTCCGCCGCGACCGGTACTACGGTGGCGGCAACAACACCGATCCACTCCGGAGGCAGAGGTGCCAGTGTCATCGCGTGAGGTCGTCGAGCGGGTGCTGCGCGCCGGCCGGGAGCAGGACGTCGAGGCGTTCGTGGCGCTGATGGCGCCGGAGGGGCACATCGAGTGGCCGTTCCGGCCCGCGGGCGTGCCCGGCCGGGTGCAGGGGCACGCGGAGCTGCGGCGGCACCTGACCGAGACGGCCAACGCCCTGGTCACGATCGACGAGCACCGTGACGTGGTGCTGCACGAGAGCACCGACCCCGAGGTGGTCGTCGTGGAATACGAAGCCCACGGCGCCGTCGTCGCGACCGGTGCGCCGTTCGAGCAGACCGTGATCGCGGTGTTCCGGGTCCGCGACGGCCTGGTCGTGTCCTACCGCGACTACATCAATCCGCTGCGCCTGCTCGCCGCGCTCGACGAGCGTAACGTCTGAATGGACCAGGACGAACACGACCGGCACTCCTCGTCGTTCGGTGCGGCGGCGCTTGCGTACGCCGAGCACCGCCCGGACTACGCGCGGGCCGCGGTCCGGTGGGCGCTGGAGGCCGCGCCCGGGCCGCGGGTGCTCGACCTCGGCGCCGGCACCGGCAAGCTGACCGCCACGCTCGCCACGGTCGACGTCGACGTCACCGCCGTCGAGCCGGACCCGGCCATGCTGGCCGAGCTGCGTCGCGCCCTGCCGGCCGCCCGGGCGCTGCCGGGCAGCGCCGAGGCGATCCCGCTGCCGGACGCGTCCGTCGACGCCGTGCTCGCCGGCAACGCCATGCACTGGTTCGACATGGCGGTCGCGGGTCCGGAGATCGCCCGGGTCCTCGCCCCCGGTGGCGTCCTGGCCGGGCTGTGGAACGTTCTGGACGACCGGGTCGACTGGGTCGCCGGGCTGGCCGAGGTCAGCGGCAGCGCGGCCGTCGGCCCCCGGGACACGCCCGCCAGCTGGCGGGTCGAGACGGCGCGGATGCACCTGCCGAAGACCGGCGACCCGGCCCGGTTCGACAACCCGGAGCAGGCCGAGTTCCCGCACGGGCAGCGCCGCACCGCCGACTCACTGGTCGCGACGCTGGCCACCCGGGCGGGCATGCTGGTCATGGCGGAGCCGGAGCGGGAGGCCGCGCTCGACCGGATCCGCGCGTACCTGGCGAGCCGCCCGGAGACCGCGCACGGCGAGTTCACCCTGCCGATGTCGACCTGCGTGCTGCGCGTGCGACGTCGGTGAACGGCACGGACGTCCGCACGGCCGCCGCGGCGATGGCCGCCGTGCTGCTGCCGGCCGCCGACCGGGACTGGACGGTACGCGCGGGAGACCTGGACTGGTCCTGCTGGGCCACCGCCGCCCACGTCGCGCACGACCTGGCCGGGTACGCCGGTCAGGTGACCGGCCGACCCACCGACGGCTATCTCCCGTTCGACCTGCGGATCCGTCCCGACGTGCCACCGGCCGAGGTGCTCGCGGTGGCGGTGGCCGCCGCCGGGATGCTCGCCGCCGTGGTGGACACCGCCGATCCGGCCGACCGCGGCTGGCACTGGGGCCGGTGCGATCCGGGCGGCTTCGCCGCGATGGGTGTGGCCGAGATCCTGGTGCACACCCACGACGTGGCCCGGGGCCTCGGCCTGCCCTGGTCACCGCCGACCGAACTGTGCGCCGGAGTGGTGCGACGGCTGTTCCCCGACGCGCCCGCCGGCGACCCGGCGCCGGTGCTGCTCTGGCTGACCGGCCGCGCGACGTTGGGCCGGCGCCCGCGGCGGACCGCGTGGACGTGGCAGGCGGCGCGCGGCTGAGCGCGGTCCAGCCCACCCGTGCTCCCAGCTAGGACTGCGGGACGGGGCTCAGATTTCGGCAGTCGCCCGCCGCCCGCGCGTTGCGGTCCGCCGCCTACCGGCGGCAAGGACCCGACAGCAGCCCACCGTTCCGGTCACCAACAGCACCAGTCCGCTGATGAGGTCGGCCACCCGGTTCGGCCAGGGCAGGATCGCGGGGGTGGTGAACCGGCCGACGGCGAACGGCTCGAGCACCGCTCCGAGGGGGACGACAAGGCGGGCCGCCACCCCCCACGCATCCGAACGGCGGGCGATCGCGCCCACCAGGCCGAGCGGTCCGCCCACGACCAGCGCCGCCAGGAGCCAGTGCAGGTTGGCCGCCCAGACAGTCAGGTCGAACATGCCGAACGCTGTCCCCACCCCGTAGTGGACGACGCAGGCGGTCAGCAGGGCGACCACACCAGCGGCGGCGGCCGGCGCGGGGCGGCGGACGAGCCACCCGGACAGCACTGCCAACCCGGCCCAGACTGCTCCCGCGTTGACCAGCTGACTCAGGGTCAACCGACCGGCCAACAGGATGTCCGCCCTGCCTTCGAGCTGGCTCGTACTGGTCACGTTCGAGGCGAGCGACGCCAACGCCAGCACACTCGCGGCGACGACGACCAGAGTCCATCCCCGTCGAGACATGGCCAGAGCGTACGCAGCCGCAGTCCTGCTCCCTGCTGTGGGCGTACGCCTCAGTTCAGCTGCTCGGCCAGGGCGAGGATGATGCCGCTCGGCCCGCGCAGGTAGCAGAGCAGGAAGCTGTCCTCGAAGCGCGTCACCTCGCCGACGAGTTCGCCGCCGAGGGGCCGGAGGCGGGCGAGCGTGGCCTCGATGTCGTCGACGGCGAACATGACGCGGTGCAGGCCCAACGTGTTGGCCGGGGTGATCGCCGGCTCGGGGGTGATCGACTTCGGGGCGTGGTACGTCGCAAGTTCGAGTCGGCCCGCCGCGTCCGGGATCCGCATCATCGCGATCTCACTGCGCATGTCGGACAGCCCGACGACCCGCCCCGCCCAGTCTCCCTCGATCGGCATCCGGCCTTCCAGCTCCATGCCGAGCGCGGTGAAGAAGGCGACGGCGGCGTCGAGGTCGTCGACGACGATGCCGACGTTGTCCATCCGGTGAATCGTCACGTCCCGAGGATATGGCCGAGGTCCGACATCACCGGCCCGCCCAGGTGCGCCGGGACTGTCGTCACGTTCGCGGCCAGTCCGCGAAGGCCTTGCGCAGCCCGTCGATCTCCGAGGGCGTGAGGCGGTACAGGGTGAAGACGGCGTCGGGAAGGCGATCGAGCCGTCGGAGGGCGTCGTGGGCCTCGTCCTCGGTGAGATCGGGGTCGGCGCGCCGACCGAGCACGATTAGGTCGGATCGGTCATAACGGTCGAGGACTGCCGCGACGTCGATGTAGTCACGAGGCTGAGCCCGAGTGATCATGGCAGCCACCTTGGTGCCGATGAGGTCGTCAAGGTGCAGGACAGGGCCGATGTCGAGGACGACGGGAGTGTTGGTCCGGGCGAAGCGGACGAGCTGCACCCGGACGGCTTCGTCGTCGTGGCGAACCTCGAACTCGACCATGTCCTGGTCGAACCCGTAGAAAACCTCATCCAATTCGGTGGGATCGGCGACGCTCTCGACCTGGTAGCCAGCGTCGCGGAGTGCCTCGCGGACCAGTTCGGCGGCCGCAGTTACCCCACCGTCGACATCGGTGAAAAGGTCGACGTCCTCGGTCGGACGATTGACGACGCCGTGGACGACCAGCGCCTGCCCGCCGGCGAGGGCGAATCCGTGGCCCGCGGCCGCAGTGAGTGCGAGCCGGGCCACGTCGTACTGAAACGGTTCGGGGATGAGCGGCATCAGGCCGCGATGTTCCGGACGCGGAGCATCATGTGGCGCTGCTCCCAGGCGCGGCGGACGCCACGAGGCAGATACAGCGTCCGCCAGAGTCGGACCAGGGTCGGCCCGTGCAGCCAGGTGTGCAGCTCATCGGCGCGGACGGCTTCGGTCAGCACTGTCTCGTACATCCAGGGCAACATGCCTGGCCGATCGAGGTCGACGTGCCGATCAGGCTGCCAGAACAGCCGGTGTGGCAGCTCGACGACGCCGGTGGTGGGACCGCGCAGCTCGCGGAGATCGTTCGCCACGACCGCCCGGCGCCCGGGACGGGCCGCGGGCGTGTTCGTGCCTCGAACGGAGCCGATCGGGTCCATGGGTACAGAATAGCCGGGTTGACCTGCGCTCGGGTTCAGCGACGCCACCAGCGCCACCGGCGCCGTGTGCGGGCGGGCCGCTCGGCGGGTGGCTGCGACCGCTCCGGCGGGGTCGCTCCCGCGGCGGGCCTGCGGTCGGCGCGCCAGCGCAGCACCGCCTCCTCGACGTTGACCGGCCGGACCACCACTCGCGGCCCGGTGGGGGCGCGCAGCCAGGCCACCACCTCGGCGTTCAGCACCGCCACGTACGACCGGACGGCCGCCTCGGTGGGCAGGTCGCGCAGGTCGGCGGGGAGCTGTTCGATGCGGCGGCGCAACTGCAACGGGGTGGGCAGCATCAGGTCGGACGGGATCTGCTCGCGCTCCATGAAGCTACGGATCCACCAGCCCTCGTCGTAGGGCTCGTTGCGGCCCGGGATCGGTCTGCCGGCGCCCGGCAGGTTGTCGAACTCGCCGCGCTCCTGGGCGGAGCGGATCTGCGCCTCGACCGCGGCCTCCCAGCCGTACGTCATCGCCGTCACCTCCCGTGTCCACCGTATCCGGCGGGGGTTCCCGCCCATGGTCAGCGCCGGAGGGCGCCGAGGTGTTCCCGGCGGCGCGTAGGGTTCCGCGACGGGAGGGGGCGGTGACGGTGCGGGACTGGTTGGTCGGCCTCGGGGTGGCGGTGGTCTGCCTGGTGGGAAGCTGGGCGCTGCTGGTGCTGCTGGCGCGGCGGCTGCCGCCGGGGATCCTGCGCGATCTGGCCGCTTTCATTCCCGATTGTCTGACCACGGTGCGGCGGCTGCGTCGTGACCCCCGGGTGCCGCGCCGGGCCCGGATCGCGATCGTGGTGGCGGGCGTCTGGCTGGCCAGCCCGATCGACCTGATCCCGGAGTTCCTGCCGGTGATCGGCCCGCTGGACGACATCGTCGTGGTCGCGCTCGCGTTGCGCTACGCCGGGCGGCAGGTGCCCCGGCAGGTGCTGCTGGACGCGTGGCCGGGCGAGCCGCGGCTGCTGCTGCGCCTGCTCGGCGACGCCCCGGAGCGCGCCGGGTGACCGGTCAGCCCCGCAGGCGTACGTGCCGGTGGCCGTCGCGGGGGAACGGCGGTCGGGCCGGCATCACCTCGGCGAACGCGTATCCGCTCTTCTCCGCCACCCGGCAGGAGGCCGGGTTGTCGATCTGGTGGAACAGCTCCATCCGGGCCAGCCCGGCGGCGGCGAAGCGGGCGAACGCCCACCCGGTGACCGCGTCGACGGCCCGGGGCGCGACGCCCCGCCCCCGGGCCGGCGCGGCGGTCCAGTAGCCGACCTCGGCGGCCGGGTGGCCCGGCCGGACCTCCTTGAGCACCACGCAGGCCACCAACTGCTCCCCCGCCGGCGTGTCCTCCAGCACGGCGAAGCTGAACCGGCGGTCGGCCGCCCAGCCCTGCCGGCTGCGGCGCAGGAACGCGCGCGCCTCGCCCCGGGTGGTCACCGGTCGGCGGACCCAGGCGCGCAGCACCGGGTCCCGGTACGCCTCCAGCAGCGCCTCCGCGTCGCCGTCGCGGAACGGGCGCAGCAGCAGGCCGGGGGCGGACGGGGTGGCGGCGGCGGACAGCACGACGGACATCTGCCGAGTGTCGCGCGTCACGCGCTCCGGCCGCGACCCCGCACCCGTGGGCGAGGCCGGCGGCGTAGGGTCCGGGCAGGGTCGACGGCGGGGAGGCGGCATGGTCACGCTCGGCGCGGTGGTGGGAATCGCCCTGGTGGCGCTCGGTCTGGTGCTCACGCCCGGGCCGAACATGGTCTACCTGGTGTCCCGGTCGGTCACCCAGGGGCGCCGCGCCGGTCTGGTGTCGCTGCTCGGGGTGGCGGTCGGCTTCCTGATCTACCTGGCCGCCGCGGTGGCCGGCATCGCCACCGTCTTCGTGCTGGTCCCGCCGCTCTACACGGCGGTGAAGCTGGCCGGCGCGGCCTACCTGCTGTGGCTGGCCTGGCGCACGCTGCGCCCGGACGGCCGGTCGGCGTTCACGCCGGCGCCGCTGCCGCCGGACCGGCCCCGACGGCTGTTCACCATGGGCCTGGTCACCAACCTGCTGAACCCGAAGATCGCCATCCTCTACGTGTCGCTGCTGCCGCAGTTCGTCGATCCGGCGCGCGGGCACGTGGCGGTGCAGAGCCTGCTGCTCGGGCTGACCCAGATCGGCATCGCGCTGACCGTGAACGCGCTGATCGTGCTCAGCGCCGGCACGGTGTCGGCGTTCCTCACCCGCCGGCCGGGCTGGGCCCGCCTCCAGCGGTACGTGATGGGCACCGTGCTGGCCGGGCTCGCGGTGCGGATCGCCGCCGACCGCTCCCGCGCCGCCGTCGCCACCCCCTGATCCGGTACGCGCGTCAGCGCGGCGGTTCGCACAGCACCGCCACGCCGCCGGGCGGCACGGTGACCTGGTCGTCGACCGGTTCGCCGGTGAGCAGCTCGTGCCCGGCGGCCGGCACCCGCTGCGGCCGGTCGGTGTGGTTGAGCAGGAACAGCCAGCTCCGTTCGCCGTCGCGCCGGCGTACCGCCTCGACGCCGGGCGGCGCCGCCGGGCAGGTCGGGACGACGCCGGCGAGCCGGGCCGCGTCGGTGAGCAGCCGGCGATAGGTGTCGTCGTCGGGCCGGGTGGAGACGTACCAGGCGCGGGCGTCGCCGATCCGGTGCCGGGTGACCGCGGGTCGGCCGTCGAGCACCCCGCCGATGTAGGCGGTGACCTGTTCCGCGCCGGCCAGGTGCAGCGTCTCCGACCAGATCCGGCCGAACCCGCCGCTGGTCAGCGGCGCCCGTTCGTCGTCGGCGAGCGGGTGGAACTCCTCCACCCGCACCCCGAGCAGGTCCCGGTAGGCGCCCGGGTAGCCGCCGAGGCGGACCCGGGCGTGTTCGTCGGCGACCCCGCTGAGCCAGGTGACCAGCAGGTGCCCGCCGGCGTGGACGTGCCGGCGTACCCAGTCGGCGGTGGCGTCGGAGGTCAGGTAGAGCGCGGGCAGCACGAGCAGCCGGTGGCCGTCGAGCGGGTCGCCGGGCATCACCAGGTCGGTGGTGATGCCGGCGTGCCACAGCGCCCGGTGCGCGGCGGCCACCTCGCCCGGGTGGTCGAGGCCGGCGCGGGGCATCCCGGGGTGGCGCAGCGCCCAGCCGCTGGCCGCGTCGTACGCGATGGCCACCCGCGCCTCCACCCGGCCGGCCTCGGTCCCGCCGAGCCGCGAGAGCGCCGCGCCGAGGGCGGTGGCCTCGCGGAACACCCGGGTGTCCGCGCCGGCGTGCGACACCACGGCGGAGTGGAACCGTTCCGCGCCGCCGGCCGGGGCGCGCCACTGGAAGAACATCACCCCGGCGGAGCCCCGGGCGACGTGCGCGAGGCTGTGCCGGGTCATCCGTCCCGGCTCCTTGGTGTGCATCCGCCCGGGGGTGTGGATCTGGTCGGGCGCGCTCTCCATCAGCAGCCACGGCGCGGGCCGGCCGGCGCCGTGGCGGGCCCACCCACGGGCGAGGTCGGCGGCGAGCGCGGTCTGCTCCTCGGCGCCGCCGTCGACCCGGTCCGGGTAGTGGTCGACGGCCACCAGGTCCACCTCGCGCGCCCACCGGGCGTGGTCGACCGGCACCCAGTCGCCGAGCACGTAGTTGGTGGTGACCGGCACCGCCGGGTTCGCCGCCCGCAGCACGTCGCGCTGCTCGGTATACGCGGTCAGCAGCGTGTCCGACCAGAAGCGGCGGAAGTCGAGCAGCTGGCCCGGGTTGCCCAGGTACTGGGTGGCGCGCGGCGCGCCGACGTGCGCCCAGTCGGCGTAGTGCTGGCCCCAGAAGCTGGTGACCCAGGCGTCGTTGAGCGCGTCGAGGTCGCCGTGCCGGTCGGCCAACCAGCGGCGGAACGCCGCCTCGGCGTGCACGCAGTGGCAGATGGTGCCGTACTCGTTGTGCACGTGCCACAGCGCCAGCGCCGGGTGGTGGGCGTACCGGGCGGCGAGCGTCGCGGCGATGTGGCGGGCCGCCGCGCGGTAGGCGGGCGCGGCGGCGCAGTAGGTGTCCCGGCTGCCGTGGTGCAGTCGGGCGCCGTCGGCGGTGACCGGCATGGCGTCCGGGTGGGCGTGCGTGAACCAGGGCGGCGGCGAGGCGGTGGGGGTGGCCAGGGCGGCCCGGATGCCGGCGGCGTGCAGCAGGTCCAGCACCCGGTCGAGCCAGTCGAACGTGTACCGGCCGGGGGCGGGTTCCAGGCGGGACCAGGCGAACACGCCGACGGTGACCAGGTTGACGCCGGCCTCGCGCATCAGGGCGACGTCCGTCCGCCACACCTCGGGGGGCCACTGTTCGGGGTTCCAGTCCCCGCCGTAGCTGAGCCGACCGCCGCTCCACAGCGCTTTAGTTGTCATCCCGGCCAAACTAAGAACAGGTGAGGCGGAAAGTCAATGCGCCCGATCATTGACAGTTAGTTGTGGTTCCCAAGAAACTGGCGGTACCGCCGCCCGGGTCGCCGCAAGGAGACGCCCATGCCGTACCGCCCGCCGTTGGTCCCGTACGAGACGTTCGTGGCCGACCCGCCCGACCTGCCGGTCCGCTCCCCCGGCGAGCAGGGCGCCGACGACGTGCTGCGGGCCGAGGTGGTCGCGACCGACCCGCACGGGGTCACGCTCACCGCCACCTGCGCCTCCGGCCGCACGCTCGTCGCCCGGATCGAGGCCGCCGGGGACGGGATCGTCCGGGTGCGCCTCACCGACGACCTCTCCGTGCGCAGCCGCTCCGCGCGCGCCACCACGCTGACCCGGCCCGAACCGCACCCGGCCGAGATCACCGTCGACGACGCGTACGCCCGGGTGGACGCCGGCGCGGTGGTCGCCGAGATCCGCCTCGACCCGTGGGGGCTGCGGTTCCTCGACCGCGACGGCCGGCTGCTGGTGGCCACCGACGGCGGCACCCGGGACATCAGCGGCCGGCGGCGCACGCTGCCGCTCGGCCGCTCCACCGTGGACGGCGAGCCGGTCGCCTGGCACGAGAGCTTCGTCGCGCCCGGCGACGAGCGGTTCGTCGGGTTCGGCGAGAAGTTCACCCCGCTGGACAAGCGCGGCCAGCGCCCGTTGATGTGGAACTTCGACGCGTTCGGCGGCGAGTCCGACCGGTCGCACAAGAACGTGCCGTTCTACCTGTCCGACCGCGGCTACGGGGTGCTCGTCGACAGCGGCCTGCCGGTGCAGTTCGACGTCTGCGCCAGCACCCACAGCAGCGTGCAGCTGCTGGTCCCGGACGACCTGCTCGACTACTACGTGCTGGCCGGCCCGACCCCGGCGCAGATCCTGGACCGGCTCGACGCGCTGACCGGCCGGCCGTACCTGCCGCCCCGCTGGGCGTTCGGGGCCTGGATCTCCTCCGGGTTCTTCCCGGACAGCGAGCAACGTGTCCGGGAGCGCGCCCGCCTGATCCGGGAGCGGGACGTCCCCTGCGACGTGCTGCACCTGGACTGCTACTGGCAGGTCGCCGGGCGCTGGTCCGAGCTGCGCTGGGACGAGCAGGCGTTCCCGGATCCGGCCGGGATGCTCAAGGACCTCACCGAGCAGGGCTTCCGGGTGTGCCTGTGGATGAACCCCTACCTGATGACCGACAGCCCGCTCTACGCCGAGGCGGAGGCCGCCGGTTACTTCCTGCGCCGCCCCGACGGTGGCACGTACGTCGCGGACACCTGGCACGGCAGCTATCCGGTCTGCGCCATCGTGGACCTCACCAACCCGGCGGCGGTGCGCTGGTTCCAGGGGCTGCTGCGGCCGCTGCTGGCCCAGGGCGTCGCGGTGTTCAAGACCGACTTCGCCGAGGCGGTGCCCGCCGACGCGGTGGCGCACAACGGCATGACCGGCGTCGAGCTGCACAACGTCTACGCGTTGTTGTTCAACGACGTGGTCGCCGACGTCACCGAGGAGGTGGCCGGGCACCGGACGGTGTGGGCGCGCTCGTCCTACCTGGGCGGGCAGCGGCACAGCGCGCAGTGGAGCGGCGACGTCAACGCCACCTGGCCGGGCATGGCGAGCACCCTGCGCGGCGGGTTGTCGCACGGGCTGTCCGGGGTGCCGTTCTGGAGCCACGACACCGGCGGCTTCCACGGCACGCCGGAGCCCGACCTGTACGTGCGCTGGACCCAGTTCGGCGCGCTGTCGCCGCTGGTCCGGCTGCACGGCACCACCAGCCGGCTGCCGTGGGACTTCCCGCCGGAGGCGGAACGCCACGCGGTGGCCGCGCTGCGGCTGCGCTACCGGCTGCTGCCGTACCTCTGGTCGGCCGCCGTGGACGCGGCCCGCACCGGCAGCCCGGTGATGCGGGCGTTGCTGCTCGACACGCCCGACGACCCGACCGCCTGGGCCACCGACCTGCAGTACCGTCTCGGCGCCGACCTGCTGGTGGCGCCGGTGCTCGACCCGTCCGGGGAACGCGCCGTCTACCTGCCATCCGGCGACGACTGGCTGGACGCGGCCACCGGGCAGCGCCACGCCGGCGGCCGGCACCTGCGGGTGTGCACGCCTATCGACCGGCTGCCGCTGTACGTGCGGCGCGGGGCGCTGGTGCCGGTGGTGGCGCCCGCGCCGACCGTCGCCGAAGGCCCGTTTCGCGACGTCACGCTCGTCGCCTGGGGCGGGACCGACGGCACGACGGTGGTGCGCGACCCCGACGGCGACACCACGGTCACCGCCACCCGCGACGGCGACACGCTGCGGGTACGGGTGGACGGGCCGCTGGACGTCCGCCGGGTCAGCGTGGTCGGCGAGGACCCGCCGCGTCGCGTGGTGCTCGACGGCCAGCCGGCGCCGGTGGCCCCGTTCGAGCCCTGGTTCGGCGGCTGAGACCGCCCGGCAGGGTCGTGGTCGATTTAGTTTAAGCTGTAGCCGAACCCCACGGCCGCGGCGCAGGAGGCGGGCACCACGTGATCAGCATCGACCGGTCGTTCCAGACGGCCGACCTGGGCGACGTGCGGGTGGCCAACCGGGCCGTCGTGCTGCGACATGTCCGGTTGCACGCCCCCTGCTCGCGCGCCGACGTGGCCGCGCGCACCGGGCTCAACAAGGCCACCGTCTCCAGTCTGGTCGGCGAGCTGATCGAACACGGGCTGCTGCGCGAGACCGGGCTGACCGAGAACCGGGTCGGCCGGCCGGCCACCATGCTGGTCCTCGACGGTTCCCGCTACGTCGGGCTCGGCCTGCAGATCGGCGCCGACGAGCTGGTCGTGGTCGCCGCCGACCTGGCCGGCGCGCCGCTGCTCACCTGGCGGCGCGCGTTCGCCGCCGCGACCGCCGGCCCCGAGGAGACGGTACGGGCGCTCGCCGCGCTCACCCGCCGGGCGGTCACCCGGGTCGCCGGGGCGGGACGCACGGTGCTCGGCCTGACCGTGGGCGTGCCCGGGCTGGTCGACGCCGACGGGGCCGTGCCGGCCGCGCCCGCGCTGGGCTGGCGCGGCGTGCCCCTCGCCGCCGACCTGCGCCGCGCGCTACGCGATCCGGGCTTCCCCGTCGGCGTCGACACCGACGCCAACCTCGCCGTCTCGGCCGAGCTGCGCCACGGCCCGTACGCCGGCACGGCCGACCTGGTGCACCTGACCGGCGGGCTGGCGGTCGGCGCCGGCCTGGTCAGCGGCGGCCGGCTGCTGCGCGGCGGCCGTGGCTTCGCCGGCGAGATCGGCCACCTGCCCGTGCTGGCAGGCCACCTTCCGTCCGCGGCTGCGGGGCTCGCCGGACCGGCTCACTCCTCGCACTCACCCGACGGGCTGCCGTGCCACTGCGGCCGGCACGGCTGCCTCGCCGCGGTGGCCGGGGTGGACGCCGTGGTGCGCCGCCTGCTGCCCGACGTGGCATCGGACGGCCCGATCGCCGACTACCTGCCGGAGATCGAGCGGATCCAGGCCCTCGCCCGCGCCGGGGACGCCCCGGTGCGCGACGGGCTCGCCGAGATCGGGCGGCAGCTCGGGCACGCGGTGTCCGTCCTGGTCGACCTGCTCGACCCGGAGGTGGTGGTGGTCGGCGGTCACCTGGCGGCGCTCGCGCCGTGGCTGCTGCCGGCCGCCCGCGCCGAGATCGCCGCCCGCACGTGGGGGCTGCCGGCCACGGTCCGGATCGAGGCCAGCGAGCTGGGTTCGGCGGCCAGCGCCCTGGGCGGCGCCGCCGCCGCACTGGCCACGGTGGAGGCCGGGCAACTGCCCGCCGCCTGACCTCTTGACCGTACCGGCCCCGGGTGCCAACCTCGGTAGCGCCGCTTCCGGGCCGGGCAACCCGTGGCGGCGTGTTTTCCGGCGGTTGTCGAAGCGCTTCACCAGCGCTCCGGGCCGACCCCGCCGGCCGACCACCACCCCTTTCACGCGTGCGCGCCGCCGTCCACCGGCAGGTCCGTCGAAGCGCTTCGACGGACCTGGGGGCGATTCGCACGCCCACCGGAGGCGCCCGCCATGACCGACCACACCCACCACCGCCCCGACGACCTGCTGGCCCGCCTCACCCTGCCGGAGAAGCTCGGCCTGCTGCACCAGTGGCAGGCGCCGGTTCCCCGGCTCGGCCTGCCGGCGTTCCGCACCGGCACCGAGGCGCTGCACGGCGTCGCCTGGCTCGGTGAGGCAACCGTCTTCCCGCAGGCGCTCGGCCTCGCGGCGAGCTGGAACCCGCAGCTGATCCGGGCGGTCGGCGCCGCCGTCGGCGACGAGGTGCGGGCCAAGCACCGCGCCGACCCGCAGCGCGTCGGCCTCAACGTGTGGGCGCCGGTGGTCAACCCGTTGCGCGACCCCCGGTGGGGCCGCAACGAGGAGGGCTGGTCCGAGGACCCCTGGCTCACCGGCCGGCTCGCCACCGCCTACGCGTTCGGGCTGCGCGGCGAGCACCCCACCCGGCTGCGGACCGCGCCGACGCTCAAGCACTTCCTCGGCTACAACAACGAGACCGACCGGGCGGTCACCTCCAGCAACCTGCCGCCGCGCGTGCTGCACGAGTACGAGCTGCCGGCCTTCCGCGCGCCGCTGGCCGCCGGCGCGGCGGTCGCGGTGATGGCGTCGTACAACCTGGTCGACGGCGTGCCGGCGCACCTGAGCCCGCTCATCGACGGTGAGCTGCGCGGCTGGGCCGACGACGAGGTCATGGTGGTCGGCGACGCCGGCGCGGTCGGCAACATCGCCGGCGTGCAACGACACCTGCCCGACCACGTCGCCGGCTTCGCCGCCGCGCTGCGTGCCGGGGTGGACAGCTTCACCGAGGACGACGAGGATCCGGGTCCCACCGTCGAACGGCTCACCGAGGCGCTGGCGCGTGGCCTGATCGGCGAGTCCGACGTGGACCGGGCGGTCCGGCGCATCCTGTCGGTGCGGCTGCGCCTGGGCGACCTGGACCCGCCCGGTCACGACCCGTACGCCGACGTGCCGGCCGACGTGGTGAACTGCCCCGCCCACCGGGAACTCGCCCGCGAGGCCGCCCGCCAGTCGATCGTCCTGCTGGGCAACGACGGGCTGCTGCCGCTCTCGGCCGACCTGCGGGTCGCCGTGCTCGGCCCGCTCGCCGACACCGTGCTCACCGACTGGTACAGCGGCACCCTGCCGTACGCGGTCAGCGCGTACGACGGATTGCTCGGGCGGGTGCGTGAGGTCACCACCCACGCCGGCGCGGACCGGATCACGCTGCGCGTCGAGCACCGCGCGGTGCGCCTCGCCGACGGCGGGCCGTTGACGCTCGCCGACGCGGCGCCGGCCGAGTTCGACGTGGTCGACTGGGGCGACGGCGTGGTGGCGCTACGCGCGGTCCACAACGGCCGGTACGTCGGCGCGGACGACTCCGGCGCGCTGGTCGCCGACCGTCCGGGCCCCGGCGGCTGGGTGGTCCGCGAGACGTTCCGCCTGCACCACCGCCCCGACGGCACCGCGCTGCTGCACCACCTCGCGACCGGCCGGCACGTCGGCGTCGACCCGTACGGCCACCTCAGCGTCGCCACCGGTGACGCCGCCGCGTTCACCGTGGAGCTGCACGTCGACGGCGCCGCCGAGGCCGCCGCGCTGGCCGCCGCCGCCGACGTGGCCGTGGTGGTGCTGGGCAACCACCCGATGGTCAACGGCCGGGAGACCGAGGACCGGGTCGACCTGGCGCTGCCCGCCGGACAGCTCGGGCTGCTGCGCGCCGTGCACGCGGCTAACCCGCGCACCGTGCTGGTGGTGACCAGCAGCTACCCGTACGCGGCGGGTTGGGCCCGCGAGCACCTGCCGGCGGCGTTGTGGAGCGCCCACGGCGGGCAGGAACACGGCAACGCGCTGGCCGACGTGCTGCTGGGGGCGGAGGACCCGGGCGGCCGGCTCACCCAGACCTGGTACGCCGACACGGCCGAGCTGCCCGACCTGCTCGACTACGACGTCATCGACGCCGACGCCACCTACCTCTACCACCGGGGCGAGCCGCTGTACCCGTTCGGCCACGGGCTCAGCTACGCCGAGTTCGACTACGCTGGCCTCCGGTTGAGCACCGCCACGGCGCAGGCCGGCGAGGAGGTGGAGGTGAGCGTCGAGGTCACCAACACGGGCCGCCGACCGGGCACCGAGGTGGTGCAGCTCTACACCCGGCAGCGGCGTTCCCGGGTCAAGCAGCCGCTGCGGCAGCTCCGCGACTTCGCCCGGGTCACCCTCGAACCGGGCTGCACGGCCCGGGTGACGTTGCGGCTGCGGACCGCCGAGCTGGCCTGGTGGGACGAGACCCGCGCGGCCATGGTGGTGGAGGACGCCACCCACTCGGTGCTGGTCGGCCGCTCCGCCCGCGACGTCCGGCTGGTCGGCGCGGTCGCCGTGACCGGCGGCGGCGAGGCGACCACGCCCGCGGCGCGGCGCTCCGGGGCCGCCCGGTGAGCGGCCGGGCCGCCGGCGAGCAGGTCACCATCGCCGACGTGGCCCGCCACGCCGGGGTGGCGGCGAGCACCGTGTCGTACGTGCTCAGCGGCAAGCGCGCCATCTCCGCCACCACCCGCAGCCGGGTGCTGGCAAGCGTCCGCGCCCTGGGCTACCACCCGAACGCCGGCGCGCGCGCGTTGGCCAGCCGCAAGGCCAACGTGATCGCGCTGGTGCTGCCGTTGCGCACCGGCATGCAGGTGCCGGTGGTGATGCGCTTCGCCACCGCGGTGGTCACCACCGCCCGCCGCTACGACCACGACGTGCTGCTGGTCACCGCCGACGAGGGCCCGGCCGGGCTGCACCGCATCGCCGGCAGCGCGCTTGTCGACGGTGTGCTGCTGATGGACGTGGAGCTTCAGGACTCGCGGGTGCCGCTGCTGCGGGACTTGGCGCTGCCCGGGGTGCTGATCGGGCACCCGGCCGACAGCACCGGCCTGGCCTGCGTGGACCTCGACTTCCGGCGCGCCGGTGAGCTGTGCGTGGAGCACCTGGCCGGCGCCGGGCACCGGCGGATCGCGCTGCTCGGCGCGCCGGCCGCCGTCTACGACCGGGGCACCGGTTTCGCCCACCGCACCCGGTCCGGGGTGGTGGCCGCGGCCGGCCGGCTGGGCGTCGACGCGGTGACCCGGCCCGGCGAGGAGGGCCCGGCGGCGGTCCGCCGGGACCTGGCGGCGCTGTTCGTCGAACATCCCGACGTCACCGGGCTGGTGGTGCAGAACGAGTCGGCGGTCGGGCCGGTGCTGTCCACCCTGCCGCTGCTGGGCCGCCGGGTGCCGCAGGACGTCGCGGTGGTCGCGGTCTGCCCCGACGAGCTGGCCGAGCCGTCCGGGTTGACCTGCGTGCCGGTGCCCGCCGAGGAGGTGGGCCGGCAGGCCGTGACGTTGCTGATGCGGCGGCTGCGCGACGAGCCGGTGCCGGAGGTGACGCTGCTGGAGCCCCGGCTGACCGTGCGCGACACCAGCGCCGGGACCGGCCGGTGACCCCTGTCGCGCACCGGATCCACGACACCGCCCCGGCCGCCGACTGGACCGACGCGTTCCTCACCGGCAACGGTGAGCTGGGGCTCATGGTGCCCGGCCACCCGCACGCCGAGCGGATCGTGGTCAACCACCACCGGCTGGTGCTGCCCAACGGCAGCCGGTCGGCCCGGGCGCCCGAGCTGGCCGACCGGCTGCCGCAGATCCGCGCGCTGGTGCTCGCCGGCCGGCGGGTCGAGGCCGCCCGGCTGCTCACCGGCGGCCGAGGGCTGACCTGGACCCAGTCGTTCCACCCCGGCTTCGCGCTCACCGTGGACGCCGCGCCCGGACCGGCGCACGGCTACCGGCGCGGCACCGACTTCACCACCGGCGAGGTGGCCGTGCGGTGGTCGGGCGGGCGGCGGCGATGCTTCGTCTCCCGCGCCGACGGCGTCGCGGTGCTCCACCTCGACCAGGGCGACTGCGTGGTCGGCGCCACCGGCGACCTGCCCGGCCGGCCCGCCGGCGTGCGCTACGAGTCGACCGCGTACCGCCGGGGCGAGTGGGTGTACCTGCGGGTGCGCGCCCGCTACCCGGACGCCGGCGGGGCGTACGGGTTCGAGGGGTTGACGCTGCTGCGCGGCGACGTGGCGGTCGACGGCGACCGGGTGCGGGTACGCGGCCCGGCGCTGCTCACCACGCTTGTCGAGCGCCCCGACACGCCGCCCTGGCGCACCGTCGAGGTGGAACGTCGGCTGGCCGCCCTGGTCGGGGACTACGACGAGCTGCTGGCCCGGCACGTGCCCCGGCACGCCGTCCCGTACGGTCGGGTGGGCCTGGACCTCGGCGTGCCGGACGCCGACCGGGAGCTGCCGGTCGGCGACCTGCTGGCCCGGCAGGCCGCCGCGCCGCGCCGGCTGGACCCGGCGCTGCTGGAGCGGCTGTTCCACGCCGGCCGCTATCTGCTGTTCAGCGCCAGCGGCGTGCTGCCGCCCCGGCTCACCGGGCTGTGGCTGGGTGCCTGGGACGCCGCCTGGGCCGGTGACTTCACCACCGACGCCAACCTCAACCTGCAACTGGCCGCAGCGAACGTGGGCGCGCTGCCGGAGGTGACCGCGGCGCACGCCCGGCTGGTCGCCGGTCAGGTCGCGCACTGGCGGGACAACGCCCGGGCGGTGTACGGCGCGCGCGGGCTGCTGGCGCCGAGCCGCACCGACGGTGAGCACGGGCACCTGTTCCACGTCCACCCGGACTGGCCGTTCACGGCCTGGCTGGCCGGCGCGGACTGGCTGCTGCACCCGCTGCACGAGCACCATCTGGTCACCGGCGCGCCGCTGGGACCGGTGGCCGGTTGGCTGGCCGAGGTGGCGGACTTCTTCGCCGACGTGCTGACCGAGGTGGACGGCCGGCCGGCGCTGGTGCCGTCGTACTCGCCGGAGACCGGGCCCCACGACGACGCCGGCCGGAGCGCGCCGGTGGCGGTGAACGCCACCATGGACGTCGCCGCGGCCCGGCACGCGGTGCGCGTCGCCGCCGAGGTCACCGGCGCCGACCGGTGGGCCGGGCTCCGGTTGCCGGACTACCGGGTGGACGGGCGCGGCGCGCTGGCCGAGTGGGCGTGGCCGGGCAGCGTCGGCGACGAGGACCACCGGCACGTCAGCCACCTCTACCCGGTGTGGCCGCTGGACGAGATCGACCCGGACCGCACTCCGGAGCTGGCCGCCGCCGCGCACCGGGCGCTGACGCTGCGCGGCGACGAGGACGGCTCCGCGCACGGCGGCCTGCACCGGGCGCTGGCCGCCGCCCGGCTGCGCGACGGCCCGCTGGTCGCGGCGAACCTGCTCAAGATCGTCGGCGCGGACATGTTCTTCCGGTCGTTGATGAGCGCGCACAACCCGGGCCGGGTGACCTGGAACGCGGACGCCGCGCACGCGCTGCCGGCGGTGCTGATCGAGTCGCTGGTGCAGTCGCGGCCGGGCGCGCTGCGGTTGCTGCCCGCGCCGCTGCCCGGCCTGCCCTCGGGCACGCTGCGCGGGGTGACCTGCCGGGGGCGGGTCACCGTCGAGGAGCTGACCTGGCGCCCCGGCGGCGTGCGCGCCCGGCTGGTGTCGCCGGTGGCGCAGCGGCTGCTGGTGCACGGACCGGCCGGCGAGCGGTGGGTCACGCTGGCGCCCGAGCAGCCGTGCGAGGTGGTGTGTTGAGCGCTCAGGCGCGCTGATCCGGTAGCGCATGCGCAGGTCCTGGCCGGCGTGTGAGCTACCGGCCACCCTCCCGGTGCCGCCGAAGCATCCCGGCGGCCAGCGCCGCGCGGTCCAGGTCACCGGCGGCGATGCGACCGGCGACGGTACGCCGTACCAGCCGGTCGGCCAGCGCCGGGGCGTGCCGGGCCAGCGCCAGCTCGACCCGGCCGCGCCGGGTGGTGGCGACGTCCCGGGGCGCGCGCCGGGCGGCGGCGGCGCGCAGGATCGCCGCGACCACCCCGTCGACCGGCTCCGGCCGGGACACCCCGCTCAGCGACAGCCCGGCCGCCTCGGTGCTGTCATGGATCGGTGAGGCGACCATGCTGGGGTAGACGACGCTGACCCCGACGTGCGTGCCGACCTCGTGGCGCAGCGCGTCGGCGTACGCGACCAGGGCACGCTTGCTCACCCCGTACGCGGCGGCCAGCGGCAGCGGCAGCACGGCCATCCGGCTGGCCACGAAGATCACCCGACCGCGGGCGGCCTCCAGGGCGGGCAGCGCCGCGGCCGTGGTCCGCCAGGCGGCGAGCAGGTTCACCTCCAGCTGCCGGCGCACCACCTCGTCGGGGGCCAGTTCGGCCGGCGCGGGCCCGCCGACGCCGGCGTTGTTGACCAGCAGGTCCAGCCCGCCGAGCCGGTGGACGGCGGCGGCCACGGCCGGTGGGGTGGCCGCCGGGTCGGTCAGGTCCACCCCGAGCACCGGTGGTGTGGCGTCGGTGTCGGCGTGCAGGTCCAGCCCGACCACGTGCGCGCCGGCAGCGGTCAGCGCGGCGCCGAGGCGCCGGCCGAAGGTGCCGCGCGCGCCGGTGACCAGCACCCGCCGGCCGGCCAGCGCGTTCACCGCGTCGCTCCGGCGCGCCGCCGGCCGGCGGCCAACTCCCGGCGCAGCTCGGCCAGGTACGCGTCGAAGTCCACCCGCATGTGTGGCCGGCGCTGCCCCCATCGGGCGGTGGCGGCGCGCAGCTCGTCCCGGCACGCGGCTGCCTGCCGGGCCGGGTCCGGTGGCGCCCAGACGCCGGCCAGGCGCGCGGCGACCAGCCGGGCCTGCGCCTCCAGCAGCGGGAACGCCGCTCCGGTGGACTGCATGAGCCCGACGAACGCCAGCCCGGGGGCGTCCAGGTGGAACACGTGCCGGTACAGCGGCAGCCGGTCGGCGCCGTCGCCGAGCAGGCCCGGGTCGAGGAACGGCACCCGCACCCGGTAGCCGGTGCACCAGATCACCAGGTCGACCTCGTCGGCGCGGCCGTCGGTGAACTCGACCCGGTCGCCGGCGAAGCGGGCGATGCCGGGACGGGCCTGGATGTCGCCGTGGGTGAGCCGGGACAGCAGCGCGTCGGAGAGCGTCGGGTGGTCCTGGAGGAAGCCGTGCGCCGGCGCCGGCAGCCCGTACCGGGTGGGCGGGCCGACCGTGGCGGTGAGCATGCCCTGGCTGATCCGTTGCCGCAGCCGCCAGGGCAGCCGACGGGCCAGTGCCCCGTTGAGGGTGTCCGAGGGGCGCCCGAGCAGGTACTTGGGCACCACCCAGACGCCGCGGCGCAGCGACAGCAGCGTCCGGTCGGCGGCGTGCGACGCGTCGACGGCGATGTCCATGGCCGAGTTGCCGCCGCCCACGACCAGCACCCGGCGGCCGGCGAGTTGCTCCGGCCCGCGGTAGTCGTGGCTGTGCATCTGCTCGGCGGCGCACGCGCCCGGGTAGGGCTCGGGCCGGTTCGGCACCCGGTTGTGCCCGTTGGCGACGACCACGGCCTCGACGTCGACCTCCACCGGCCCGTCGGGGCCGGTGGCGTGCACCCGCCAGCGGTCGCCGACGCGGGTGACCCGGTCGACGGTGTGCCGCAGCCGCACCGCCTCGCGCAGCGCGAACCGGTCGGCGTAGGAGTCGAGGTAGCCGGCGACGCGGCTGTGGTCGGGGTAGTCGGGCCAGTCGGCCGGCATCGGGTGGTCGGCGAACTCGGTGCGCCCCTTGCTGGTGTTGAGGTGCAGCGTCCGGTAGGCCGGTGAGCCGGGCGCGCCGTAGACCCAGAGGCCGCCGAGCGTGCTGGCGGTCTCGAACGCCACCGCCGGCACCCCGGCGTCGGCGAGCGCCTTGAGCGTGGCCAGTCCGGCCGCGCCGACGCCGACGACCGCGACCCTCGGTGGTGCCGCCATACCCGTCCCCCTTTATCCAACGACCGATGGATAATCCCCGGCGGGCGGGGTCCGGGTCAAGCGGCGGCCGGCGGGTAGAGCCCGTCGAGGAAGCGGTGCACGAACGCCCGGAACTCCCGCCGCTCCCGGGCCGCGGAGCCGCTGCGCGCGGCCAGCGCCACCACGTGCCCGTGCACCGCCCAGACCAGGCTGCGCACGGTGACGTGCGGGGCCGGCTCGACCAGTGCCCCGGCCTCGGCCGCGGCGGCGAGCAACCGCTCGACCTGCGCGTACAGCGGCGCGGCGTAGCGCTGGTCCAGCTCGGCGTGCCGCTGCGGCTCCAGCCAGCGGCGCAGCCACAGCGCGGTCGTCTCCGGCCGGTCCTCCAGGAAGTCGACGAACACGTCCACCAGGTCGTGCAGGGCGCGCAGCGCGTCGGCCGGTCCGGCCGCCAGCGCGGCACGCGCGCGTTCCCCGGCCGCCTCCAGGGCCTGCCGTTCGGCGCTGAACACCCGGGCGAAACAGGCGTCGTAGAGCTGCGCCTTGGCGCCGGTGTGGTGGGCCACGGTCGCCACGTCGACCCCGGCCGCCGCGGCGACGTCCCGGACGCTGACCGCGTCGAAGCCCCGCTCGGCGAAGAGTGCGGTGGCGGCGGCGAGCACCAGGTCGCGGGTGGGTCGCTGGTCGTCGCGGCGGGGCCGGCCCGGCCGGCGGCGAGGCATGGTCATGCGGCCATTGTTCCCCCTACAATCCAGCATCCGTTGGATTGGGGGCGGCGCGCCCCGAGGCAGGAGGCGGCGATGACCGGGCTGGAGCAGCGACGTGAGGCCGTCGCCCTGCCGCGTGGCCCGCTGGTCGGCTTCGCCGTCGGCTCGCTGGGCATGGGTGTCTGGGTCACCGTACCCGGCCTGCTGTTGCTCTACTTCCTCACCGACGTCCTCGCGGTCGCGCCGTGGCTGGCCGGGCTGACCCTGCTGCTGCCGAAGATCGCCGACGTGCTGCTGCACCCGTGGATCGGGCACCGTTGCGACGTCGAGCAGGCCCGCCGGGGCCACCGCCGGCGGCTGCTGCTGGCCGGATGCGCGTTGCCGGTGGCGTTCGCCGCGCTGTTCGCGGTGCCCGGCAGCCTCACCGGGGCGACCGCGGCCGCCTGGGTGGCGGTGTTCTTCGTCGCCGGCAACCTGCTGTTCGCCGCCTACCAGGTGCCCTACCTGGCGACGCCGGCGGACCTGCGGATCGGCTACCACGAGCGGACCCGGCTGATGGCCTTCCGGATGGTGGTGCTCACGCTCGGCATCCTGGTCGCCGGGCTGCTGGCGCCGTTGCTGGCCGGCGGCGACGACGCCACCCGCGCCGGCTACCTGCGGATGGCCGTGGTGCTGGCCGCCGGCATGCTCGCCGCGATGGCGGTCGGGGTGGGCGGGATCGGCCGGCTGCGCCGCGCGGCGTCCGCCCCGGCGCTCGGGCACGGCGCCGGCGGGTGGCGGGCGCTGGCGGCGAGCCTGCGCGACCGGCAGTTCCGCCGGCTCGCCGGCGCCTACCTGGCCATGTCGACTACCACCCACCTGGTGCTGGCCGGGGTGCCCTACTACGCCGAGTACGAGCTGGGCCGCGCCCGGCTCACCACGGTGCTGGTCGCCGCGTTCGTCGCGCCGGCGCTGCTTGTCACACCGGCCTGGCTGGCGCTGGCCCGGCGCGTCGGCAAGCAGCGTGCCCTGCTCGGCGCGCAGGTCGCGTTCGCCGCCGGGTCGCTGGTGCTGGCGGTCGGCCGGCCGGCGGGGCTGCCGGTGCTGGTGGCCGCCGTGGCGGTGCTCGGGGTGGCGTTCGCCGGCATGCAGCTGCTGCCGTTCTCGATGCTGCCCGACGTGATCCGGGCCGCCGGGGCGCAGCGGGCCGGCACCTACACCGGGGTGTGGACCGCCACCGAGGCCACCGGCGCGGCGCTCGGCCCCTACGCGTACGCGTTGTGCCTGGCCGCCGGCGGGTTCGTCGCGTCGAGCGCCGGGCAGACCGTCACCCAGTCCGCCGGCGCCCTCACGGCGCTGCGCTACGGCTTCGGCCTGCTGCCCGCCGCCGTGATGGTGCTCGCCGTGCTGGTGCAGCGCCGCTACACCCTGGACGGCTCCGCCCGCGCCGGCGGCGGCGAGCACTAGACTTCGCCCCCGATGGACGCCGAGCCCGCCACCGAGACCCGCCCCTGCGCCCACTGTGGACGCGAGGTGCCGCAGCGCGTCGGCGCCGGCCGTCCGTTCCGCTACTGCCGGGACAACGACGGCGCCTGCCAGCGGGCCGCCCGCAACTCCCGCATGCGCCACCGCAACTCCCCCGGCCTGCCGGGGCAGGTGGCGCGGACCTGGGAGGCGGTGGACCGGCTCGACCAGGTGGTGGAGACGCTCACCGAGGCGCTGCACGCCGAACTGTCCCCGGCCGGGGTGGAGCGGCAGCTCGCCGAGCTGCGCGCCGAGACGTCCGCGCAGGTCGCGGCCGCGCACGCCGAGCGCGACGAGGCCCGCCGCGACGCCGAGGACGCCGCCGCGGCGGCCACCCGCGACCGGCAGGAGACCCGGGCCGCGCAGGCCGAGCGTGACACCGCCGGCCGGCGTGCCGACCGGGCGGAGGCGGAGTCCGCCTCGGCCGCCGAGCGGGCCGCCGCCGCGGAGACGGCCCGCGACGCCGCGCGCGCCGAGGCGGGCGCGGCGCAGGCGCTGCGGGTGCAGGCCGAACGCGACCGCGACGCCGCGCGCGTCGAGCTGCGTACCGTGCGGGCCGAACGCGACGGTGAGCGGCAGCGGGTGGCCGAGCTGACCGCCGAGCGCGACGCTGCCCGGGTCGACGCCGAACGGGCCACCCGCTCCGCCGCCGAGGCCCTGGACCGGGCGCAGCGCCTGCGCGCCGAGGCCGACGCGGCGCGCGCCGACGCGCAGGCCGCCCGGGCGCAGGCCGCCGAGGACCGCCGCGCGGCGCAGGCGGGGACCGAGCGGGTCGAGGCCGAGGCCAGCGCCGCGCGGGCGGCCCGCGCCGAGCGGGACCGGGCGGATGCGGCGCGCGCCGAGGCCCTGGCCGCGGCGGATGCGGCTCGGGTGGAGGTGGCGGCGCGGACTGCCGATCGGGAGGCGCTTTTGGCCGAGCTGGCCGAGGCCCGGCGGGCGGTGACCGCCGCCGAGGCCCGATCGACCGGGTCGGCGGCGCGGCTGGCCGCGGCCGAGGCCGACCGGGACGCCGCCGAACGTCGCGCCGGACAGCTCGCCGACCAGGTCAGCGACCTGGCCGGGGCTCTGGCCGCGCTCGGTTCGCGGACCGGCTGACCCGACGGCGCCGGCGGCGCGAAGGCCTCGGGCGGCCTCGGGCCTTGATCGACACCAGCTCGCCGAGGTGGCGGTATCCCGGTGCGCCCGACCTCGCCACCTCGGCGACCTGGAGTCGATCACGCGATCCTTCCCGCCTCCCGAGAGGAAACATCCACTGTTCGAGATGAGCGGAGATCTTGGTGCGAGATCGCCCCTCCGGGGGCCGTCCCGTACCAAGATTCACCACGCGACCCGGACCAGCCGACCGGGGACCGGCGCGTGGAGCCGGCCGCGGACCGGGACGGGGCAGCGCGACGCCGGCGTGCCGGGCGATGATCGACGGCATGGGAAAGACGTACGAGCGCATCGACGGCCGGTTGCGGGAGTTCATCGAGGCACAACCGATGTTCTTCGTGGCCACCGCGCCGCTGTCCGGCGACGGCACCGTCAACCTGTCCCCCAAGGGTCTGCGGGGCACCCTGGCGGTGCTCGACGAGCACACCGTGGCCTACCTCGACTTCGCCGGCAGCAACGCCGAGACCATCGCCCACCTGCGGGAGAACGGCCGGGTCACGCTGATGTGGTGCGCGTTCGCCGGCCCGCCGAACATCGTGCGGGTGCACGGGCGCGGTGAGCCGGTGTTCCGCGACGACCCGCGCTGGCCCGACCTGCTGCGGCACTTCCCCGACATCGACCCGGGCCCGCACGGGCTGCGGGCGGTGATCGTGGTGCGCGCCGAGCTGATCCGCGACACCTGCGGCTACGCGGTGCCGCTGATGAGCTACGACACCGACCGTGACCTGCACGGGCGGCGTTTCGACCGGGAGGACGACGCGTCGCTGTCGGCCTACTTCGCCGGCAAGGAGCACGTGGCGAGCAGCATCGACGGGCTGCCCGGCCTGCCGCTGCCGTTGCCGCCCACGCCGGCGCGGTGAGCCACGGTCAGTGGATGCCGGCCATCAGGCGCCGGATCTGGCGGGTGAACATCACCGCGGTCAGGCCCAGCACCACCGAGGCCAGCCCGAAGGTGAGGAAATAGGTCGACTGCGACCAACTCTGCGCCAGCCGGGCCACCTGGCCGCCGATGGCGTCGCCGACGGCGGTGGCGAGGAACCACAGGCCGAGCATCTGGCTGGCGTACTTCACCGGGGCCAGCTTCGTGGTGGCGGACAGACCCACCGGGCTCAGCGACAGCTCGCCGGCGACCTGGATCGCGTAGACCGCGACGAGCCACCACGGCGAGACCAGGTCGCCGCCGACGGCGGCGCGCGCGGCGGCGGCCATCAGCACGAACGACAGGCCGTTGAGCACCAGGCCGACGGCGAACTTCGTCGGCGTGGACACCCGGTGGCCCAGCTTGAGCCAGAGCCACGCGGCCAGCGGCGCGCCGATGATGATCAGGATCGGGTTGACCGACTGCAGCCAGGACGCCGGGAAGGTGAACCCGCCCACGTTCCGGTCGGTGCGGTCCGCGGCGAAGATGTTCAGCACCGACCCGGCCTGGTCGTAGATCAGCCAGAACGCGGCGGCGAAGGCGAACAGCCACACGTAGGCCTTCATCCGCAGACGTTCGGTGTCGCTGATCTCCCGGTCGGTGAGGATCCGCGCGAAGTATCCGACGGTCACCAGCACGGTGACCACGGCGAGCAGGTTGACCACCGTGTCGACGGTGAACCAGCCGGCCAGCAGCAGTATCAGCAGCGCCAGCAGCAGCACGCCGACGGCCAAGCCGGCGCGGGTCAACGCGCGGCGCCGGTCGGCGCCGAGCAGCGGATCGGCCGGGTGGGCGCCGGCGTCGCCGAGGTTGCGCCGGCCGGCCACGTACTGCAGCACGCCGAAGGTCATGCCGATCGCCGCCGCCCCGAACCCCAGATGCCAGTTGATCTTCTCGCCGAGGAAGCCGGTGATCAGCGGGGCGATGAACGCGCCCAGGTTGATGCCCATGTAGAAGATGGAGAACCCGGCGTCGCGGCGCGGCGAGTCCCGCTCGTACAGGTCACCGACCATGGTGGAGATGTTGGGCTTGAGCAGGCCGGTGCCGAGCACGATGAGCGTCATGCCGGCGAACACGCTCCACCCGGTGGGGATCGCCATCACGTAGTGCCCGGCGGCGATCACCACGCCGCCCCACAGCACGCTGCGCCGCGCCCCGATCAGCCGGTCGGCGATCCAACCGCCGGGCAGCGCCATCAGGTAGACCATGGCGTTGTAGGTGCCGTAGACGGCGTTGGCGGTGGACTCGCCGATGCCGAGGCCGCCGTCGGCGACCGCCGCGGTCAGGTACAGCACCAGGATGGCCCGCATGCCGTAGAAGCTGAACCGCTCCCACATCTCGGTGAGGAAGAGGGTGGACAGCGCCCGCGGGTGGCCGAAGAACGTCTTCCCGGCGGGCGGACGGGCTCCGACCGACGCGTCACTGCTCATCGTCACCTCCGGCACGCATGGGTGGGTAACATCCCCGGTGACGGGCGAAACACTCCACCGATTCGGTCGGCTGTCGCGGCCGGTTACCCTTGAGCTTCCCGACCCGCGTGCGGCCCGGCCGGCGTGGGTGGGGAATGGGCGGGCGGTGACAGGCCGTTACACCTGAGGACCAGCACCACGAACGAGGGGAAGTCGATCATGGGCGAGCGTATGCTGCGCGGTAGCCGGCTGGGCGCGGTCAGCTACGAATCCGACCGCAACACGGAGCTCGCGCCGCGTCAGACCCGCGAGTACCTGTGCGCCAAGGGCCACCAGTTCGAGGTGCCGTTCGCCGTCGACGCCGAGGTCCCCACGACCTGGGAGTGCAAGTTCGACGGCAGCGTCGCCCGGCTGGTCGACGGCAACGAGCCGGAGCAGAAGAAGGCCAAGCCGCCGCGTACCCACTGGGACATGCTGCTGGAGCGACGCTCGATCGCCGAGCTGGAGGACATCCTCGCCGAGCGGCTGCAGGAGGTCCGCACCCGCCGCGGTCGCGCCTGAGCACCTGTTGCGTCGAAGCGCCCCCGGGGATCACCCCGGGGGCGCTTCGTCACGTCCGACCCGTTTCGGGCGGTTCAGCGGTCCACGATCTCGCCCTCGATCGCCGGGCCGGGCTGCTGCGGCCCGGTCGGCGGCTGCGCGGTGGTCGTCGGCGTCGGCTGCGGCGCACCCGGGTAGACGCGCACCCGGCGCGGGCCGAACAGGTCACCGGCGACCATCGACGACACCCGCCGCTCGGTGGAGCGGCGCACCCCGCCGGCGGCGAGCCGGCGCAGCGGCGGCACCAGCAGCAACAACCCCACCGCGCCGCCGACCAGGCCGGGCAGCGCCAGCAGCAGCGCGCCGGCCAACCCCACCAGGCCGTCGGTGACCTGCGGCCCCGGCGGCTGGCCGGCCTGCGCGGCGGCCCGGAACCCCCGCCACGCCCGCATGCCCTCGCGGCGCAGCAGCACCAGACCCAGCAGCGACGCGGCGAACACCATCAGCAGCGCCGCGCCGAACCCGACGGCCCGCCCGACCAGCACGAAAACGGCCAGCTCCAGCAACGTCAGCAGCAGCAGAGCCGGTGGTACGAATCTGAGTCCTCGGCGCATCTCACCCCATCCGCCCGGTGTGTCGTCACGCCCCTCCAGCATGACACGCCCGCGCTCACGGCCACCGGGCCAACGCCCGCGGGCGACCCCGCACCGCCGCCCGCCGGTCCCGCACCCCCCACCGGGTGACCCGCCACAGCGCCTCCGCCACGATCAGCGGGCTCATCTTGCTGTCGCCGTGCTCCCGCTCGGCGAACGTGATCGGCACCTCGACGATGCGCACCCCGGCCCGGTGCGCCAGCCGGGACAACTCCACCTGGAACGCGTACCCCTGCGAACGCACCGACGCCAGGTCGATGGCGTCCAACGCCGCCGACCGGTACACCCGGTAGCCGCCGGTGGCGTCGCTGACCGGCATGCCCAACGCCACCCGCGCGTACAGGTTGCCCACGCGGGACAGCAGCAGCCGCCGCCACGGCCAGTTCAGCACCCGCGCGCCGCGCGCCCACCGCGATCCGATCACCACGTCGGCGTCACGGGCGGCGTGCAGCAACGCCGGCAGGTCCTCCGGGGCGTGCGAGCCGTCGGCGTCCATCTCCACCACCGCGTCGTAACCGCGCTCACGCGCCCACCCGAAACCGGCCAGGTACGCCGCGCCGAGCCCGTCCTTGCCCGGCCGGTGCAGCACGTGCACCTGCGGGTCGACGCCGGACAGCGCGTCGGCGATGCCGCCGGTGCCGTCGGGGCTGTTGTCGTCGGCGACGAGCACGTCCACCGCGGGCGCCGCCGCGCGGACCCGGGCGACGATGCGACGCACGTTGTCCGCCTCGTTGTAGGTGGGGATGACCACGAGGACCCGCCCCACCCCGGGATGGCCGGCTGCCGCACCCACCGTCGCACCGCCCCTCTCGTCGGGTCAGCCGGGCGTGACCTGCCGGCGGCGACGCGCCACGGCCGCGCCGGCCAGAGCCGCGACCGCGAGGGCCGCGAGCGCCACCTCCGGCCACACCCCGGCCACGGTGGCCGGGGTACGCCCGTCCCCGAGTCGCATCTGCCGCACCACCGTCTCGGCGGTGTTGAACCCGGTGGCCCCGTCTACCCGCCCGTCGGGGGAAACGAACCCGGACACCCCGACCGTGGAGGACATCAACGCCGCCCGGCCGTGCTCGACGGCACGCAACCGCACCATGGCCAGCTGCTGGCGGGCCTCGGCCACGTCGAACGTGGCGTTGTTGGTCTGCACCACCAGCAGCTGCGCGCCGCCGGTGACGGTGTCGCGGACGATGCCGTCGTAGGCGACCTCGAAGCAGATCACGTCGCCGAGGGTGACCGCGCCGGCGTCCAGCACGCCGGGGCGGTCACCGGGGACGAAATCGGAGCGGACCCGGTCGACCTCGGCGCTGACCTTGCGGGCGATGGAGCGCAGCGGCACGTACTCGGCGAACGGCACCGGATGCCGTTTGGTGTACACCTGGCCGAGGTCGGCACCGCTGCCAGGGCGCCACAGCAGCCCGGCGTTGCGGACCTCCCCCCGGCCGGGGCCGAGCAGCACGGCGCCGACCAGGATGGGCGCGCCGATCGCGTCGGCGGCCTGGGAGATGCGGTAGCCGGCGCCCGGGTTGCGCAGCGGGTCGATGTCGCTGGAGTTCTCCGGCCACACCACCAGATCGGGGCGTTCCTGGGCGCCCCGGGTGACCCGTTCGGCGAGTTTCAGCGTGGCGTCGACGTGGTTGTTCAGCACCGCCTGCCGCTGGGCGTTGAAGTCCAGGCCGAGGCGGGGCACGTTGCCCTGCACGATGGCCACGGTGACGGTGTCGCCGGCGCCGCGTACCCCCGCCGGGACGGCCGGTCCGGCGGCGAGCAGCGCCGCCAGGGCGGCGGTGAGCCCGGCGATGGGCCGCCACTGCCCGGCCGGGCGGCGCCAGTCCCGCCAGGCGACGGTGAGCAGGATCCCGCCGGCGAGCGCGACGGCGAACGTGACCAGCGGGGCGCCGCCGAGCGCGGCCAGCCGCAGCAGCGGCGAGGTGTCCTGGCTGAACGCCAGCCGCCCCCACGGGAACCCGCCGAACGGGGTGCGGTCGCGCAGCGCCTCCTGCCCCACCCACAGCACGCCGGTCAGCAGCGGCCACGCCGCCCGGTGGCGGTCGGCCAGCGGCGACACCCAGGCGGTGGCGGCGCCGAGCAGCGCCAGGTAGCCGGCCTGCAGCAGCGACAGCAGCGCCCACGGCAGCCAGCCGGTGTGCAGGTTCGTCCATTCCAGCAGCGGGGCGAACAGCGCCACCCCGGCGAGGAAGCCCAGGCCGGCGCCGGCGCGCAGCCGCCGCCGGTGCGCGGCGGCGGCCAGCAACGCCACCCCGACGGGCGCGAGGTGCCACCGCCCGTACGGCGGGAACGCCGCCAGCAGCGCCAGCCCGGCCAGCACAACGGCCGGCACGGCCAGCGTCAGCGGCAGCGGACGCCCCCCGGCGCCCGGACGTGCCCCGTCGGTGGCACGCGGCTGTTCCCGGTCGAGCGTCGTCACCGGCACCTCACCACGATCACGGGCCGAAGGCTACCCGGCGCGGACGCCTGCCGGCCCGGGGGCAGCCCGGAGACGAAAATCGGGGCGCGGCTGATGCCGCGCCCCGACGCTCCCAGGCCCTCCCCGGCCGGTGGGGCGAGAATGATCGGCGCCGACCTTCGGACCGACCGGACGTGGACTGGCTGCCCCCGCCTGGCCGTTGTCTACTGGCCGTTCCTCACACCCTGCCCGTACACCGGTAACCGCGACCGGTTCGCGCCGCCCCGCCGACCCCCGCCCGCTGGACCTGGCCGCCGCAACCTTTCGGTCGCTCGGCCAGCGGACGAGAGGACGAAGCGAACAACAGCCGCTTCCCATGGTAGGACTAAAAGACGGTACGGCGTGCACCCCCGCCGCTGTCAACCCACCCCGGCCTGTCGTGTGATGCGCCACGGCGTGTCGCGTCGGCGCGTCTCGATGGGTGGACGGCCGGCTCACGCGCCGAGGTGGTGACGCAGCACCGCCGCGGCGACGCCCGGGTGCTCCTCGGCGAGCAGCCCGGCGGCGGCCAGCACGTAGTCGACGTCGACGACCGGCCGGGCGGCGCGCGGCAACGGCCACCCGCCGGCGTGGTCGGTGAGCACCGCGCCGAGCACCGCGCCCGCGTCGGCCGGATCGGCGTGGCGCAGCACCCCACCGGAGCCGACCAGCAGCCGCACCTCCCGCAGGTCCCGGCCGGCGCGTTCCCCGGTGGCCGCGCCCCGGGCGTGCCGACGCAACGCCACGGTCGCCGCCAGCGCCGCGATCCGCCGGTCCGCGGCCCGGTCGGCGTCGCCGCCGGGCAGGAACCCCGGGTCGGCGGCCCGGACCGCCGCCGCGGCCGCGAGGGTGTCCTGCTCGCCGGGCGCCAGCAGCCGCTCCTCGGCGGCGGCGCGCACCACACCCGGCGCGGACCACCGCATCCCCAGGTCCCCCTCCACCGTGCGGGCCCGCCACAGCGTGCCGGTGACCTCCCGGCCCGGGCCGTCCGCGCGCTCGTCGGGGGTGAGCACCGAGTACACGTCGGTGGTGGCGCCACCGACGTCCACCACGGCCAGGTCACCGCCGACGGTGTCGGCGAGGACCTCCACGCCGGTGAGCACCGCGTCGGGGGTGGCGGCGCGGACCAGCCGCGCGAACCGGGCCCCGCGGGACAGTTTCTTGCCCCCGATGACGTGCCGCAGGAACACCTCCCGGATCGCCGCGCGCGCCGGCCCCGGCGCCAGGACCCCGATGCGCGGCAGCACGTTGTCCGCCGCGGTCACCGGCACCCCCGCGCCGGCGAGCGCCGCGTGCAGCCCGGCGCGTGCGTCGACGTTGCCCGCGAGGACCACCGGCACCCGCCAGCGGGCCCGCGCCAGCCGGGTCGCGTTGTGCGTCAACGTGTCGGCGTCACCGCCGTCGGTGCCGCCGACCAGCAGCACCACATCCGGGCGGGCGGCCCGCAACGCCGCCAGATCGGCCGCGCCCAGGCGGCCGGCGGCCACGTGCACCACGTTCGCCCCCGCCGACAGGCCGACCCGCCGGCCCGCCTGCGCGGTCACCAGCGGCTCGTAGCCGATCACGGCCAGGCGCAGCCCACCACCGGCCGACGAGCACACGTACCAGGGCACGTCGCCGACGCCGGCCGACGCGGTGGCCGCGCCGACCGCGGCGTCCAAACCGTGCAGCACGTCGGTGCCCACCGTCGTCGGCGCGGACGCCGCGCCGACCAGCCGGCCGCCGTCGAGGTCGACCACCGCCGCCTTCGTGTACGTCGACCCGACGTCGGCGCAGACCACCGTCCTGCGCGACTGCGGGGCTCGCAGGACCGGCTCGCTCCTCGCGCTCACGCGGTACCGTCCTTCGTTCGCGACTGCGGGGCTCGCAGGACCGGCTCGCTCCTCGCGCTCACGCGGGAGGCGGCACGACCACCGTGCCGGTCGCGGTGACCGCCACGATCGGGGGGTCCAACACCTCCGCCGCCGAGTCGCCCCGGTCCGGGCGGCCCCGGCACACCACCGCGCAGCTCAGCTCCAGCGTCCGGCTGCGCGCGCCCACGCGCGCGACCTGGGCCGTCACCTCCACCACGTCACCGGCCCGGATCGGCGCGGTGAACCGCACGTCCGAATAGCCGGCGAACAGGCCCTCGTCGCCGTCGGTGCGGATACACACCTCCGTGGCCACGTCACCGAACAACCCCAACGCGTACGCCCCGTCGACCAGGTTCCCCGCGTAGTGCGCGTGCGCGTACGGCACATACCGGCGATGGGTGACGGTCAACCCCAGCCGGGGATCCTGCTCGCTCAACTGCTCGCCCTCCTGGAAGTGATCAACGCGTGGACGAGGTAGCTGGCCACCTCGCCCGGAGTGGTGCCACGACCGAAGATCCGGTCCACGCCCAGCTCACCGGTCATCGCCTCGTCGAACCGCGGACCGCCCACGATCAGCAGGGGCCGCTTCCCGGCCGGCATCGCCTCCCGGAACGCCGCCGACATCTCCCGCGTGTTGTGCAGGTGCGCGTCGCGCTGCGTCACCACCTGCGACACCAGCACCGCGTCGGCCCTCTCCTGCCGGGCCGCCTCGACCAGCTCCGGCACGCTCACCTGCGCGCCCAGGTTGCTGACCTTCAACTCCCGGTAGTACTCCAGGCCCTTCTCCCCGGCGATGCCCTTGACGTTCAGGATCGCGTCGATGCCCACGGTGTGCGCGTCGGTGCCGATGCACGCCCCCACCACCGACAACTTGCGGCGCATCCGCCGCTTCACCACCGCGTTGACCTCCTTGGCCGACAGCAGCGGGAAGTCCCGCTCCACCACCTGCACCCGGTCGAGGTCCACCAGGTGGTTGACCCGCCCGTACACCACGAAGAACGTGAACCCGTCGCCGATCGGCTTGGCGTGCACCAGCATCGCCGGGTCCATGCCCATCTTGTTGGCCAACTGCACCGCCGCGCCCTCGGCCCGCTTGTCGTGCGGCACCGGCAACGTGAACGACACCTGCACCATGCCGTCTCCGGTGGTGTCCCCGTACGGCCGCACCACCTTCTTCTCGCTCATGCTGTGCTGGCCGGGCATGCCCTCACGGCCCTCGCTCCGCTCGGTGCGCTCGCTCATGCCGGCTGCTCCAGGATCTCCGTGGCCGGATTGTGGTAGTCGTCCTCGTGCCTCGCGACACCGTCGAGGCCCTTGCCCCGGTCCGCCGGCCGCTTCATGATCCCGAACGTGCCCTCCGCGATCGCCGTCAACAACGACTGCTCCCCGATGCGCTCCAGCAACTCCACCGCCTCACCGAGCACCCGGTGCGCCCGCTGCTGGATGAACCCGCCCGGCGCCGGCACGAAGTCCTCGTGCAACCCGCCCGCCGCGCCCAACACGTACCGCACGTTCTGCAACGCGATGTCCCGGTCCGACAACCACGGCGTCACCACCGCCTCCGTCATCATCCCCACCAGCAGGATGCCCTGCCCGGTCATCGCGCCCACCAGGTTGAAGAACCCGTCGAGCAGATTGCCCCGGAACACGTCACCGGTCATGTGCTTCGTCGGCGGCATCCACTTCAACGGCGCGTCAGGGAACAACTCCCGCGCCAACAACGCGTGCGCCAACTCCAACCGCAACGACTCCGGCACATCCGGGTTGATCTCGAACGCGTGCCCCAACCCCAACAGCCCGTCCGCCAACCCCGCCTCGTGCGCGAAGAACTCGTTGAGCAACTGCGACACCGTCACCGTGTGCGCCTCGTCCACCGCGTCGGCGGTGGTCAGGTAGTTGTCCTCACCGGTGTTGATGACGATCCCCGCCCGCGCGTGCACCTGCCGGGAGAACCGCTGGTCCACGAACGTGCGGATCGGGTTGATGTCACGGAACAGAATCCCGTACATCGAGTCGTTGAGCATCATGTCCAGCCGTTCCAGGCCGGCCAGGGTCGCCATCTCCGGCATGCACAACCCCGACGCGTAGTTCGTCAGGCGCACGTACCGGCCCAACTCCTTCGACGACTCGTCCAGCGCCGCCCGCATCAACCGGAAGTTCTCCTGCGTGGCGTACGTGCCGGCGAACCCCTCCCGGGTCGCGCCCTCCGGCACGTAGTCCAGCAGCGACTGCCCCGTCGACCGGATCACCGCGATCACGTCCGCGCCGGCCCGCGCCGCCGCCTGCGCCTGCGGAATGTCCTCGTAGATGTCCCCCGTCGCCACGATCAGATAGATCCACGGCCGCTGCTTCGGATCCCCGAACCGCTTGACGAGGCGATCCCGCTCCGCCCGACGCCTGTCGATCCGCCGGATCCCCGCCGCCACCGCCCGCCGCGACGCCCGCCGCGCCGCCGTCGCAGCCTTCCCCACCGGGACGTCGAACCGCACCGACCCGGCCGCCGCCTTCTGCGCCAGCAACGTCACATCCTCGACGCCCTCACGCGCCAGCGCGTCGAACACCGGCAACGCCACCCCGTGCCCCAACCCGACATCGGCCACCACCGCGTCCACCAGACGGTTCACCCACGGAATGCCGTCCGGGTCGGCGCCGGACACCCCGGCCAGCCGCAACACCGCCCGCTCCACCGACACCGTCGTATGGCTGCGCGCCAGATCCACCACCGGCTGCCCCGCCCGGCGCGCCAACTCCCGCGCCCGCGCCACCAGCGCCGGATCCAACCCAAGCTTGCCCGTCACGAAGAACCTTCCTGATAGATCACATCACCGCGCAACACCGTGGCCCGGCACACCGGCAGCGGAGTCGGATCATCCGCCCCCCGCAACTCCGGATCCTCGGCCTGCAGCACCGGCAGACCCCGCTCCACCCCCGCCGGGCAGTCCCACACCGCGAACGTCGCCGGCGCACCCAACGCCAGGACCCCCTCGTTGTCCAGACGCACCGCCCGCCAACCACCGCGCGTGTGCGCCGCGAACGCCGCCCGCACACTCATCCGCTGCGACGGATTGTGATGCGTTACCGCCGCCCGCACCGACCCCCACGGGTCCAACGGCGTCACCGGCGAATCCGACCCGAACGCCAACGCCACCCCCACCCCGTGCATCGCACCCATCGGATTCGACTCCAACGACCGCGCCAACCCCAACCGCGACTCGTACATCCGCCCCGAACCACCCCACAACCGGTCGAACGCCGGCTGCATCGACGCCACGATCCCGTACTCCACGAACCCGGCGATCAACCGCTTGCTCATGATCTCCGCGTGCTCCACCCGGTGCCGCGCCGCCCGCAACCGCTCCGTGCCCAGCTTCCGCGCCGCCTCCGCGAACCCCGCCAACACCGTCCCGATCGCCGCGTCACCGATCGCGTGGAACCCGCCCTGCATCCCGTGCGCCGCACAGTCCAGCAGATGATCACGCACCTGCTCCGCCGTCACGTACCCGTGCCCACACGCCCCCGACTCACCGTCCAGGTACGCCGCCGACACGTGCGCCGTCCGCGACCCCAACGCCCCGTCCGCGAACAGGTCACCACCGGCGCCCACCGCACCCAGGTCCCGGGCCCGCGCCGCACCCAGCAACTCACCCCAGTACCCGTACACCTCCGGCACCCCGTCACCCGACACCGCCAACAACCCGGTGAAGTCCTCCTCGTCGGAGATGTCCGGACCGCCGCACTCGTGCACCGCCGCGATACCCAACGACGCCGCGTGCGCCAACGCCCGCCGCTGCGCCGCCACCCGCTGCGCCCGCGTCACCGACGCGAACGCCGCCGCCCGCACCACATGGTGCGCGTCACGCCGCAACCACCCCGACCGGTCGAACCCCGCCGCCGCCGACACCTCCGGGCACGCCGCCAGCAACGCCGCCGACACCAACGCCGAATGGATCGACGCCTGCGACAGATACACCCGGCGGCCCCCCGCCGCCCGATCCAACGCCGCCGCGTCCGGCAACGCCGCATCCGCCCAGGACGACTCGTCCCAACCGTGCCCCAGCACCACCGCGTCGCCCGGCAACCCACCCGCGAACGCCGACACCGCCGCCAACAGCTCACCCGCCGACCGCACCGCCGACAGATCCAGCCCCGACAACGCCAGGCCGGTGTCCGTCGCGTGCACGTGCGCGTCCACGAACGCCGGCGTCACCAGCGCACCATCCAACTCCACCACCCGGTCGGCCGCCGGAGCGTCCGCGTCCGCGCCCAACCAGGCGATCCGCCCGTCCCGCACCACCAGCGCCGTCGCGCTCGGCTCGGCCGGACAGTGCAGCACTCCACCGCGATACAACGTCGAGGGGTTCGTCATGGCCTCAGTCTGCCGCCAGCCGCGCCTCGAACAGACCACGCACCCCCGGCTCGGACCGCAACAACTCCAACGCCAGCTCCGCGTGCCCCGGCACGAACCCGTTCCCCACCAGCATCGTCACGTCCGCGGCCAGGCCCTCCGCACCCAACGCCGCCGCCGCGAAACTCGTCGCCATCGAGAAGAAGATCACCGTGCCGCCGTCCGCCGTGGCCAGCACCGCGCCGTGCTCACACCCCGGCACGTCCACACACACCACCGTCACGTCCGCCGGCGCACTCAACGCCGTGGTCACCGCCGTGGACAACCCCACCGGATCCCGCGCGTCGGCGAGGGCCACCGCGTCGGCCAACCCGGCCGCCACCAGCGCGTCGCGCTCCGCCGCCACCGGCACCACCCCGACGGTACGACCCGCGCCCGCCCGCCGCGCGGCCGCGAGGGACAGCGAGCCGCTCTTGCCGGCCCCACCGATCACCGCCACCGACACCGGACGCGGGTCACCCGCACGGCCCCGCCGCGCCACCTGCTCGGCGACCACCCGCGCCGTCAACGCCGGCGCACCGCACACGTCCAGCACCGCCAGCGACAGCTCCGGATGCAGGTCCGCCGGCAGCACCGCGGCGATCGAGCGGGCGAACAGGATCGCGTAGCCGTCGCACGGCACCTGCTCGCTGCGCCCGTCCCAACGGGCCAGCCCGTCGGAGATGGTCAGCGGCGTCAGCGTCAACGACACCAGCGTCGCCACCCGGTCCCCCGGCCGCAGCCCGAGCGGGGAACGACGCCCCGCCTCCTCCACCGTGCCGATCAGCATGCCGCCGGAACCGGTCACCGGGTTCTGCATCTTCCCCCGGGTCGAGATGATCTCCAACACCTCGGCGCGGACCTTCTCGCCGTCCCCGCCGTGCTTCTCCGCCAACTGCCGGAAACTCGCCGCGTCCAGGTTCAGCCGCTCCACCCGGATCCGCACCTCGTTCGCCGCGATCCGCGGATCGGCGTCCAGGCGCCAGGCCGCCTGCGGCAGCACCCCCGCCGGCTCCACGACTCGGTGCAGACCCACCGGTGACGTCACGACGACCCCCTATGTCCAGCCGCCCGAACCCCCGGCCAGGGTTCGCGTCGCGGGAAAACTTACGGCAGACTAATTTCTTCACCGCAGATTTTCCAGTAGCCTTCGCAAGGTTGATCAACCCGCACCGCTGACGAGGAGGGGCCGTGACCCAGACCCAACCGGTGGAGACCATCCCGACGCCCCGCTCCACGCCGGTCGCCGTCCCCGCCGCCGGACAACCCTACGAATACCGCCGCACCCCCCTGGTCGAACCCGACTGGACGCGCTTCCCCGGCTGGCGCCACGTCACCCGCGAACAGTGGGAGAGCGCCCAGTGGCAGCGGGTCAACTGCGTCAAGAACATCAAGCAGCTACGCGCCGTGCTCGGCGACCTCGTGGACGAGACCTTCTACGCCGACCTCGAGGCCGACCAGAAGGCCCTGGCCACCATGTCCATGCTGGTGCCGCCCCAAATGATCAACACCATGGTGCCGTTCGCGCCGATGACCACCGAGGCGCTGCTCGCCGACCCGGTACGCCGCTACATGATCCCCGTCGCCTCCGACCGGCGCACCGACTGGCCGTCGCACCCCTACGCCAGCCGCGACAGCCTCCACGAACACGACATGTGGGTCGCCGAGGGACTCACCCACCGCTACCCCACCAAGGTCCTCGCCGAACTGCTCTCCACCTGCCCGCAGTACTGCGGCCACTGCACCCGGATGGACCTCGTCGGCAACTCCACCCCCGCCGTCGACAAGCTCAAGCTCATCCTCAAGCCGGTCGACCGCTACGACGCCCACATCGCCTACCTCAAGGCCCACCCCGGCGTCCGCGACGTGGTCGTCTCCGGCGGCGACGTCGCCAACGTGCCCTGGCGCAACCTCGAGTCCTACCTGATGCGCCTGCTCGAGATCGAGACCATCCGCGACATCCGGCTCGCCACCAAGGCCCTGATGGGCCTGCCCCAGCACTGGCTCCAGCCCGACGTGGTCGAGGGCCTGGAACGTGTCGCCCGCACCGCCGCCCGCCGCGGCGTCAACCTCGCCATCCACACCCACGTCAACCACGCCCAGTCGCTGACCCCGCTGGTCGCCAAGGCCGCCCAGACCGCCCTCGACGTCGGCGTCCGCGACGTGCGCAACCAGGGCGTGCTCATGCGCGGCGTCAACGCCACCAACGCCGACCTGCTCGACCTCTGCTTCGCGCTCCAGGGCGAAACGGGCATCCTGCCGTACTACTTCTACATGTGCGACATGATCCCCAACGCCGAGCACTGGCGCGTCCCGGTCTGGCACGCCCAGCAGCTCCAGCACGACATCATGGGCTACCTGCCCGGCTACGCGACCCCGCGCATCGTCTGCGACGTCCCGTTCGTCGGCAAGCGCTGGGTGCACATGCTCACCGACTACGACCGCGAGCGCGGCATCTCCTACTGGACCAAGAACTACCGCACCTCGATCGAGTCCGCCGATCTGGAGGCGCTCAACAAGCGCTACGCCTACTACGACCCGATCGACACCCTGCCCGAGTCCGGTCAGTCCTGGTGGCACGCCCACCGCGACGACTGATCCGCGCTCCCGGACAGGAAGGCGGGCCACCGGAATCCGGTGGCCCGCCTTCGCTCGTGGTCACTTCTCGAACGCGTCCTTGACGTCGCGGCCGGCCTGCTTGACGTTCTCCCCGGCCTGCTTGGCGCGGGCCGTGCTCTGCTCGCTGGCGCCCTCGGCACGCAACCGCTCGTTGTCGGTCACGTCGCCGATGCGCTCCTTGGCCATGCCGCTCATCTCCTGGGCCTTGTTCTTCGCCTTATCGGTGAAGCTCATGTCGCCCTCCTCGTCCGGCTGAGCGTTGCGCCGCCTGCGTTCCCGGTGCGTGGGTGGTCAAACGTTGCGTGGTTACGCACAACCGCTAAGGCATCCTAGGATAATAGGTTGTAAGGCATGGAGCCGGAGAGGGACACGCGTCCGAAGCGCCACGATGACTGATCCGGCGACCTCGCCGACGGCGTGGTTGACTGGGCCGGTGAACGAGATTCTGCTGGTCCGGCACGGCGAGACCAGCTGGAGCGCCAGCCACCGGCACACCTCGTACACCGATCTGGAGCTGACCGCCGACGGCGAGCGGCAGGCCCGCGCGCTCGCTCCCCTGCTCGCCGGCCGGCGCTTCGTGCGGGTGCTGTCCAGCCCTCGGCAGCGCGCCACCCGCACCGCGCACCTCGCCGGGCTCACCGTCGACGCCACCGATCCCGACCTGGCCGAGTGGAACTACGGCGAGTACGAGGGACGCACCACCGCGGCCATCCAGGAGGAACGGCCGGACTGGACGATCTGGACCGACGGCGGCCCCGGCGGCGAGTCACCGGACGAGGTGGCCGCCCGTCTCGACCGGGTCCTCGCCCGGGTCACCCCGCTGCTCGACCGCGGCAGCGTCGCGCTGGTCGGGCACGGGCACAGCCTGCGGGTGCTCGGGGCCCGCTGGATCGGGCTGCCGCCCTCGGCCGGCGGGCTGCTGCGCCTGGACACCGCCACGCTCAGCGTGCTCGGTCACGAACACGGCCGGCCGGTCATCCAGCGGTGGAACCTGCCGGCTCCGACGCCGAGCGGGACCGCCCCCGACCAGGCAGCTCGGCACTGATCTTCGGCGGCCGGTTCTCGTAGGGCGTGGAGAGCACCACGGTGGTGCGGGTGGTGACGTTGGCGGAGATGCGGATCTCCTGCAGCAGCCGCTCCAGGTCGGCCGGACCGGCCACCCGCACCAGCAGGAGATAGAAGTCCTCCCCGGCGACGGAGTAGCAGGAGTCGATCTCGGGCAGGTGGGCCAGCCGCTCCGGCGCGTCGTCGGGCTGCGACGGGTCGAACGGCCGGATCGCCACGAACGCGGTCAGCGGCAGCTCCAGCGCCTCGAACGAGACGCGTGCGGCGTACCCCTTGATCACGTCGCGCTGCTCCAGCCGACGGACCCGCTGGTGCACGGCGGACACCGACAGGCCCACCCGCTCGGCCAGGTCCGTGTACGACAGCCGACCGTCGCCGGTCAGCGCGGCGACGATGGCGCGGTCGATGTCCTCCACGCGGTGCAACCTACCGGAGATAGCGCTCCCACGGCGTACCCGCCCCGCCGTCGTGACGCTCAGCGCGCCGTGCGGTCGCGGACCGCGTCGGCGGCGTAGTTCAGCACCTCCGCCATGTCCTCCTCGTCGAGGAACGGCAGGTCGGTGAGGATGTCCGTGACGGACATCCCCTCGGCCATCATGGCCAGCAGCGTGGCCACCGGGATGCGCGACTGCCGCACGCAGGGCGCGCCGCCCATGACGTCGGGGTCGACGGTGATCCGGGGGAAGGTCACCGCGACAGGTTAGCCGTTACCTGGCGAGGGCGCGGGAGATGACCAGTCGCTGGATCTGGTTGGTGCCCTCGACGATCTGCAGCACCTTCGCCTCGCGCATGTACCGCTCGACCGGGTGGTCGGCGACGTACCCGGCGCCGCCGAGCACCTGCACCGCGTCGGTGGTCACCCGCATCGCCAGGTCGGTGGCGAACAGCTTCGCCTTCGCCGCCTCGATCGAGTACGGCCGGCCGGCGTCGCGCAGCCGCGCGGCGGCCAGCATCAGCGCGCGGGCCGCGGAGATCCCGGTGGCGTGGTCGGCCAGGTTGAACCCGAGCCCCTGGAAGTCGATGATCGCGCGGCCGAACTGCCGGCGTTCCCGGGCGTAGCCGACCGCGTAGTCCAGCGCCGCCTGCGCCAGCCCGACCGCGCAGGCGGCGATGCCGAGGCGCCCGGAGTCCAGCGCGGACATGGCGATGGTGAAGCCGGCACCCTCGCCGCCGATCAGCCGCTCGGCCGGCACCCGGGCCTCGTCGAAGGCGATCTGCGCCACCGGCGAGGCGTGCAGGCCCATGGTGCGCTCGGCGGCCTGCGGGTGGATGCCGGGCGTGCCCCGGTCGGCCAGCAGGCAGGAGATGCCCTTCGGACCGGGACCGCCGGTGCGGCAGAAGATGTCGTAGAAGTCGGCGACCCGGGCGTGGGTGATCCACGCCTTGGTGCCGGTCACCACGTAGTCGTCGCCGTCACGGACCGCCCGGGTGGTCAGCGACGCCGCGTCCGAGCCGCCCTGCGGCTCGGAGAGGCAGTACGCCCCGAGCAACTCCCCGCCGATCATGTCGGGCAGCAGCTTGCGCTGCTCGTCGGTGCCGAACTGCGCCAGCGGGTAGCAGGACAGCGTGTGCACGCTGACCGCCTCGGCCACCGCCAGCCACCGGCTGGCGAGGATCTCCAGCACCTGCAGGTAGACCTCGTACGGCTGGGCGGCGCCGCCGTGCTCCTCGGCGTACGGCAGCCCGAGCAGGCCGGCCCGGCCCAGGGTGCGCAGCACGTCGCGGGGGAACTCGGCGCGCTCCTCGAAGCCGGCCGCCCTCGGGGCCAGCTCCCGGTCGGCGAGCTCGGTGGCGAGGTCCAGCAGGTCGTGGGCCTCGTCGGTGGGCAGGATCCGGTCGACGTCCATAGCGCGATGAGCTCCGTGGGGTGGGTGAGCCGGTGCGGCGTCCGGGGGTGCGGACCCCTGAAGCTTAACGGTCGTTTGGGCGTCGGCGGGAGTCCGGCCGCGCACGGCCCGTGGTCGGCGCTTGACCGCACCGTCAGAATGGTGCGTGCTCCGCCACAGCGATCGGAGGATGCCGATGCGTACGGTGTCGGGGACCGGACAGTCGACGTGAGACCGTCACCCCCACTGCGATCATGGACGTCCACCGCCGCCCGCCGCCGTGCCGGCGCGGCCGCGCCGGTCGACCTCCGAACCCCGCCGTGTGACGAACCGGATGGCCCATGACGCAGCTTCCCTCCCCCGGCGACGCCCAGCGACGCCGCATCGAGGAAGAACTGGTCGACCTGCTGTCCCGGATGCGGCTGCTCCAGGAGCCCGACAGCCGCCGGCTCATGGTGGGCAAGCTTCGCGAGCGGCTCTCCGACCCCGGCGTCAACGACTACGCCAACCCCCGCGACCAGAGCATCGAGGTGGTCCGCGTCTGCCTGGGCGACCTGGCCGCCCTGGTCGACGTGGTCGCGCTCTTCGAGCCGGCCGCGGCCCAGCTCGGCCCGCTGCACCGGCTGCGGCACGAGGTCGACGCGTTCGAGCTGCTGGCCGCCGAGGACTGGACCGACCTGCGACCGGCGCTCTCCGGCCACCGCCCGGACTCGCTCGGCTGGCTCTACCAGCGGGCCACCGACCACAAGACGGCCACGCCCCCGCCCTGGTGCGTCAGCGCCTGGGACGTCTTCGTCTACCTCAGCGGGCAGAACGCCCCGGCGCGCGGGCTGCCCCCGAGCATGCTCTTCCTGGTGCTGCTGGAGCACGAGGTGGACACCGGGACGGCCCAGCTGATCCGGCACCGCAACCGGCGCCAGGCCAGCCTGCTGGAGCTGACCGCCGACCTGGACCGCCGCCGGGCCCAGGTCAACGCCGGCGACCAGACCCCCGAGCCGTACGTCTACCTGGTCATCCAGGTCGAGCCGGACCTGGCCCCGGGCAGCGCCGTCTACACCGTCTCCCACTACCGCCAGTGGCAGGGCGCGCAGGGGTGGCACTCCCGACGGCACGGCCAGCTCACCGACGTCCCGTACGCCGGCCTGGAGGCGACCGTCGAGCGGATCGTCCACCAGATGGAGATCGAGTGGTCCGACCGGCGCGCCGACGTCGCCGTCGAACTGGTCCTGCCGGTCGAGCTGCTCAACGAGGACGTCGCCTGGTGGCGCAAGGAGCCGGCCAGTGTCCACCTGGAGCAGAAGGTGCTGGCGATGGACTACCCGGTGGTCGTGCGCAGCCTCAACCGGCTGCGGCAACCCGAGTGGCACCGGGCCTGGCGACGGCGGTGGGAACACCTCCAGGCCGAGCCGGCGCACAGTCGGCTCTTCCGTAGCCGGCCGGACGGCTCGGCGTACCTGACCCGGTTGGAGGCCGAGCTGACCGCCGACCCGCGCTGGTCGACCCTGCTGCTCAGCGCCCCGCCGACGCCGGCGAACCCGCTCGGCTTCAAGGAAGTGATGACCGCCCTGCGGGCGGGGCTACCGGTGATCGTCTGGCACCGCACCCGCCCGTCCGACACGGAGTTCTGGGAGGAGATCCGGGACATGACCGCCGACGGACGCATCGCGCGCCTCCCGGTGCACGCCCGGCGGGCGCGGTTGGACGCGCTCGCCCTGGAGCCGCACGCCGACCGGCACAGCGGCCGCCACCTGGTGGTGCTCTGGGACGATCCGGAACGCACCCCGGAGCTGCACCGGCCCGACGACCGACCGGGACGGCCGGCGTGAACGCCCCGCGGGCCGCCGGGTGGCGGGTCTACCGGGGCACCGGGGAGCCGCTCGACCCGGCCGAGCGGGACCGGCGCTGGCCGGCGCCGCCGCGCTGGCGCGCCTTCGACGGCGGGCCGGACGAGCCGCCGGCGCCCCGCGAGGATCCGGACCTGGAACGGCGGCTCGGCACGGCGACGGCGGCGGCGCTCCCCGATCCGCGCGAGGTGGATGTGGTCAACGCCGCGCTGCTGTTGCGCCGCCCGCTCCTGGTCACCGGCCGCGCCGGGTCCGGCCGGTCCAGCCTGGCCTACCGGATCGCCCGGGAACTCGGCCTGGGCCGGGTGCTGCACTGGCCGGTGACCACCCACGACACCGTCCGCGCCGGCCTCTACCAGCACGACCCGCTCGGGCGGGTACGCGCCGGCCAGAGCCACGACCGCTCCGTCGGCGACGAGCTCGGCGAGCACCTCAGCCTCGGGCCGCTGGGCACCGCCCTGCTGCCCTACCGCACGCCCCGGGTGCTGCTCGTCGACGAGCTGGACCAGAGCGACATCGACCTGCCCCAGCAACTGCGCACCGTCTTCGACGACGGCGGGTTCGAGATCCCCGAACTGGTCCGGGCGGCCGGACGCAGCCCCGAGGTCACCGTGCACACCGCCGACCCGGGCGGCCGGGCCACGGTGCGCGGCGGCCGGGTCCGCTGCCACGAGTTCCCGCTGGTGGTGATGACCTGCACCGAGGACCGGGTGTTCCCGCCGGCGTTCCTGCGCCACTGCCTGCGGCTGCGGCTGGCCGACCCGGACGAGGCCACCCTGCTGCGGATGGTGGACGCGCACTTCGTCGCGCGCCCCCCGGGCGCCCCCGGGCTGGTCCGGGCGTTCCTGGACCGGCGGCACGGGCCGGAGGCGCCCACCCTGGACCAGCTGCTCGACGCGGTCCAGCTCGCCGCCGCCGACGCCGACGACGCCGCGGACTGGGACCGTCTCGCCGAGGTGCTGTGGCGCGGCGGGCCGACGGCGGACCCGGAATGATCCTGCCGGCCCGGCTCTCCGCCGGCCCGGCCGACCCCGGCGCCGCGGCCGTCGGCGAGGAGCCCCTCGCCGACGTGCTGCGCCCGTTCCGGCGGCTGGTCTCGCCGCGGGAACTGTTCGTGTACGACCAGGAGGCCACCGCCGCCCAGGCGGAGGCGGGGCTGGTCCGGCCGGTGCTGCGGCGGGCGGCGCGGGCCCGCTGGGACGTGGTGCTGGTGGTGGACGAGCACCCCTCGATGACGGTCTGGTCGGCCCGGGTGCGCACCTTCACCACCCTGCTGCGCCGGCACGTGGCGTTCCACGACGTGCGCGTCTGCCACCTCGCCACCGACGGGACCCGCCCCGAGGAGGTCCTGCTGCGCCGCAGCCGGCGTGGCCCGGCCGTGCCCGCCGCGGCGGGACTGCCCGCGGTACGGCGGCACCGGATCGTCCTGGTGCTCTCCGACGGGGCCGCCCCGGCCTGGCGTACCGGCGCGGCCCTGCCGCACCTGCACGCGTGGGCGCGGCGCCAGCCGGTGGCGGTGGTGCACCTGCTGCCGCAGCAGATGTGGCACCGGGGCGGCCTCGCCGCGCAGCGGATGGGCCTGCGGGCGCCCCGGGCCGGGGTGCCGAACTCGCGCCTGTGGTGCCGGCAGCCGGACCCGTTGCGGGCGTGGGCCGACGCCGGCCGCCCGGCCGAGCCGGACGCGGTGCCGGTGCCCGTGGTGGAGCTGCGGCCCCGCTGGCTGGCCGCCTGGGTGGACCTGGTCGCCGGCCGTCACCCCCGCTGGGTCGACCTGCCGGCCGTCCTCGCGTACCCCCGGCCGCCGCAGCCTCCCGACCGGCGTCCCCCACAGCGGTGGGATCCGGCGGCGGCGGTGCGTGAGTTCGTCTCCTGGGCGTCACCGGCGGCGCTGCGGCTGGCCACCGGCCTGGCGGCGGCGCCGCTGGACCCGGCGGCGATCGCGGCGGTCCGCGACGAGGTGGTGCCCGAGGCCGGCGACGTGCACCTCGCCGAGGTGCTCACCGGCCCGCTGGTCGGGCCGGCGCCACAGCGCCTCGGCTTCGACTTCCGGCCCGGGGTCCGGGAGGAGCTGCTGGCGATCGGCCGGCGGGCGGAGACGGTCCGGATCCTGCGGGCCCTCGCGGCGCGGCTCGGTCCGGACCGGCCGGAGCTGGCGGCGTGGGGGCCGGTGCTGTCCGACCCGGACGGCGCCCCGCTCGGCCGGCCCGGGCCGGCCGCCGACGCCGAGGTCGAGATGGCGGTGCTGCGCGCGCTCTCCGGCCGCTACCTGGGTCGGGCCCGGCGGCTGCGGAACGCGCTGGAGCGGGACACGCCGGACGAACGCGACGTCCGCGACACTCCCGCATCGCAGGGTACGAATGTCATCATGGACAGAGGCGACGATGCCGACGTCCCCCGTAGCGTCCCCGCCGAAGGAGCCGGATTGTCGACGACCCCAGTGGACGCCAGCACCCCCGGCCGGACTCCCGCCGTCTGGGGCAACGTCCCGCCGCGCAACCCGAACTTCACCGGCCGCGCCGACCTGCTGACCCTGCTGCACCGGCAGATCCAGGGCGGCACCACGGCGGTGCTGCCGCACGCCCTGCACGGCATGGGCGGCGTGGGCAAGTCGCACCTCGCCGTCGAGTACGTCTACCAGCACCAGGGCGAGTACGACCTGATCTGGTGGATCCCGGCCGAACGCGCGACCCAGATCGGCGCCTCGCTGGTCGAGCTGGCCCACCGGATGAACCTGACCGCCGGGCCGGACGTGGGCAGCGCACGGCTCGCCGTGCAGGAGGCGCTGCGGCTGGGCCGGCCCTACCCGCGCTGGCTGCTGATCTTCGACAACGCGGAGAGCCCGGAGGTGCTGCTGCCGTACCTGCCCACCGGCGGTTCCGGCAGCATCATGATCACTTCGCGCAATCCGCAGTGGGCCACCATGGCCCGCACCCTCGAGGTGAACGTCTTCACCCGCACCGAGAGCGTCGAGCTGCTGCGACGGCGCGGCCCGGAACTCACCGACGACGAGGCCGACCGGTTGGCCGACGCGCTCGGCGACCTGCCGCTGGCCCTGGAGCAGGCGGCAGCCTGGCGCGCCGAGACCGGCATGCCGGCCGAGGAATACCTGCGGGTGTTCGAGGAGAAGCGGGTCGAGCTGCTCGAACAGGCCCCGCCGATGGACTACCAGCTGCCCGTGGCGGCCGCCTGGAACGTCTCGCTGGACCGGCTGGTGGTCGCCAACCCGGCCGCGTTCCGGCTGCTGCAGGTGTGTTCCTTCCTGGCCCCCGAGCCCATCCCCCGCACCCTGTTCAGCGGCGCGCAGAACGCCGACATCCACCCCGAGCTCAACGGCGCGCTGCGCGACCCGATGCGGCTCGGCCGGGCCATCCGCGACATCAACCGGTACGCGCTGGCCCGGGTGATCCACCGGACCAACTCGATCCAGATGCACCGGCTGATCCAGGCGGTTCTGCTCGACCGGATGAACGCCGCCGAGCGCGACGCCATGCGGGCCAGCGCCCACCGGCTGCTCGCCACCGGCGACCGCAACGACCCGGACACGCCGGCCAACTGGCCGAGCTACGCCGACCTCTACCCGCACGTGCTGGTCTCCGGCGCGGTCGAGTCCGCCCAGGGCTGGGTGCACCAGCTCATCTACAACGAGGCCCGCTACCTCTACTGGTGGGGCGACATGGAAGCGTCACTGGAGTTGTCCCGGCACGCGTACGACACCTGGCGGCAGCGGCTCGGGGAGACCGATCCGACCACCCTGCGGATCGGCCAGTGGCTCGGCTTCATGCTCTACCGCCTCGGCCGGCACTCCGAGGCCGCCGAGCTGAACACCCGGATCCTGCACGCCCACGAGAGCGCCACCGACGAGGACACCGAGGAGTTGCTGAGCGCCCTCGGCGCGGTCGCCGCCGACCTGCGCGTCGCCGGTGACTTCGCGCAGGCCCTCGAGATCGACGAGGACGTCTACCGCCGGCACGTGGTCCTGCTCGGCGAGGACGACCCGAGCACCCTCAACGCGGCCCACAACCTCGCGGTCAGCCTGCGCCTGACCGGCGACATGCGGCGGGCCTTCGCGGTCGACCGGTCCACCTACGCGCACCGGGTGCTGCTGTTCGGGGAGGACCACGCGCAGACCCTGGAATCCCACCTGAACCTCATCATCGACCGCCGCGAGCTGGGCGAATACCTGCCCGCCCGGGCGGAGATGCAGAACGTGGTGGACCGGCTGCCGCTGGTCTGGGGCAGCGCGCAGACCCAGACGCTGCTGGCCCGCCGCCGGTTGGCCTCCGCGGTCCGCAAGGCCGGCGACCACGTCACCGCCCGTGCCCTCTCCCAGGAGGTACGCGACGGCTTCGCCGCCCGCTACGGCGAGGGCCACCCGGACACGCTGCTCGCGGCGTTCGGCCTCGCCGTCGACCTGCGCGCCACCGGTGACCTGCCCGCCGCGGCCCGGCTCAGTGAGGAGATCGGCGAGAGCTACCAGCGGCTCTTCGGCGACGATCACCCGTACACGGTGGCGGCCCGGGCGAACGCGGCGATCGTGCACCGGCTGCGCGGCGACGCGGGGCTCGCCCGGTCGGTCAACGAGGCCGGTCTGGCCGTGCTCACCCGCCGACTCGGCCCGGACCATCCGCTGGCGCTGGCCGCCTCGATCAACCTCGGCAACGACCTGTACGTGCTCGAGGAGCACCGGGCCGCGTACGAGTTGGACCGGGCGACCGTGGACCGGGCGCGGGAGGTGTTCGGGCCGGAGCACCCGACCACGCTGATCGCGCTCGGCAACCTGGCGATGGACCTGATCGCGCTGGAGCGGGTGGCGGAGGGACGGGCGCTGCTCGACGAGATCGGCCCGACGTTCCACCGGACGCTCGGCGACGCCCACCCGGCGACCCGTGCCGGCCTGGACCCGGCGCGGCGGGGCGACTGCGACCTCGACCCGATGCCGCTCTAGCCGGCCCGCCCCGGTGGCGCCTCGCGTACCGCCACCGGGCGGGCCGGCTCACCCGGCGGAAGGGGCCGGCCCGATCCAGGCCGCCAGGTCCACCGGGTCGGCCGGTGTCCCGGCGGCGACCCGCCGGTGCACGGCCCGGACCAGTTCGGGGCGGCTCCGCAGCGCCGCTGCCGCCTCGTCGAGACCCAGGGCGGCGCTGGTCAGCGCCAGCCCGGCCCAGGCCGACGGGGTGTCCGAACCACCGGCCAGCTCCCCGAGATGCAGGTGGTGTGCCTGCGCGGTGTCGCCGGCGGCGTAGGCCAGGTCGGCCGGGCCGGCGCCGGTGACCCGCTCACCGACCGTCGACGGGTCCTTGCGCAGCCGCTCGAAGCCCTCCGGGTCGGTGAGCCGCCACAGCAGCAGGACCGCGCGGGTGTCGAGGCGCCGCGCGGCGGCGTCCGCAACGACCGGTGGCTCGGGACAGTCCGCGTCGGGGCGGGCCGCGCCGGCCTGCCAGGCCTCGGCGAACGCCCGCACCACCGCCGGGTCGGGGCGTCGGTGGTGCAGCCGCCACTGGGCCCGGTGGTCGTCGACCGCCGCGTCGGCCGCGGCGAGCGCCTCCGCCGGCACCGGTTCGGACCACCAGGTCGCGGCGGTGCCGGCCAGGCCGTCCAGCAGATGCCGCCCGACGTCGGTCAGCTCGGGCCGGGCGCGCAGCATCTCCAGCGTCGCGGTGACCTGCCGCCGCCACCGGGCGAACTCGAAGTGCGCCACCGGCCCCCCGGCGCCGGTGGCCACCGGACGGTACGCCCGCCAGAACTCGGTGATCCCGACGAACGCGTACACACCCTGCAGCAGGCCGCCCAGCGGGCGCGGGTCGTCCCGCCACGGCGCGTAGAGCCGGTGCGGCGGCTCGGCGGTCAGCAGCGGCGTCAGGTGCAGCAGGCCACCGAGCTTGATGTGCTGGAACTCGTGCACCAGCGTCACCGCGAGCTCCGGCGCGTCCTCCGGCTCCGAGATGAGCATGCTGCCGAACGCGTCCCCGGCCGACGCGCTCATGGTGCGGAACCGCTCCGCCGGCCGCTGCGGCACCACCGAGAACAGGCCGCGGGCGATCGGCGCCGCGCGCTCCGGGCAGACCCGCACGAGCAGCTCCCACGCCTGGGTGAGCAGCGTCCGCCAGCGGTCGATGGCCGCGACCGTGTCCAGGTCCGGCGGGGTCGGGCTGCGCAGGTTGCGGTACGGGTCGAGGAAGTCCAGGCCGACCGTCAGCGTCTGGCCGCCGGCCTCGGCCCGGACGGTGGGCAGCGCGAACCACCCGTCGGCGCCCCCGCCGGCGCCGTCGAAGGCGACCCGGTGACCGTCCAGCGAGACGGTCGCCCCGCCGTCGGCGCCGGCCACCTCGGCCACCGTCCACCGGTGCGCCGCGGGCAGCACCGCGCCGCCCAGCGTGGGCAGCGCGGCGAACCCGTCGCGGACCGGCACCCGCAACGCGAACGACAGGCCCGCGCGTACCCCGGCCACGGCCGCGAGGGCGTGCAGGTAGCCGAGGTCCGCCCAGAGCGGGCCGTCGGCGGTGACGGTGGAGCCGCGCAGCCGACGCAGCACGTACCCGGCCCAGGTGCCGACGTGCGGGTGCGCGATCAGCCGGTCGACCTCGGCCGGCGCGCGGCGTTGCGCCGCCACCAGCAGGGCCCACGCCTCGGCCACCGGCGGCAGCGGACCCGCCACCTCCGGCGTGCCGGCCACCGCGTCGAGCACGGCGCGCAGTTGCAGCAGCCGCCAGCTGTGCTCGGCGGCGAGCAGTTCCTCGACGGTCCCGGCGTCGCCGCCGCCCGCCGCCAGGACCCCGAAGTGGTGGCGGGCGAGCCGGTGCCGGGCCAGCTCGTCCATCGGCTGCGTGACGGTCATGCTTCCTCCACCCGGGTGGGCGAGATCAGTCGAGTCGTTGCGGATTGTAACCACTGGTGATGCTCTCGGGATCGTCGACACGGCGCAGCAGCCGGCCCATGACCGGGCCGAGAATCTCCTGGTCAAGCTCGGGAAGCCGAGCGAGATCGACCGGCTTCAGATCGATCAGCTCCGAGTCGACGTCGACAGCGTACGGTTGATTCACGGGGAGTCATTATCCATAGTGGCGAGCCTCCCGGACGGTCGGCGGGCCGAAGAATCGTGGCGTGGCGCGGCGGCTTCCGTGGCGGCGTCCGGGTGCGGCGCGGTGCTAGCGTGACGTCGTGGCCAGAACCACTGTGGTGTTCGTCCACGGTTTCCTGTCCTCGGATCGGGTGTGGACGGCCTTCCGCGACCTGATCCGTGCCGACCCCGCGCTCGACGACGTCGAGACGCACGCGTTCCGGTACGCCACCTCGCTGCTGTCCTGGCGCCCGCTGCGGCAGGTGCCGACGTTCGACGAGGTCGCCGACGGCCTGCGCACGTTCCTGCGCCACGACCTGGCCGACCGGCCCCGGCTGGCGCTCGTCACGCACAGCCAGGGCGGCCTGGTGGCGCAGCGGGCCCTGGCCCGGATGCTCACCGACGACGACCCCGACCTGGCCCGGATCCGCCTCCTGCTGATGTACGCCTGCCCGACGGCCGGCTCCGACCTCGGTCTCTCCGCGCGCCGGGCGTTGCTGCGCGCCAACCCGCAGGAGCGGCAGCTGCGGCCGCTGAACGCCGCCGTCCTCGATGCCCAGCGCGCCGTGCTGCACCGGATCGTGCACCCGGCCGAGCCCTCGATGCGGGTGCTCGCCTTCGCGGGCGAGAGCGACGCCGTGGTGTCGCCGGCCTCCGCCCGCAGCGTGTTCCCCGACGCCGGCGTGCTGCCCGGCGACCACTTCACGATCGTCCGGCCCGACTCGCCCGAGCACCGGTCCTACGGCGTGCTGCGCCAGGCGTTGCTGCGCCTGGCCCGCGACGACGACCGCCCGCCGGTGGCTCCGCTCCCCCGGCCGCGCGCGGGCGGGGGCCCGCCGTCGACAGGCGCCGACGGCGAGCTGGTGGACCTGCTGCTCGCGGTGCCGGGCATGACCGACCCGGCGTTCCGCGCGCAGGCGTACGCGCGGCTGCCGATGCGCGTGCGGGAGCAGTTGACCCGGCCCGGACCGGCCCGGCTGGAGCTGCTCGCGGCGCTCGACACGCTGCGCGACCATCGGCACCTCGGGCCGGGCCGGGCGCTCGCCGACGCCCTGGCGTCGCTGGTGCCGGAGCACCCGGTCGTGGCCGAGCTGCGGCCCCGGCTGGTGGCCCTCGACGCCGGGTGAGCCGGCGCGCTCCTGTCGTACCCGTGGTCCATGATCCTTGTCGTCACAGCGGCACGGATCACGGGCCGGCGACGGCGTTCCGGCCTGCCCGGAGCCGCCGGCCGGCGGGGAGGTCGGAAACGATGACGGAGCCCACGGGCGCCTCGTGGCGGCGACGGAGCGTGCTGCGGGTCGCGCCTCCCGCGCGGGCCCGCAAGCTGGCCAAGGTGCCCTTCGTGGAACTGGCCGACGGGCGGCTGCAGGGGGTGGTGTCCAGCGGGTCCGACGTGGAGCGCGTCTACGTCTCCTCGGTGACCGCCGGCAGCCACGCGGTCAACTGCAGCACCAACAACAACCGGCCCTGCGGCGGCCTGCGCGGCAGCCTGCTCTGCAAGCACCTGCACGCGCTGGCCGACGAGGCCGTGCTGCAGTACGGCGTCGAGCAGGTCGCCCGTTACCTGCGCATCGACGCCGGCGACGGCGTCGACAGCGGCGCCGACCTGCTGGCCCGCACCGACGCGCGCCACGAGCCCGGCCCGGCGGCGGTGGTGTTCAGCCGCTTCCTGCGCCACCTGGCCTACCTGGAGGTCCCGCCGAGCGCCGCGCCGGTGCCCGAGCTGCACTGGTTCCCGGCCACGGCGGCGGTGCGCTGATGCTCGCCGCGCAGCTCGCCCAGCTCCACGACGACGCGCCGGCCGGGCTGGCCGAGGCGCTCGCCGTCGTCGACGGCGTCGACGACACGCTCACCCGCGGCCTGGCCCGCATCGGCGAGCCGGACGCGGCCGCCTGGGCGGCGCTGGCCGGGGCGGTCGGCGGCACCCCGTTGGCCGACCGCGCCGGCGAGGCGGTGCGCGCCGCGACGACCGGCGCGCTCACCGAGGAGCACCTGGCCGTGCTCGCCGGCGCCCGCGCGGCGCTGCTCGGCGCCGTCCACGACGCGCTGCTGGACCGGCTCGACACCGCGCTGCACCGGTCCCGTTCCCGGTGGGCCGCCGCGACCGGCACGCCGCAGTCCGGCGACGCCGCGCACCGGCAGGCCGCCGGAGACGAAGAACGCGGCGGTCCGGGCGCCCCGTCCACCGCCGCCCCCGCCCGGGCCGGGGCCCGGGCCTGGCTGCACGAGCTGGCGCTGGCCGGCTGGCGCGGCGCCGACCACGAGTTGCTCTCCGACGCCGCCGCGCCGGTGGAGGCCGCGCTCGCCGAGCCGACGCTGCGTCGCCTCGCGGTGCTGCTCGACGGCCTCGCCGCCGAGTTGCGCGCCGGCCTGCCGGTGACCGACCCGACGCGGACGCCGGCCCGCCGGTGGGCCGACCTGTGGACCCGGGCCGTGCTGCTCGCCGCCGGCGCCGCCACCGCCGAGGCCACGTCACCGGAGCCGGTGTCCGGCCGGCTGCTGCCGCTCGGCGTCGACGTCCACGAGCACGACACCGCGTTCCAGGCGCAACTGCACGCCCTGCTCGAACCGGCCGACGGCGGCACGCCCCGGCTGGTCCGGGTCACCGTGGGCGCGGCGAAGGTGGCCACCATCGTCGGCCCGGCCGGCTGGCGACTGCTGGAGGCCTACCCGGTGCTGCTCAAGGCGCTGGCCGAGCGGCGGGCGCTGACCGTCACCGACCTGCCGGCGCACGGCGGCGACCTGCACTGGGTCGACGCACGCGCGGAGCTCGCCGAGCCGGCCGACCCGTTCGCCACCGCCCGGGTGCTGCTCGCCGGCGCCACCGCCGCCGCGGTCCCGCCGCTGCAACGCCATCCCGCCGCGATCGCCGAACCGGTCCTCGTCGAGGGCCGGGTCGTCCGCGGCGACGACGGCGACCTGGTGGTCGACCTCGACGGCCGGGCGGTCCCGCTGGCCGCCGACCGGCTGCCCGCGGCCGGCCCGCTCACCCCGGCGCTGCTCGCCGCCGCCACCACCTGCCTCGGCCTGCTCCGCTGGGACGCCGGCCGCTGGCAGGTGCAACCGCTCGCCGTGCGGGCCACCGTCAAGCGGCAGACCGTCGAGGCGCACAACGGCGACTGGGCGTGCGGCGTCACCGACGTGAAGGCCGCCAAGGCCGAGGCCAGGGCGGGCGACGCCGTGGCCGTGCTGCGCGAGCGCGCGGGACGGTTGCTGCGCCGATGACCGACGACCGCGCTCACGCCAACCGCCGCCAGGTGCTCTACTGGCGCCTGCTGGCCCGCCTGTTCAGCCCCGACGAGCAGCCCGCGCTGGAGTCCGCGAGCGTCGCCGTGGTCGACGACCTCGGCCTGCCCGCCGCGCTGCTCGACCCGACCGTCTCCGTCGACACCGTCGTCCAACGCTTCCCGGCGTTGGCCGACGAGCTGCGCGGCCTGCTCACCCCCGACCCCGACGCCCCGGCCGGGCCGTTCCACCCGGGCGAGGCCGAGGTACGCCGGGCCGCGCTGGCGTCCAAACTGCTGCTCAACGTGTTCGCCACCGGCGCCGGCGAGGTCAGCGCCGGGCAGCTGGCGCGCTGGCAGGCCGATGCCGGCTGGTTCGAGCAGGCGTGCGGCGTCTCCCCCGGCGAGCTGCGCCGCGACGGCGCCGGCCTGGGCGCCACGCTCGCCGGGCTCGAGGGCGACCTGGTCCGCCGGATGCGGCTGCGGGAGGTGCTCGCCGACCCGGTGCTGGCCGCCCGGCTCACCCCGAGCATGTCCCTGATCGAGCAGCTCCTGCGGGACAAGGCGAACCTGTCGGGGGTGGCGCTGGCCAACGCCAAGTCGCTGATCCGCCGCTACGTCGACCAGGTCGCCGAGGTGCTGCGCACCCAGGTGGCGCAGGCCACCGTCGGTGCGGTCGACCGCTCGGTGCCGCCGAAGCGGGTCTTCCGCAACCTCGACCTGGACCGCACGATCTGGCAGAACCTGACCAACTGGAGCCCGGACGACGAGCGCCTCTACGTCGACCGGCTCTACTACCGGCGGACCGCCCGCCGCACCACCCCGGCCCGGCTCATCGTGGTCGTCGACCAGTCCGGCTCGATGGTCGACTCGATGGTCAACTGCACCATCCTGGCCTCGATCTTCGCCGGCCTGCCCAAGGTCGACGTGCACCTGATCGCGTACGACACCCGGGCGCTGGACCTCACCCCCTGGGTGCACGACCCGTTCGAGGTGCTGCTGCGCACCAACCTCGGCGGCGGCAACGACGGCCCGGTCGCGATGGCCCTGGCCCGCCCCAAGATCGCCGAACCGCGCAACACCGTGCTGGTCTGGATCTCCGACTTCTACGAGTTCGACCGCTCGCAACCGCTGTTCGACGGCATCGAGGCCGTGCACCGCTCCGGGGTGAGGTTCATCCCCGTCGGCTCGGTCAACAGCTCCGGCCACCAGAGCGTCAACCCCTGGTTCCGGCAGCGTTTCAAGGACCTCGGCACCCCCGTCATCTCCGGCCACATCCGCAAGCTCGTCACCGAGCTCAAGAACTTCCTCACCTAGGAGAACACCCCTGATGTCCGACATGCTCCGCGCACCCGCCGAGGTCAAGTACGCCGACGAGCTGGCCTGGCTCGAGTCGGTCGACACCGGGCCGAAGCCGTTCTCCTGGCGCCTGAGCCCGCGCATGGTCCGGCTGTTCGTGCTCGGCTCCGAACGCGCCGACGGCCTCGACCGGGAGATCCCGCAGAAGTGGTTCGGCGACCGCAGCTTCGTCGAACGCAGCATCGTCACCCTCGCCTCCGACCGGGGCCTGCTGCTCATCGGCGACCCCGGCACCGGCAAGAGCTGGCTCGCCGAGCTGCTCTCCGCCGCGATCTGCCGCAACTCCACCCTCGTCGTGCAGGGCACCGCCGGCACCACCGAGGACCACATCAAATACTCCTGGAACGTCTCCATGGTCATCGCCCGCGGCCAGTCCCGGGAGTCGATGATCCCCTCGCCGATCATGACCGCGATGGAGCAGGGCGTCATCGGCCGCTTCGAGGAGCTGACCCGCTCCACCAGCGACGTGCAGGACGCGCTCATCTCGATCCTGTCCGAGAAGTACGTCTCCATCCCGGAGCTGGACCACGACAACATCGTCTTCGCCCAGCCCGGCTTCTCGATCATCGCCACCGCCAACAGCCGCGACCGGGGCGTCAACGACCTGTCCTCCGCGCTCAAGCGCCGGTTCAACTTCGTCCGCATCCCGGTGGTGACCAACAAGCGCAGCGAGGCCGAGATCGTCCGCTTCCGCACCGAGGAGCTGCTGCGCCGGCACCGCATCGAGCTGGAGGTGCCCCCGACCCTGCTGGACATCCTGCTGCAGAGCTTCGCCGACCTGCGCGCCGCCGCCTCCGCCGCCACCAGCGACGACGAGAAGCTGGAGTCGGCGCTGTCCACCGCCGAGCAGATCGGCGTGCTGGAGGACGCCGTCCTGCACAGCCAGTTCTTCGGCGACCGCGTCCTGCGCGCCCAGACCCTCGCCGGCTCGCTGGTCGGCTCGCTGGCCCGCCGCAGCCCCGAGGACCTCGCCATCCTCAACAAATACCTGCACGGCGTCGTCGAGCCCCGCGCCAAGGCCGACGGCGGCGAATGGGACGGCTTCCTGGACGGCGGCCGCCAGGCGATCGCGTCGCTGGCATGACCGCGCCCGCCCCGACCGGCCTCTTCGGCGCGCTGCGCGAACAGCTCACCGACGCGGCCGCCGCGTTCGCCGGCTCCCCCGACGCGCTCGCCGGGATCCTCGCCGGCATGGTCGACGACGTCGACCGGGCGCTCGGCGAACGCCTGGAGATCTTCCCGGTCTGCCACCACTCCCCGGCGTCCGCGCTGGCCATGGCGCGGCGACTGCGCGCCCGCCCACCCAAGGTCATCTACCTCGAGCTCTGCGAGGACCTGCGCCCCCTCCTCGACGAGTTGCGCAACTGCCGCCTGCCGGTGGCCGTGCAGGCGTTCGCCACCGAACTCGACGGCTTCCCCACCGAGTGGAGCCCGCTGAGCGTCATCGCCCCGATCACCGAGGCCTCCGCGGAATACCAGGCCATCGCGTACGCGCTGGACACCCCCGGCGTCGAGCTGGTGCTTGTGGACCGCTCCACCGACCACGTCTACCAGTGGACCCCCCGCGACGACCAGCCGGCCGGCCCCGACCCGACGTCCACCGCCGACGAGGACGCCGCGCTGCACGGCGACGCCGTCGGGCTGGAGATCGGCGACCTGCGCCCCCGCTTCGCCGAACTGGAGTCCTACCTGCTGCACCACGGCAAGGTGCGGCACTGGTCGGAGTGGTGGGACCAGTACGTCGAACGCCCCCTCGCCGACGCCGACCACGACACCTACCGGCAGGTCATGGTGCTGATCGGCAGCCTGTTCCGCCGGCTGCGCCCCAGCCGGTCCGCCCGGGACGACCGCGACGAGGACCGCGAGCGCCACATGTGGACCCGGATGCGCCAGCACCTCACCGCCACCGGCGCCGACCCGGCCGACTGCCTCTACGTCTGCGGCGCCTTCCACGCCGCCAGCCGCGTCGAACAGTTCGGCCTCGACTCCACCGCGCCGGACTTCCCGATCAGCCCCCGCACCGGCACCCGCTGGCGCTACGGCCTCATCCCGTCCAGCCACTCCGCCATCGAGGCGCAGTTCGGGCTCGCCCCCGGCACCGTCTCCATCGCCGCCGCCAACTGGACGGCCGCGATCGGCCGCACCCGGCTCACACCGTTCCGGCTGGCCGGGCAGCAGACCGGGAAGAAGGGGCGACGTTCCCGCGCGAGCACCGCGACCGCGCCGCCCGACGCGACCACCGACCGGCTCACCGGCTTCCTCGCCGCGCCACCCGCGCTCGACCAGCTGGACGAGGCGGAGCTGCGCGGCTGGTGCGTCGACATCGTCCGGCTCGCCCGACGCAACGGCTACCTGGCCAGCACCGCCGACGCGATCGCCGTGTTCGAGACCTCGATCCTGCTGGCCAACCTGCGCAACCGGGCCCGGCCCACGCCGTACGACTTCGCCGACGCCGCGGTCACCTGCATCGAGAAGGACGTGGTCCCCGGCCGGCGGGACGTCCGCCGGCTCTGCGAGATCCTGCTCGGCGGCGACCGGATCGGCCAGGTCGGCTACGACTCCCTGCCGCCGCTGGCCCGCGACGTCCTCGACCGGCTCCGCCCGCTCGGCCTCGACCTGGAACGGCGCACCGTGCAACGCGCGCTGCTCGACCTGCGCGGCGACCCGGCGCTGGAATCCTGCTCCGACCTGCTCTGGATGCTGCGGCACCTGCTGCCCGCCGACGCGGTCCGCCCGATCATGGGCGAGCGCCGCCTCGGCCACCGTTCGACCCAGGAGAGCTGGGACCTCGCCCTCGGCCGCAACCAGCGCGCCCTCATCGAGCTGGGCTACGAGGGCGTTACCGTCGAGCAGGTGCTGGAGCAACGGCTCCGCCGCGCGGTGCGCGCCCCGGACGCGACCGCCGCCCGCGCGCTCGCCGCGGTCGAGGACGCCATCCGCCTGCTCGACAGTCCACGCCTGGTCGACGAAATCGGCGCGCGGGCGGTGGAGCTGCTCGCCGCCGAACGCACCGTCGACGACGCGCCGGAGGTGCTGCGCCGCATCCGCCGGCTGCTCGCCCACCACCGCACCACCGCCCCGACGCTGCCCGCCTGGTGCCGGGCGTTCGTCACCACCGGCTACGCCCACTACTGCACGCTGCTGCCCACCGCGTTCGTTGACGAGGCGACCGGCGTCCGCCAGGTCGGCGCGATGCTCGGCTTCCTGTTCCACCTGGAGAGCCTCGCGCTGTCGCTGGGCTGCGACCGCTCCCAGCTCGAGCTGGCCGTCGCCCAGGCCCACCCCGAGGCGCCGGCCAAGCTCGCGCTGCTCTGGGCGGCCCGCCACCAGCTCGGCCTGCTGCCGCTGGCGCAACTGCGCGAGCGCTGCGCCGAGCTGCTCGCCAACCCGCTTGTGGTGCCGGCGTTCCCGCACTACCTCTCCGGGTTCGTGCACGCCCTCGACCCGGTGCCGGGGCTGGCGCCGTTCGTGGTCGAGACCATGTCCGCCGCGTTCGCCGGGCTGCCCGACCCGGTGCTGCTGCCCTGGCTGCCCACCCTGATCACCACACTGCGCGAGCACGGTCCGGAGCTGGTGCCGCTGCTGGTCCGCGAGGCCGAGCGCACCTTCCCCGCCACGCTGCCCGCGCTGGACGGCTGGACGCCGCCATGGGCCGCCGCGCCCACCGCGCCGCCGCCGCCGGCACCGGCTCCGCCGGGCCGGACGGGCCCGCTGGCCGACGTGCTGGTCGCCCACCCGGACTCCGTGGACGCGGTGGCCGCGTTGCTCGGCTGCGACGCGCCGTGGCGCTCCCCCGCCGTGCACGGCCCGCCGGCCGGCAGTGGCGTCTCGACGCTGCTCGCCGCGCATCCGGGCACCGCCCACGCCGTGGCGGCCCTGTTGACAGCGCCGGGCCGGACCGAACTCAGTGCGGGGTGACCAGGGGCTGGCTGTCGTCCACGAAGTACGAGGAGAGCATCCGGGTCTCGACGTCGCCGACGTTGCGGGCGTTGTGCACGACGCCCGGCGGGATCAGGAACGGCTCTCCGGCGGCCACGCCGAGCGCCGGCCGGTCGTCGAACTCCATGACGATGTCGCCCTGGATCAGATAGCCGACCTCCTCGCCGGGATGGCTGTGCCGTCCTGAGTCGTGGCCGACCGGAATCCGGAACAGGGTCTGCACGATCAGGCGACCGGGCACCTCGGCGTGGGCACGCTGCAACTCGGTGCGGGTGACGCCTTCGGTCGACCGGTCCGTCACGGCTGGCTCCTCTCCGGGCGGCCGGTCCGGCCGCCGCTCCCGACGCTAGCCGGGAACGCCGGGCCCATTGGTCGCTTGCGGGCGTCGGGCACCATGGAGTGGTGATCCGCTTCCTGCTGAACCTGTTGTGGCTCGTCTTCGGCGGCGGTTTCGTCCTGGCCCTGGGCTACGGCGTGGCCGCCCTGATCTGCTTCGTCCTGGTCGTCACCATCCCGTTCGGCGTCGCCTCGCTGCGCCTCGCCTCGTACGCGCTCTGGCCGTTCGGCCGCACGCTGGTGCCGAAGCCGGGCGCAGGCGTCCCCTCCGGTCTGGCGAACGTGCTCTGGGTGCTGGTGGCCGGCTGGTGGCTGGCCCTGTCGCACATCCTCGCCGGGGTCGCGCTCTGCGTGACGATCATCGGCATCCCGTTCGGGGTGGCCAACTTCAAGCTGGTTCCGGCTGCGCTCTGGCCGCTCGGCCAGGAGGTCGTCGAGGCTCCCTGACCCGGACGCTCCCCCGGTGGGCCGTCCGGCGGGAACTCGCTCGCCAGGGCAGGCGATGCCCGCCGTCCGGATCGCTTGGGAGAACACCACGAACGGGGTGGGCGTCGGTACGGACGCCCACCCCGTTCGTGGTGTGGCCGGTTCAGGCGGTCTTGACCGCGGCCGCGACGGTGTCGGCGAGCGGCGTGCTCGGGCGTCCGATCAGTCGCTGCAGGTCGGTGCTGGGAGTGAACAGTTCGCCGCGGCTGATGCCGAGGTCGGAGTCGACCAGCAGGGCAGCGAACGGCGCGGGCACGCCGGCGCCGACCAGCACCTCGGTGTACGCCTCGGCGGGCAGGTTCTGATAGGTCACCGGCTTGCCGCTATGGGTGGCGACCTCGGCGGCGAGCTCGGTCATGGTGTAGGGCGTGCCGCCCAGTTCGTACACGGCGCCCTCATGACCGTCGCTGGTCAGCACGACGGCCGCAGCGGCGGCGAGGTCGGCCCGGGTGGCGCCGGAGATCTGACCGTCGCCCGCGGACCCGGCGATCGTTCCGTACTGCAACGCGGCGGCGAGGTTGTCGGTGGTGTTCTCGATGTACCAGCCGTTGCGCAGGAAGACGTACGGCACGCCGGACTCGCGAATCATCGCCTCGGTGGTCCGGTGCTCCTCGGCGAGAATCGTGCCGTTGGTCTCCGCGCGCAGGGTGCTGGTGTACGCGATCAGCTGGACACCAGCGGCCGTCGCGGCCTGTACGGCGTTCGTGTGCTGCGCCAGCCGCTGGCCGACCTCGTTGCCGGAGATCAGCAGCAGTTTGTCGGTGCCGGCGAACGCCGCGGCGAGGGTGTCGGGCTGGGAGTAATCGGCCTCGCGCACCTGAACGCCACGCTCGGCAAGGTCCGCGGCCTTGTCCGGGTTACGCACGGCGGCCACGATCTCGCCGGCGGGCACACCGCGCCGCAGCAGATCCTCGACGACGAGGCGGCCCAGGTGACCGGTGGCGGCGGTGACAGTGATCATTTCGGTTCTCCCGATTGTTGGTTGGCCAGATGCCTGCCTCCTAGCTTGCACTAACTTTTAGAAAGTGCCAGCAAATGGTGAGCACTGTCATTGAATCCGGCACGTCCCGGCGGCTACTGTCGTAGGCATGACCAGCGCTGCATCGCGAGACACCGCCGCCGACCCGATCGATGAACTGATCATCGACGTGTTCAACCGCGCCTGCCCGTCTCGCCAGGCGATGGAGACCGTTGCCGACAAATGGGGGACGCTGGCCCTGGTCGCCCTCACCGAGGGCGCCTACCGATTCAACGCCCTGCGCCGCCGCGTCGACGGGGTGAGCGAGAAGATGCTCGCGCGGACCCTGCAAGCCCTGGAACGCGACGGCCTGGTGACCCGCGACGTGCAAGCCACCATTCCACCTCGGGTGGAATACACGCTCACCGCCCCGGGCACCCGCATCGCCGCCGCGCTGCGCGCCCTTCTCGACGCGCTCGAAGCCGAGATCCCCGCGATCATGACCGCACGCGAGGACTACGACCAGCGACACTGACGGCCCTCGGCACCACCGGTCCACCGGCTCGTGCTGTCCAGGACAGCAACCCGGCCGCCGCCGGCGACGGCCCCGGAGAAGGTCGCCTACGCGCTGCGGCTGCTCGGCGAGCCCGACCGGACGACGACCTCGATCGCCCTCCTGCCACGATCTCGGTGCGGGTCACGCCGCGTAAGGCATCCTAGGAGGATAGCGTGGTGGCTGTCGCTGGGCGAATGCCACTCACGTCCGCCGAGGGGTGGCTACGGTCGGTGGTGTGGGGGGTCGGGACGGGGCGATCGAGGCGCTGAAGGCGGATCCGGCGATGTCGAGCCTGCGCCGGTCGCTGGACTTCTACCACGGCGACCCGGCACGCGAGGCCGCGCTCGACGCCTTCTACGCGCCCCTGGTCCGCGCCGGCGACCTGGTCCTCGACGTCGGCGCGCACGTGGGCGACCGGCTGGCCAGCTTCCGCCGGCTCGGCGCCCGGGTGGTCGCGGTGGAACCGCAGCCGCTGTGCGCCCGGGTGCTGCGTGCCCTGCACGCCGGCGACGCCGCGGTGACGGTGGTGGAGGCGGCCTGCGGACGGGCCACCGGACCGGTACGGCTGCACGTGAACTCCGCGAACCCGACCGTCTCCACCGCCTCCCGGAGTTTCGTCCGGGCCGCCGGGCACGCCGCCGGCTGGGAGGGCGAGACCTGGGACGGCGACATCGAGGTGGCCGGCACCACGCTGGACGCGCTCGTCGACGCCCACGGCGTGCCGGCGTTCGTGAAGATCGACGTGGAGGGCTTCGAGGACGCCGTGCTGGCCGGGTTGAGCCGCCCGGTGCCGGCGCTGTCGTTCGAGTTCACCACGATCGCCCGTGACCTGGCCGGACGCTGCCTGGACCGGCTCACCGCGCTCGGTTTCACCGCGTTCACCGTGGCGCTCGGCGACGAGATGACGTTCGCCCTTCCCGGGTGGCGATCGGCCGCCGAGGTGGCGGCGTATCTGGAGGCGCTGCCGCACGAGGCGAACTCCGGCGACGTGTACGCGCGGAGCTGACGTTCGTCCACATCGGACCGACATCGGCGCGGCGCATTGACGCTGCTCACCGCCTTGATCCACGCATCCGCTGCCCCGCCGCTTTTTTCAGAGGTCGAACTTAGGCGTGTTTCGTTACCGGTCCGTTATTGACGTGACCGTCGCCACTTCGGTTGACTGCCACGGAACCGCTACCGCAACCGGTTCCGAAACACCCCTCATCCCCTGCGACCCGGGAGCGTCACGTGCCGATCACCATCGCCGACGTCGCGACCCGGGCCGGCGTGAGCAAGACGACCGTCTCGCGCGTGCTCAACGGCAAGGGTGAGGTGCACATCCGCACCGCCGACCGGGTACGCGCGGTGATCAGCGACCTCGGCTACGTGCCGAGCGCCCGCGCGGTCGGGCTGGCCCGGGGGCGTACCCGGGTGGTCGGCATGCTGGTGCCGGCCCTGACCTGGCCCTGGATGGGCGAGGTGTTGCAGGGCGCGGCCGACGCGGTCGAGGCCGAGGGCTACGGCATGCTGCTGTTCACCTGCACCCACGGCGACGAGTCGATGCGGCGGTTCGCCTCCCAGGTCTCCGCCAAGTCCTTCGACGGCCTGCTCGTGGTCGAGCCCGAGGGCACCCTCGAATACATCACCGGGCTGCACCGGCGCGGCCTGCCGGTCATCCTCATCGACGACCGCGGTCACCAGCCCGGCTTCCCGTCGGTGCGGACCACCAACGAGGACGGCGCGCGGGCCGCCGCCGCGCACCTGCTGTCGCTCGGACGCCGCCGGCCACTGGTCATCACCGGCCTGCGCCGGTTCGGCTGCACCCGGGAACGGCTCGCCGGTTTCGCCGGCGGGTACGCCGACGCCGGCGTACCCATCGCGCCGGAGCGGGTGGTGGAGGGCGACTTCACCTTCGAGTGCGGGCGCGCGGCGGTGCGGCGGCTGCTCGCCGACGGCGTGCCGTTCGACGCGGTCTTCGCGCACAACGACCTCTCCGCCGCGGGCGCGCTGCAGGCGCTGCGCGACGCCGGCCGCCGTGTCCCGCAGGACGTGGCGGTGGTCGGCTTCGACGACCTGCCGCTCGCCGGGCACACCCACCCGCCGCTGAGCTCGGTGCGCCAGCCGCTGCGGGAGATGGGCACGGCCGCCGCCCGGCTCCTCATCGCCCACCTCACCGGCACACCGTTGCCCGACACCCCGACCGTCATCCCGACCGGCTTCGCCGCCCGCGCCTCCACCCACGTCACCTGAGCGTCACCCCCGCCGCACCCGGCGACCACGCCGGCGAGCACCCAGCCCGCCGGTGGCACCACCGCACACCCTCCATCCACCACATCCCGCCGAGGACATGCGGGACCACCGAGGGAGACCTCCATGAGAAGAAGGCAACTCCTCGCCGTCGCGCTGGCCGGCGCGATGGTCACCACCACCGTCGCGGCCTGCGGCGACAGCCCGAACGCGAACAAGAAGAGCGGCCAGGCCGCGACCGTGCTGAACGTCGGCATGCCCAACGGCCCGCAGGCGGAGAACAACAACCCGTTCCTCACCACCTCCGCCGCCGCGTCGCTGGGCTACCGCTGGCAGCTCTACGAGCCGCTGATGATGTGGAACCCGGTCAAGCCGGCCGAGCCGTTCAAGCCGTGGCTGGCCACCAAGGCCGAGTGGTCGGCGGACTACAAGTCGGTCAAGGTGACCATCCGCGACAACGCCACCTGGTCCGACGGGCAGAAGGTCACCGCCGAGGACGTCGCGTTCACCTACAACCTGGTCAAGAAGTTCCCGGCGCTCAACGACCAGGGCGTGCCGTACACCGACGCGACCGCGAGCGGCAGCGACGTCACCATCACCATGTCCAGCCCGCAGTTCGTCAACCAGCAGAAGGTGCTGTGGCGGGTGCCGATCGTGCCGAAGCACCTGTGGGAGAAGATCGCCGACCCGACCACCGACCCGGTGAAGCAGCCGGTCGGCAGCGGCCCCTACACGCTCAAGTCGTTCACCCCGGCCACCACCACGCTGACCGTGCGCGACAGCGGCTACTGGCAGGACGCGCCGAAGGTGAAGGAACTGCGCTTCACCTCGTACACCGACAACAGCGCGCAGACCACGGCGCTCGCCAACGGCGAGTCGGAGTGGAGCTTCGTCTTCATCCCCAACTACCAGGCCGTCTTCGTGGCCAAGGACCAGAAGAACCACAAGGTGTGGGCGCCGCCGGTGCTCGGCATCCACGGCCTCTACCTGAACACCACGAAGAAGCCGTTCGACGACCCGGCGCTGCGCAAGGCGATGAACATGGTCGTCGACCGGACGGACATCTTCACCACCGCGTCGGCCGCCTACTTCCACCCGGAGGTCAAGAGCGTGACCGGCCTGCCCAGCCCGGCCGGTGACTCGTTCATCGCGCCCGAGTACAAGGGGCAGGAGCACAAGGTCGACGTCGACGGCGCCAAGGCGCTGCTCACGAGCGCCGGCTACAAGCTCGACGGCACCACCCTCAAGGACAAGAGCGGCAAGCCGGTCACGATCAAACTGACCGACCCGGCCGGCTGGTCCGACTACCAGACCAGCCTGGAGATCGTGAAGGACAACCTGTCGAAGATCGGCATCGCGGCGACCATCGACAAGGCCAACCAGGACGCCTGGTTCCGCAACGTGGAGCAGGGCAACTTCGACGCCACGTTCCGGTGGACCGAGAGCGGCGCCACGCCGTACGACATCTACCGGACGATCATGGACGGCCGGGTGCTCAAGCCGATCGGCACCGCGTCGCCCGCCGGCAACTTCGGCCGCTTCAACGACAAGGCGGCGACCGACGCGCTGGTCTCGTACGCCACGGCGACCGACGACGCCGCCCGCACCGCAGCGCTCGCCACGCTGCAGAAGATCTTCGTCGAGCAGACGCCGATGATCCCGGTCGGCGCGGACAACATCGGCGGCGCGTACAGCGCGAAGAACTGGACCGGCTGGCCGGACGACTCGAACCCGTACGGCGCGCTGCAGCCCACCCAGCCCAACGCGCTGGACGTGGTGCTGCACCTCAAGCCGACCGCCGGCTGACCCGGCGCCGCCGCCCCGGCCGGCACGCCCGCCGGCCGGGGCGGCGGACCCCGCCCTCACCCCGGCAAACCCCAGACAGGAATTCGGCATGACGACGACCGAGAGCGCCCCGGCGCCGGCCGACGAGGTGGTGCTGGAGGCCGTCGGCCTGAGCAAGCACTTCCCGGTCCGCCGGCGGCTGCGCGACCTCCTCTCCCGGACCCCGGCGGTGGTGCACGCCGTCGACGACGTCTCGATCGCGCTGCGCCGCGGCCGGGTGACCGCGCTGGTCGGCGAGTCCGGCTCCGGCAAGTCCACGGTGGCCCGGCTGCTGGCCCAGCTCTACCCGCGCACCGCCGGCGACATCCGGCTGCACGGCGCCTCGACCCGGGTACGCGGCGGACGCCGGTTCCGGGCGTACGTGCGCCGGGTGCAGCTGATCCTCCAGGACCCGTTCGCCTCGCTGAACCCGGTGCACACCGTGCGCTACCACCTGACCCGGTCGCTGCGCATCCACGGCAACGCCGGGTCCGGCCCGGACGGGCTGGAGAAGGCGCTGGCCGACCTGCTCACCCGGGTCAGCCTCACCCCGCCGGAGCGCTACCTCGACGCGTTCCCGCACGAACTCTCCGGCGGCCAGCGCCAGCGCGTCGCGATCGCCCGCGCGCTCGGCGCCGACCCCGAGGTGCTGCTGGCCGACGAGCCGGTCTCCATGCTGGACGTCTCGATCCGCCTCGGCGTGCTCAACCTGCTCCAGGACCTCAAGGACCGGCTCAACCTGGCCATCCTCTACATCACCCACGACATCGCGTCGGCCCGCTACTTCGCCGACGAGACGATCGTGATGTACGCCGGCCGGATGGTCGAGGGCGGCGACAGCGAGACGGTCACCCAGCGGCCGGCCCACCCGTACACCCGGTTGTTGACCGACTCGGCGCCGGACCCGGAGCGGATCACCGGCGCGGGCGCCGACGCCGCCGCGACCACCGAGCGGGGTCAGGGGGAACCGCCGAGCCTGATCCGACCGCCCGCCGGCTGCCGGTTCCACCCGCGTTGCCCGCACGCCATGCCCCGGTGCACGACCGAGCTGCCGCCGCCGATCCCGGTCGACGACCGGCCCGAACACTGGGCGGCGTGCTGGCTGTTCGACCCGGCCACCGTCGCGGCCGGGAAGACCGGCGCCACCGCTGCGGCCGGGAAGACCGGCGCCACCGCCGGACAGGAGGCGGCCCGATGAGGTTCCTGCTGCAACGGGTGGCCTTCTACCTGTTCACCGCCTGGGCGGCGATCACGCTCAACTTCTTCATCCCGCGGGTCGTGCCGGGCGACCCGGTGCAGTCGCTGATCTCCCGCAACCAGGGCCGGATCAGCGCCGACGCGATCGCGTCGCTGCGGGTGCTGTTCGGGCTGGACTCCGACCGCAACCTGTGGGAGCAGTACGTCGCCTACTGGGGCCAGCTCCTGCACGGCGACCTGGGGTTGTCGTTCACGTTCTTCCCGGCGCCGGTGTCGGAGGTGATCGGGAGCAGCCTGCCGTGGACGGTCAGCCTGGTCGGCGTCACCACGGTCGTCAGCTTCCTGCTCGGCACCGCGCTCGGCGTGGGCGCCGGCTGGCGGCGCGGCTCGTGGATCGACGGGCTGCTGCCGGCCACCACGTTCCTCTCCTCGATCCCCTACTTCTGGCTGGGCCTGGTGGCGATCGCGTTGTTCGCCGGCCCGGGCAGCTTCTTCCCCTCCTCGGGCGGCTACGAGCCGGGGCTGGTGCCGGCGTTCGACGCGTACTTCATTCCCAGCGCGCTGCAACACAGCATCCTGCCGGCGGCGACCATCCTGGTTTCCTCGATGAGCGGCTGGATCCTCAGCATGCGCAACATGATGGTCACCGTCGCCAGCGAGGACTACATCACCGTCGCGCACGCCAAGGGGCTCTCCGAGCGGCGGGTGGCGCTCAGCTACGCCGCCCGCAACGCGCTGCTGCCCAACGTCTCCGGTTTCGCGCTGTCGCTGGGCTTCATCGTCGGCGGCACGCTGCTGGTGGAGATCGTCTTCTCCTACCCGGGCCTGGGGTTCCAGCTCTTCCAGGCCGTCGGCAGCAAGGACTACCCGCTCATGCAGGGCATCTTCCTGATCATCACGATCTCGGTGCTGGTGGCGAACCTGCTGGCCGACGTCGCGTACCTGCTTCTCGACCCGCGGACCCGAAAGAGCTGAGCCGATGACAATCTCCCCGTCGAGCATCGAGCAGGTCATCCCCGGGCAGGGCGCGATGGCGCAGCCGTCGGCCCGGGCGCGGCGACGCCGCTTCCGCTTCGTGGCCAACGCCAAGGCCGCCACCGGGCTGGTCCTCCTCGGCGTGTACGCGCTGCTGGCGGTGATCGGGCCGTGGATCGCCCCGTACGCCCCGGACGCACGCGGCACCGACGTGCTCCAGGCGCCGTCGATCCGGCACTGGTTCGGCACCACCCATCTCGGGCAGGACATCTTCAGCCAGATCCTGGTCGGCGCGCGCAGTGTGATGGTGGTGGGGCTGACCGCCGGCGTGCTGGCCACCGTCCTGTCCGTCCTGATCGGCGTGACCGCCGGCTACCTGGGCGGCGCGGCCGACGAGAGCCTGTCGGCGCTGTCCAACGTGTTCCTGGTGATCCCCGCGCTGCCGCTGATCATCATCGTGGCGTCGCTCGTCGACCAGGCCGGCGACCTGCTGGTCGCGCTGATCATCGGGCTCACCTCGTGGGCGTGGGGCGCCCGGGTGCTGCGCGCCCAGACGCTGTCGTTGCGCCGCCGCGACTACGTCGAGGCGGCCCGCGCGACCGGCGAGCGGACCTGGCGGATCATCGGGTTCGAGATCCTGCCGAACCTGACCGCGATCATCGCCTCCGGCTTCGTCGGCACCGTCATCTTCGCGGTGATGTCGGAGATCACCCTGGCGTTCATCGGCATCTCGTCGGTCAGCTCCTGGAACTGGGGCACGATCCTGTTCTGGGCCCAGGGCCAGCAGGCGCTCGCGCAGGGCGCGTGGTGGTGGTTCGTGCCGGCGGGGCTGGCCATCGCGCTGCTCGGCACCGCGCTCGCGCTGATCAACTTCGGCATCGACGAGTTCGTCAGCCCCCGGTTGCGCACCGGCGGCCGGACCCGGATCCGCACCGCCGACGGCCGCACCGTGCGGATGCGGGTCGGCTTCACCCCGGTGCTGGCCCCGAAGGCGGCCACCGTGCCGATGCAGGGGGCGGCGGAGCACACCCGAGAGGACGTCACCCCATGAACGGCAAGGTGCTGGAGATCCGTGGGCTGTGCGTCGACTACGGCATCGGCGCGGACGCGGTGCGGGCGGTCCGCGACGTCGACCTGACGCTGCACCGCGGCGAGGTGCTCGGCCTGGCCGGGGAGAGCGGCAGCGGCAAGTCCACCCTGGCGTACGGGCTGACCCGGCTGCTGCCCCCGCCCGGCGTGGTCAGCGGCGGCCAGGTGATCTACCACCCGGCCGACGGCCCGCCGGTGGACGTGCTGACGCTCAGCCCGGCCCGGCTGCGCGAGTTCCGCTGGGCGGAGACGTCGATCGTGTTCCAGGGCGCGATGAACTCCCTCAACCCGGTGCACAAGGTCTCCACGCAGCTCCTCGACGTGATCAGGGCGCACGAGCCGAAGAGCACCGCGGCGGGCCGGCTGGCCCGCGCCCGGGACCTGCTGCGCCTGGTCGGCATCGCCGCCGACCGGCTGGACAGCTACCCGCACCAGCTCTCCGGCGGCATGCGCCAACGCGTCATGATCGCCATGGCGCTGGCGCTGGAGCCGCAGCTGGTCATCATGGACGAGCCGACCACCGCGCTGGACGTGGTGATGCAGCGGCAGATCCTCAGCCAGCTCGCCGAGCTGCGCGAACGGCTGGGCTTCGCGGTGCTGTTCATCACCCACGATCTGTCGCTGCTGGTGGAGTTCTCCGATCGGATCGCCATCATGTACGGCGGCCGGATCGTCGAGGAGGCGCCCGCCGCCCGGCTGTACCGGGAACCACTGCACCCGTACACCGAGGGGTTGCTGCACTCGTTCCCGGCGCTGCACGGGCCGCGCCGCGAGCTGACCGGCATCCCCGGCTCCCCGCCGGACCTGCGCGCCATGCCGGCCGGCTGCGCGTTCCACCCGCGCTGCCCGAAGGCGTTCGACCCGTGCGACGAGCGGGTCCCGCTGCTGGGCCCGCCCGGCGTCGACGATCCGACGCGGGCCGTCGCGTGCTGGCTGCACCCGGCCGTCGCACCCCTGCCCCGCTGAGAAGTCCGAGCCCACCGCTACCGCGAGGAGAACCATGGACACCGACCTCAACCGCCCGAGTGTCGATCAGGCCGACCCGATCGACACGCTGCCGCCGACCTTCCGGTGGGGGGTGGCGACGTCGTCGTACCAGATCGAGGGCGCGGTGGCCGAGGACGGCCGTACCCCGTCGATCTGGGACACCTTCTGCCGGGTCCCGGGGGCGGTGGCCAACGGTGACCACGGCGACGTGGCCTGCGACCACTACCACCTGATGCCGCAGGACGTGGCGCTCATCGCCGACCTGGGGCTGGACACCTACCGGTTCTCGGTGGCGTGGCCGCGGGTGCAGCCGGGCGGGCGCGGGCCGGCCAACGCGGCCGGGCTGGCCTTCTACGACCGGCTGGTGGACGAGCTGCTCGGTCGGGGCGTCGACCCGTGGGTGACGCTCTACCACTGGGACCTGCCGCAGGAGCTGGAGGACGCGGGCGGCTGGCCGAACCGGGACACCGCGTACCGCTTCGCCGACTACGCGGAGCTGGTCTTCGCCGCGCTCGGCGACCGGGTACGCACCTGGACCACGCTGAACGAGCCGTGGTGCTCGGCGATGCTCGGCTACGCGTACGGCGACCACGCCCCGGGCCGGCGGAACCTGGGCGACGGCATCGCCGCCGCGCACCACCTGCTGCTCGGGCACGGGTTGGCCGCGCAGCGGCTGCGCGCGGCGGCGCAGGCGCCGATCGAGCTGGGCCTGACCGTGAACCTGGCCACCGCCGACCCGGCCACCGACAGCGCGGCGGACCGGGACGCGGCGCGGGCCGCGGACGGGCTGGGCAACCGGCTCTACCTCGACCCGGTGCTGCGCGGCGCGTACCCGCAGGACGTGGTGGACGACCTGGCCGCCGAGGGGGTGCGGATCCCGGTCGAGGACGGCGACCTGGCAATCATCGCCACGCCGATCGACGTGCTCGGGGTCAACTACTACTTCGGGCAGCTGCACTCCGGGGTGGACGAGCGGGGCCGCGAGCGCGACGACGACGGCAAGCCGGTGCGCCGGGTGGTCCGCCGGGACCTGCCGCGCACCGCGATGGACTGGGAGATCGTGCCGGAGTCCTTCACCGACCTGCTGGTGCGGCTGCACCGGGACTACCCCGGCGTGCCCATGGTGATCACTGAGAACGGGGCGGCGTTCGACGACGAGGCGGACGCCGACGGGTTCGTGGCCGACGACGACCGGGTGTCCTACCTGGCCGAGCACCTTCGGGCGGTGGCCCGGGCCCGGCAGGCGGGCGCGGACGTGCGCGGCTACTTCGCCTGGTCGCTGCTGGACAACTTCGAGTGGGCGTACGGCTACGACAAGCGGTTCGGCATCATCCGGGTGGACTACGACTCGCAGCGCCGTACCCCGAAGCGCAGCGCGCTCTGGTACCGCGACACGGTGCGGCGGGTGCGCGGGCAGCGCTGAGGCGACCGTCCGGGGCGGCCGCGCGGGAGTCCTCCCGGGCGGCCGCCCTTTTTTTCATGTCTTGACCTAAGCCCGGAACAACGGTTCGCTCATTCGCGGCGCCAACCAGAAGTGGACGCTGCCCTCCTGAGCGTCACGGCCGGGCCGGCGGGAACGCCGGCCCGGCCGGTCAGCGGCCGCGCGGCCGGCGCGCCGGCGCGGGTCGGAGCCCCGGTTCGCGCCGCACGCCGCCGTCGCGCAGCAGCCGGGTCATCGGCAGGGTGGCCGCGCCCATCGCGACCGCGTCCGGTCCGAGCCGGCACAGCTCGATCGAGGTCTGGGCGTACGGCTGGCGCAGCGCGTGCCGCGCGGTGGCCTCGCGGATCGCCGGCAGGTGCCGCTCGCCCAGGGCCAGCCCGGCCCAGCCGCCGAGCACCACCCGTTCCGGGTTGAACAGGTTCACCAGGTTCGCCACCCCGGCGCCCAGGTAGCCGACCGTCTCGTCGATCACCTTCGCGGCGGTGCGGCTGGTCCCGCGCAGCAGCTCGCCGAAGGCGGTCTCCTCGTCCCCGCCGGCCGCCGGGCGACCCCGGTTGGCCTGTCGGAACCGGTCGAGCACCCCCTCCGCCCCGACGTACGCCTCGAGGCAGCCGAGGTTGCCGCAGCGGCAGCGCCGGCCCCCGTACACGATGGTGGTGTGGCCCCACTCGCCGGCACTGCTGTGCGCGCCGCGGTAGCCGACGCCACCGGCGACCACGCAGGCGCCGACGCCGGAGCCGACCAGGGCGATGACCGCGTGCCGGACGCCGCGACCGGCGCCGAACCACATCTCGGCCTGGCCGAGCGTCTTGGCGCCGTTGTCGACGTGCACCGGGACGTCGGTGCCGGCGCGCAGCATCGCGCCGAGCGGCACGCCGTCCCAGCCCAGCGTCTGGGCGTGCACCACGGCGTCGGCGGTGCGCTCGACCGTGCCGGAGACGGCGACGCCGAAGCCGAGCACCGCGGCCGGGTCGACGGCGGCCTGCTCGGTCACCGCGGCGAGGCCGTGCCGGAGGTGGTCGGCGACGCGCGCCGGGTCGGGCTCGGCGGCGGCGATCGGGTATTCCGCCTTGGCCAGCGCGGTCATGCTCAGGTCGAACAGCTCGACCTGGACCCGGGTCTCGCCCACGTCGGCGCCGACGAGGTAGCCGTAGCCGGGCGCCACGCGCAGCAGCACCCGGGGCCGGCCGCCGTCGGACTCGACCGAGCCGGCCTCCTCGACCAGACCTTCGGCGATCATCTCGCCGACCAGGTTGCTCACGCTGGCCAGGCTCAGCGCGGTGGACTGGCCGAGCTCGTGCCGACTGAGCGGCCCGTCCAGCCAGATCCGGGTGAGCAGGACCGACCGGTTGGCCCGGCGCATGTCCCGCACCGTGGTGCGTCTGGCGTCCACGTCCGCCGCCGTCCTTCCCGCATTTCACGTCCTGAACGAAGTGCTGACAGGCTACTGGACATTTACATTTAACAAAGTTAACTGATAACCTCCGGCGCATCGACGAGGAGGTATGACATGCGACTCGGACGTTCGATGACCGCCCTGCTCGGCGGCGTCGCGCTGCTCGCCGCCGCCGTGGTCCTACCGGCGGCCAGCGGCGGGGCGACCGCCCGGACCGCGCTGGTGGCCTGCGACGCGCCGGCCTGGGCCGAGGGCGTCACCTGGACCGCCGGCAGCCGGGCCAGCTACGCCGGCCGGCTCTACCGGGCGCTGGTGACGCACACCCCGCCGGCCGGCGCGGGGTGGACACCGGCCGCCGTGCCGGCGCTCTGGACCGACCTCGGCGCCTGCGACGGCGGCACGCCGTCACCGAGCCCGACCACCCGGCCACCCTCGCCCACCGCGTCCCCCTCCCCCACCCGCACTGCGACGCCCACCCCGACCGCGACGTCCAGCCCGACCACGCCCGGCGGCGACACCTGCTCGTTGAGGTCCCGGCCTGCCGGCAAGGTCCTCCAGGGCTACTGGGAGAACTGGGACGGCGCGGCCAACGGCGTGCACCCCGGGCTCGGCTGGATCCCGATCACCGACTCCCGGATCACCGGGCACGGCTACAACGTGGTCACCGCCGCGTTCCCGGTCATCCGCGCCGACGGCACCGTGCTCTGGGAGGACGGCATGGACGCCGGCGTCAGGGTGCCCACCCCGGCGCAGGTGTGCCAGGCCAAGGCCGCCGGGCTGACCGTGCTGCTCTCCATCGGCGGCGCCGCCGCCGGCATCGACCTCAGCTCCGCCGCCGTCGCCGACCGGTTCGTCGCCACCGTCGTGCCGATCCTCAAGCGGCACAACTTCGACGGCATCGACATCGACATCGAGACCGGGCTGACCGGCAGCGGGAACATCACCCAGCTCTCGCCCTCGCAGGCCAACCTGATCCGGATCATCGACGGGGTGCTGGCCCAGATGCCCGCCGGCTTCGGGCTCACCATGGCGCCGGAGACCGCGTACGTCACCGGCGGCAGCGTCACCTACGGCTCGATCTGGGGCGCGTACCTGCCGATCGTCAAGAAGTACGCGGACAACGGCCGGCTCTGGTGGCTGAACATGCAGTACTACAACGGCTCGATGTACGGCTGCGCCGGCGACTCGTACCCGGCGGGCACGGTGCAGGGCTTCACCGTGCAGACGCAGTGCCTGAACAACGGGCTCACCGTCCAGGGCACCACGATCCGCGTCCCCTACGACAAGCAGGTCCCCGGCCTGCCGGCGCAGCCCGGCGCGGGCGGCGGCTACCTGAGCCCGTCGCTGGTGAGCCAGGCCCACAACGCCGTCCCGGGCATCAAGGGGCTGATGACCTGGTCGATCAACTGGGACGGGTCGAAGGGCTGGACGTTCGGCGACAACGTCCGCGCGCTGCAGGGCCGCTGACACCGTGGGGTCCCGCCCATCGCGCGGGACCCCACGGCTGGCGTCGAGTCGCACACCCTGACACGCTGGCCCTCGTGTATGACTACGACCTGCTGGTGCTGGGATCCGGACCGAGTGGACAGAAGGCGGCCGTCGCCGCGGCCAAACTGGGGCGGCGGGTGGCCATCGTCGACCGCCGCGACATGCTCGGCGGGGTGTGCATCAACACCGGCACCGTGCCGTCCAAGACGCTGCGCGAGGCCGTCCTCTACCTGACCGGGCTGAGCCAGCGTGACCTCTACGGCAGCAGCTACCGGGTCAAGGAGGACATCACGGTCGCCGACCTGGCCGCCCGCACCCAGCACGTGATCACCCGGCAGACCGACGTCATCCGCAACCAGCTGGCCCGCAACCGGATCGCGATGATCACCGGCACCGGACGGTTCGCCGACCCGCACGCGGTCTGGGTCGACGCCGGCTCCGGTCGGGAGGACCGGGTCACCTTCGACAAGGCGGTCATCGCCGCCGGCACCCGGCCGGCCCGCCCGGACAGCGTCGACTTCGACGACCGGACCATCGTCGACTCCGACGGCGTGATCAACCTGCAGGCCGTGCCGCGCAGCATGGTGGTGGTCGGCGCCGGCGTGATCGGCATGGAGTACGCGTCGATGTTCGCCGGGCTCGGCACCAAGGTGACCGTGGTCGAACGCCGCGAGCGGATGCTCGACTTCTGCGACGAGGAGATCGTCGAGTCCCTCAAGTACCACCTGCGGGACCTGTCGGTCACCTTCCGCTTCGGCGAGGAGGTGGCCGCCGTGGAGAAGCACCGCACCGCCGCGCTCTGCGTGCTGCGCAGCGGCAAGAAGATCGTCGCCGACACGGTGATGTACTCCGCCGGCCGGCAGGGCCAGACCGACGACCTCGCGCTGGAGGCGGCCGGCCTCACCGCTGACCACCGCGGCCGGATCCAGGTCGACGCCAACTACCGCACCTCGGTCGACAACATCTACGCCGTCGGCGACGTGATCGGCTTCCCGGCGCTGGCCTCCACCTCGATGGAACAGGGCCGCCTCGCCGCGCAGCACGCCTGCGGCGAACCGGCCCGCGCCCTGCCGGACCTGCAACCGATCGGCATCTACACCATCCCGGAGATCAGCTTCGTCGGGAAGACCGAGGACGAGCTGACCGAGAGCTCCACCCCGTTCGAGGTGGGCATCGCCCGCTACCGCGAACTGGCCCGGGGGCAGATCGTCGGCGACTCGTACGGCATGTTGAAGCTGCTCGTCTCGCCGGAGGACGGACGCCTGCTCGGGGTGCACGTCTTCGGCACCGGAGCCACCGAGATCATCCACATCGGGCAGGCCGTGATGGGCTGCGGCGGCACGGTCGACTACCTGCTCGACGCGGTGTTCAACTACCCGACGCTGGCCGAGGCGTACAAGGTGGCGGCGCTGGACGCCGCCAACAAGATCCGCAACATCACCCGGATCGACGGCTGAGCACGGAGGGCGCGGGCATGACGCGGGCGAGCCGGACCGCGGTGCTGGTGTGCCAGGGCCGCGCCGCCGCCGACGGGCGGCTCGCCCCCGGCCGCTTCGCCGACCCCACCGCCGCGCCGCTGCTGCGCCCGGACGAGCGCGCCGCCGTGGACCAGGTCCGCGCCGGCGTCGCGCCGCAGGGGTGGCGACCCAGGGTCGACTACGAGACGGTACGCGCCAGCGCCGAGGTGGTGGCGCCCCGCACGGTCGCCGTCGACGACGCCGTCCGGGACCGGTCCCACCCGCAGGTGGTGATCCTCGGCGCCGGGCTGGACGGCCGCGCGTGGCGGATGCCGGAGCTCGCCGGGGCGGCCGTCTTCGAGGTCGACCACCCGGCGAGCCAGCAGGACAAGCGCGAGCGGGCCGGCGCCCTGTTCGGGCCGCCGCCCCACTACGTCCCGGTGGACTTCCGCCGGGACCGGCTGGGCGAGGCGCTGGCCGGCGCCGGACACCGCGCCGACGTGCCGAGCACCTGGATCTGGGAAGGCGTCGTGCCGTACCTGACCAGGACGCAGGTGGCGGCCACGGTGGCCGCGGTCGCGGCGTGCTCGGCAGCGGGCAGCCGCCTGGTGGTCAACTATCAGACGCCGGCGGTGACCACCGTGCTCGGCCGGGTGGCGGCCCGGCTGCTGAGCGCCGGCGCCGGCCGGTCGAGCGTCTGGGCGGACGAGCCGTGGCGCTCGACATGGCGTCCGGCGGCGATGGCCGGGCTGCTCGCCCGGCACGGCTTCACCGTCGGCCACGACGAGCACCTGCTCGACACCGCCGGGCGGCTGGGCACGCCGATCCGCCACGCCCGGTCGCTGCGCCACGGCCGGGTCACGGTCGCCGACCGGCGATGATCCGGCCGGTCAGGACACGTGCTCGCGCACCCAGTCCCGGGACCGGACGAACGCCGCGACCGGCTCGCCCACGTACGCCCAGGGCCATTCGCTGACCCGGTCGCCGAGCAGGTCGAAGACCCGGGCGGCGGCCTCGAACTCGTGCGCCAGCTCCAGGGCGAGCGCGAACAGGCCGGCCCGGGGCGCCAGGCCGGCACCGGGCCGGAACGTCGGGTGCAGGATCGACCGGTCGGCGGCGGCCAGCAGCTCGGCGCCGACCTCGTCCGACCGCATGTACGCGTCGTCCTCCCCGGCCGGCAGCTCCAGCCACTTCTCGAGGTGCGCGGCGGCGATCAGCGCCGGCAACATGCTGCCCGCCGGCGCGGCCGCGGTCGCCTGCCGGGCGTGGGAGAACATGGCCTCCTCGGTGCCGAACCACTTCGGGCAGAGGTACTGCAACCGGTGCTCGTGCGCCACCTGGTGGCCGGGGTGCCGCGTGACCACCGCGTCGAAGCGGGCCGCCGCCTCGTCCGGGTCGACCTGCCGGCCCCGGGAGGTGACCACCAGCCAGGTCCGGGCGGTCACGTCGTCCGGGTCCCGGGCCACCACCTCGTCGAGCAGGTTCTCCGCCAGCAGCAGCCGCTTGCGGAACTCCCGGAACTGGTCCTGGCCGGTGTGTTCGGCGCGCCTGCCGCCGCGCGCCTCCCACGCCCAGTAGACCGCGTGGCAGCCGCGCACCAGCACCGGCAGCGTCGAGTCCGGCTCGGCGGAGACCCACTCGCCGATCCAGTCCTGCACGCCGCCGACCCGGCCGGCGGCCTCCATCAGGTACGCGCGGTCGTCCGGGTCGGTGACCGGGGTCAGCACGTCGCGGGCGGCCCGCCAGTCCCGCGCCTCAAGCGCGTCGACAAGTGCCCGCGCCACCGGATCCCCGAACGCCGGATCCAGCACCGGCCCGCCCACCGGTTCCTGCGCCAGCCCCCGAAGCCGTCGAAACAACCCCACGACACTCTCCTCCCCGTGAACCGACCGCGAGATCGTAACCGCCCCGCCCCGATCCGTCGATCATGGAGTTGTGGTCGTTGACGAAGTGGACATCCGGGGCATCCGAGGTGCCGCAACTCCAAGATCGCCGGGGCGGACCGGGGTCAGCGGCCGGTGGCGTAGCCCTGGGCGCCCCGGGGGTTCGCGGCGGCGGAGAGGACGCCGGTGCGCGGGTCGCGGGTGACCGCGCAGAGGCGGCCCAGGCTCCACGGGTCGGCGAGGCGGACGGTGTGGCCCCGCGCGCGCAGCCCGGCCAGCACCTGCGGGTCCACGCGGTCCTCCACCACCAGCACGCCCGGCTCGACCTCGCGCGGGTAGAACGACGCCGGCAGGCTGGTGGTGTGCCAGGCCGGCGCGTCGATCGCCGCCTGCAACTCCTGCCCGCCGGCCAGGTGGCGCAGCAGGAACAGCAGCTGCCACTGGTCCTGCTGGTCGCCACCGGGCGTGCCGCAGGCCAGCACCGGCTCACCGTCACGCAGCACCAGCGTCGGACTCAACGTGGTACGCGGCCGACGACCCGGCCGCAGCGACGAGGCCAGCCCCTCCTCCAGCCAGCACATCTGCAACCGGCTGCCCAGCGGGAAGCCCAGCTCCGGGATGGCCGGCGAACTCTGCAGCCAGCCCCCGCTCGGCGTGGCGGAGATGATGTTGCCCCACCGGTCGACCACGTCGACGTGGCAGGTGTCGCCGCGGGTCACCCCGTCGGCCCGCACCGTCGGCTCGCCGGTGGTGGGATCCTGCGGGCCGGCCCGCCGGCCGGCGTGCGCGTGCAGGTGCGCCGGGAGCCGGGGCGGCGCACCCGCCGGGCGGCCCGGGCGCAGCTCGGTCGACGCGTGGTCGCCGACCAACGCGGCCCGCGACCGCGCGTACGCCGGCGACAGCAACGCGTCGCCCGGGACGTCGGTGTCGCCGTACCACGCCTCCCGGTCGGCGAAGGCCAGCTTGAGCGCCTCGGCCTGGGCGTGGATCCCGTCCACCGAGGACGGATCGAGCACCCGGGCATCGTCGAGCGCGTCGAGGGTCGCCAGCGTCTGCAGCAGCACCGGGCCCTGGCCCCAGAAACCGGTCTTCGCCACCGTGTGCCCGCGCCAGTCGAGCGTGGCCGGCTCCTCCCAGCCGGCGGACCAGCCGGCCAGGTCGGCGCCGGTGAGCAGGCCGGCGTGCGGGCGGCCGCTCGAGTCCCGGAACGGGCGGCGGCTGAACCGATCGACCGCCTCGGCGACGAACCCCTCGCGCCAGGCACGCCGGGCCGCCTCGATCTGCGCCACCCGATCCGACCCGGCCGCCCGACCGGCGTCGACGAGGCGGCGCAGCGTCCGCGCGTACGCCGGGTTGGTGACCATCTCCCCCGGCGCGGGCGGGCGACCGTGGCGCAGCCAGAGTTGGGCGGAGGTCGGCCAGTGCTCGACGAACAGCGACCGGACCCGGTCGATGGTCTCCCCGGCGGCGCCGACCAGCGGGTGTCCGGCGGCGGCGTAGCCGATCGCCGGCTCCAGCACCTCGCCGAGGGACCGGGTGCCGTGATCGCGCAGCAGGAGCAGCCAGGCGTCCACCGCGCCGGGCACCACCGCGGCCAGCGGCCCGGAGCCGGGCACCAGGTCCAGGCCGAGCGAACGGAAGTGCGCGATCGTGGCGCCGGCCGGGGCCGGCCCCTGACCGCAGAGCACCCGCGGGGTGGGATCACCCGCCGTGGCCACGATCGCCGGCACCTCGCCGGCGGGGCCGTTGAGGTGCGGCTCGACCACGTGCAGCACGAACCCGGCGGCGACCGCGGCGTCGAAGGCGTTGCCGCCCCGCTCCAGCACGCCCATCGCGGACTGACTCGCCAACCAGTGCGTCGAGGAGACCATGCCGAACGTGCCGCGCAGCGTCGGGCGGGTGGTGAACGTCATCGGCGTCGATCCTACGCCGGAACGGCGGCCTCGACGTCGAGCGGGAACAGGCAGGCGGCGTGGTGGTCGGGGCCGACCTCGGCCAGCGCCGGATCGGTCTCGGCGCACTCGGCGCGGGCCTGCGGGCAGCGGGTCCGGAACCGGCAGCCGCTGGGCGGGTCCACCAGGCTGGGGATGTCGCCGGAGAGCACCGTGCGGCGGCGTGCCCGCTCGACCCGAGGATCGGCCACCGGCACCGCCGACAGCAACGCCGCCGTGTAGGGGTGAGCCGGCCGCCGGTAGATCCGCTCCGGCGGGCCGGTCGCGACGGGATGATGTCAAACGAATCCAGCCAAATTGACTGGTCGCGGGGCGGTTGCCGGCCGGGACTGAACGGTGGTTCAATCCACCTTCCGCCACCGCGCGCAGGGAGTGCCGCCGTGACCACACACGAGGTCGTCAACCAGGTTCCCCCGCTGGTCGGCCACGACACCGCCGACGACGCGGCGCTGCTCGACGGTCTGTCCCGCGAGGGCGCCGGCTGGGCCGCCGCCGGGCTGCACGACCTGGGCCGGCTGGCCGGCGGCGAGTCGGCCGCCGAGCACGGCCGGCTGGCCAACGAGCACCCGCCGGTGCTGCGCACCCACGACCGGTTCGGCCACCGCGTCGACGAGGTGGAGTTCCACCCGTCCTGGCACGAGCTGATGCGCACCGCGGTCGGGCACGGCCTGCACGCCGCGCCGTGGGCCGACGACCGCCCGGGCGCGCACGTGGCCCGCGCCGCCGGCTTCTACGTCTGGCGGCCCGACGCCGGCCACGGCTGCCCGATCTCGATGACCTACGCGGCGGTGCCCGCGCTGCGGCACGACCCGGAGCTGGCCGCGCGCTACGAGCCGCTGCTCACCAGCACCGAGTACGACTTCGGGCTGCGCCCGCCGACCGGCAAGCGCGGCCTGCTGGCCGGCATGTCGATGACCGAGAAGCAGGGCGGCTCGGACGTACGCGCCAACACCACCACCGCCCGGCCCGACCCCGACGGCAGCTACCGGCTGGTCGGGCACAAGTGGTTCACCTCGGCGCCGATGTGCGACCTGTTCCTCACCCTCGCCCAGGCGCCGGGCGGCCTCACCTGCTTCCTGGTCCCCCGCGTCCTGCCCGACGGCGCCCGCAACCCGATGCGGCTGATGCGGCTCAAGGACAAGCTCGGCAACCGCTCCAACGCCTCCGCCGAGGTCGAGTACGAGCACGCGGTGGCGTGGCGCGTCGGCGACGAGGGCCGGGGCGTCCGCACCATCATCGACATGGTCAACCTGACCCGGCTGGACTGCGTGATCGGCGCGGCGGCCGGCATGCGTCAGGGCGTCACCACGGCCGTGCACCACACCACCCACCGGGCGGCGTTCGGCCGCTACCTGGCCGACCAGCCGCTGATGCGCAACGTGCTGGCCGACCTGGCGGTGGAGTCCGAGGCTGCCACCGTGCTGATGATGCGGCTGGCCGGCGCGACCGACCGGTCGGCGCGCGGTGACGCCGGCGAGACCGCGTTCAAGCGCCTCGCGCTGGCCGTCGGCAAGTACTGGGTCTGCAAGCGTTGGCCGGGGCACGCCGCCGAGGCCCTGGAGTGCCTGGGCGGCAACGGCTACGTCGAGGAGTCCGGTATGCCACGGCTGTTCCGCGAGTCGCCGTTGAACTCGATCTGGGAGGGCTCCGGCAACGTCGCCGCGCTGGACGTGCTGCGCGCGCTCACCCGCGAGCCGCAGGTGCTGGCCGCGTACGAGGCGGAGGTGGCCGCCGCGGCCGGCGCGGACCCACGTCTCGACGCCGCGGTCCGGCGGGTGCGCGACGAGCTGGCCGACCACACCGACCTGGAGTTGCGGGCCCGGCGCGTGGTGGAGCGTCTCGCGCTTGTGCTGCAGGGCGCGCTGCTGGTGCGCCACGGCCATCCCGCCGTCGCCGACGCGTTCTGCGCCTCCCGTCTGGGCGGCGACCACGGCCAGGCGTACGGCACGCTGCCCGGCGGGGTCGACCTGGCCGCGATCATCGACCGGGCCACCCCGAAGGTCGGCTGACCGTGCGGCTCGTCTCGACGCACGTCCACCCGGTGAAGTCCCTCTCCGGGGTGGACGTCGACCGGGTCACGGTCGAGCCGTGGGGGGTGCGCCACGACCGGCGCTGGCTGCTCCTGCGACCCGACGGCGACGTGCTGACCGCCCGCGACGAGCCCCGGATGCTCGGCCTGACCGCGGCGCCCGGCCCCGGGTCGATCACCCTCCGCGACTCCGCCGGCGCGTCGTTGACGGTCGCCGAGCCGGTGGACGGGCCGCCGGCGACCACCACCCTGTCCCGGCTGGACACCCTGCGGCTGGCCGCCGTCGAGGCGCACGACTGGCTCTCCGACCGGCTGGGCCAGCGGGTGCGGCTGGGCTGGCTGGACGACCCGCGACGCCGGCCGGTCTCGGCCGCGCACGGCGGGCGACCCGGCGACCCGCTGAACCTCTCCGACGCCGGCCCGCTGCTGGTCGCCACGCTGCCGTCGCTGCGCCGACTGCGCGACTGGATCGTCGAGGGCGCGCTGGAGCGGGGCGAGCCGGCGCCGGACCCGCTGCCGATGGCGCGGTTCCGCCCCACCGTGGTGCTCGACGGGCCGGTCGAGCCGTTCGCCGAGGACGGCTGGGGCCGGGTGCGGATCGGCGCGGTCGGCTTCCGGGTCGCCGAACGTTGCGACCGCTGCGCCCTCACGCTGATCGACCCGGTGACGCTCACCCGCGGCAAGGAGCCGATCCGCACGTTGGCGCGACACCGGCGGCAGGACGGGAAGACGTGGTTCGGCGTCCGGCTGATCCCGGTGACCACCGGCGAGATCCGGGTCGGCGACCCGGTCGTCGCCGGCTGACGGCGGCCGGCTCGCACACGTCGCGCGCCGCCGGACGCGTCGGACCGCGCCCGCTCACCCCGGCGCCGCGTCGCGGCGGGACCGCCACTCCTCGGCCAGGACGGCGAAGACGAGTTGGTCGGCCCACTCGCCGCGGAACCGGTAGCTGCGTACGTGCCGGGCCTCCCGCCGCATGCCGAGCCGGGTCGCCAGCCGCGCGGACGCCTCGTTGCCGGCGTGGCACCGGACCGTCACCCGGTGCAGCCCGAACTCCCCGAACCCCCAGTCCAGCACCGCCGTGGCCGCCTCGGTGGCCAGGCCACGGCCGCCGTGCTCGCTGTGGAACACGTAACCGAGTTCGGCGGTGCGGTCGGCCCGGCTGCGCCAGACCAGCTCGACCGCGCCGATCACCCGGGCCCCGGCCACCACGGCCAGCGTCAGGCAGTCGCCCTCCGCGCGCAGCGAGGTCTCGCCGGCCATCGCGGCCACCGACGCCCGGGACTGTTCCCGGGTACGCGGCTCGGCGCCGAGCATCCAGCGGACCACGTCGGGGCGGCGTTGCCAGGCGTGCACGTCGTCGAGGTCGTCGGGGGTGACCGGCCGCAGGAGCAGCCGGGGCGTGCGCAGCGGGTAGCTCGGGTGGGCCACCGGGCGATCCTAGGTCCACCTAGGGTGGACCCCATGAGCGTTTCCGCCGACGATCGCAATCCGCTCACCCGGCTCACGCTCGACCAGCTCCGCCGGCGCACCAGCGTCAAGTGGCGGCTGCACCCGCCGGACGTGCTGCCGCTGTGGGTGGCCGAGCAGGACGTGCCGCTGGCGCCGCCGGTGGCTGACGCGCTGCGCCGCGCGGTCGACCTGGGCGACACCGGCTACGCGTTCGGGACGGCGTACGCGGAGGCGCTCGGCGGGTTCGCCGCGGGGCGCTGGGGCTGGGCCGACTTCCCGGTCGGGCGCAGCACGCTGGTGCCCGACGTGATGTTGGGCGTGGTCGAGGTGCTGCGGCTGGTCACCGGCCCGGGGGACGCGGTGGTGGTCTGTCCTCCCGTCTACCCGCCGTTCTACGCGTTCGTCACGCACGCCGACCGGCGGGTGGTCGAAGCCCCGCTCGGGCCGGACCTGCGGCTGGACCTCGCCGCGCTGGACGAGGCGTTCCGCCGGGCGCGCACGGTCGGCGACCGGCCCGCGTTCCTGCTCTGCAACCCGCACAACCCGACCGGAGTGGTGCACCGCGCGGACGAGCTGGCGGCCGTCGCCGAGTTGGCCGCGCGGCACGGCGTACGGGTGGTCGCCGACGAGATCCACGCCCCGCTGGCGCTGGCCGGCGCGCGGTTCACCCCGTATCTGACGGTTCCCGGCGCCGAGGACGCGTTCGCCCTGCTGTCGGCGTCGAAGGCGTGGAACCTCGCCGGTCTGAAGGCGGCGCTGGCGGTCGCCGGGCCGGCGGCCGCCGCCGACCTGGCCCGGATGCCGGAGGAGGTCAGCCACGGCCCCAGCCACCTCGGGGTGCTCGCGCACACCGCCGCGTTCCGCGACGGGGGGCCCTGGCTGGACCTGCTGCTCGACGGCCTCGACGACAACCGCGCGTTGCTCGCGACGCTGCTCGCCGAGCACCTGCCCGAGGTCTCCTGGCGCCGGCCCGAGGGGACGTACCTCGCCTGGCTGGACTGCACCCGCCTCGGCGTGCCCACCGAGTCGGCCGGTGACGGGCCGGGGGTGGCCAGCGACCTGGCCGGCCCGGCGCGGATGTTCCTCGACGACGCCCGGGTGGCGCTCAGCTCCGGGCACGTCTTCGGCGCGGGCGGCGCCGGGTTCGTGCGCCTCAACTTCGCCACCTCGCCCGCCGTGCTGACCGAGGCGGTGACCCGGATGGGCCGGGCGACACGCTCGCGCGCAACCTGAGGAGACGCCGACACCCACCGACGGCACGGACGTCGCGGTGGGCGTCGGGTGGTCCGTCCCGTGCGCCGGCGCCGGCCGGGTCAGGTGGTGGTCCGCCGGTCGAGCGTCTCGCGCAGGATCTCCGCGTGGCCGGTGTGCTGGCGGGTCTCGGCGATGACGTGCATCAGCACCGCGCGGACGCTCAGCACCGTGCCGGGTTCGTTCCAGGGCGCCTCCGGCACCGGCTGCGCCGCCGACAGGTCGTCGACGGCGGCCACGATCTCCTCGGTACGGGCGGCCACCCGGGCGTACCGGTCGAGGATGGCGGGCAGCGTGTCCTCGGGCAGCATCTGGAAGGTCCGCTCCCGGTCGATCAACCACGGTGGCAGCTCGCGCGCCGTGCCGGCCATGATGTCGGCCCAGGTGACCCCGTCGGGCAGCGTGAACGTCATCACCGCCGGGCCCTCGACCACGAACCGCAGCCAGGACTCCTCGCCGGACGCCACGTGCTTGAGCACGCCGCCCAGGCAGAGCGCGCTGGCGGTGGGCCGCTCGCCGGCCTGGGCGTCGGTGAGGTCGCGCACCGTGGCGGTCAGCGCGGCCCGGGCGCCGGCGAGCGCCGCGAGCAGGTCGGCGCGCTCGTCGCGGGTGAGGGTGGCGGCGGTGGGGACGGTCATGGTCATCGGTTCCTTCCGGTCCATTTTCGGGTACGGGCACACGCTCGCAGCCGTAGCGGTCAGGTTGTGTCCGCTTCTGCCGGCAGAATGCGTGCCATGCCGACCACCTCCGCGCGACTGCTCTCCCTGCTGTCCCTGTTGCAGGCCCGCCGCGACTGGCCGGGCGCGGTGCTGGCCGACCGGCTCGGGGTCAGCCCGCGCACCGTGCGCCGCGACGTCGACCGGCTGCGCGAGCTGGGCTACCCGATCGCGAGCGCCAAGGGCCCGGACGGGGGCTACCGGTTGGGCGCCGGCTCGGCGCTGCCGCCGCTGCTCTTCGACGACGAGCAGGCCGTCGCGCTCACGGTGGCGTTGCAGACCGCCGCCACCACCGTCACCGGCATCGAGGAGGCCGCCGCGCGGGCGCTGACCACGGTGCGGCAGGTGATGCCGGCACGGCTGCGCCACCGCGTCGACGCCCTGCGGGTCGTCGCCGTGCAACGGGCCGGCGCCGCCACGAAACCCCGCGTCGAGCCCGCCCTGCTGATGACGCTCAGCGCCGCCGTGCACGCCCGCGAGGAACTGCGCTTCGACTATCCGTCGGCGCCGACCGCCGCCCCGGCCGACGGGATGCCGCCGCCACGGCGGGTGCAGCCGCACCACCTGGTCACCTGGGGCGGGCGCTGGTACCTGGTGGCGTGGGACCTGGACCGCGCCGACTGGCGCACGTTCCGCGTCGACCGGATCACCCCGCGTACGCCCACCGGCCCTCGGTTCACCCCCCGCGAGCTGCCCGGCGGGGACGTGGCCGCGTTCGTCGCCGGCCGGTTCACCGGCGCGACCGGCCCCGGCGACTGGCCGTGCCGGGGCGAGGTGATCCTCGACCTGCCCGCCCGGACGGTCTCCACGTGGACCCGCGACGGCGTCGTCGAGGAACTCGGCCCGGATCGCTGCCGGCTGGTGCTGGGCGCCTGGTCCTGGCCGGGCCTGGCCGCCGTACTCGGCCGCTACGACGCCGACATCGAGGTGGTCGGCCCGCCCGAGCTGCGTGCCGCCTTCGCCCACCTGGCCCGCCGCTACACCGCCGCCGCCCACCCCCCACCCCCTGTGAACAGCGCCTCGGCCCGGTCGCTGGCGCCCTCGGCCGGCAGGAAGTAGCCGTGGTGCACGCCGCCGCGCCGCCGCACCAGCCGCATCCAGGCGCGGGCGAAACGTTCGAACGCCTCGATCTGCCCGGGATCGATGGTGTAGTGCACCACGCAGGTGATCATGCGATCACCATAGCGGCGCGTCAGCCGCCCGCCGCGCGCTCGGCGACCACCACCGAGATGCCGTCGAGCACCCGCTGGAGGCCGAACTCGAACGCGTGGTCCGGTCCGTACGCCGCGCCGTGCGCCATGCCGGCGGCGGTGCCGACCCGGGCGGCCAACGGGTAGCTGCCGGTGGTCATGAACTTCTCCAGCCAGGGGGCGTGCGTCTGCCACCACTGGTCGTCGGTCATCCCGGTCTCCCGCTCCAGCTCGACCACGTCGAGGGCGGCGCGGGCCGCGCTCTTGGCGTGCCCGAGCACGAGGGTGAGCACGGCGTCCATCTCCACGTCGTCGAGCCCGATGTCGGCCACGGCGTGCAGCTCGTGGTCGTACTTGGCGAGCACGTTGGGGCCGAGCACCGGCCGGGTGGTCTCGGCGCGCAGCAGCCACGGGTGGGCCCGGTAGAGCGCCAGGTTGTCCCGGGCGATGCGTTCCAGCCGCCCGCGCCAGCCGCCCGGCACGTCGGCCGGGCGGGGCAGGTCGCCGAGGACGGCGTCGACCATGACGTCGAGCAGCTCGGCCTTGCCCGGCACGTAGGTGTAGACGGACATGGTGCCGACCCCGAGCGCCTCGCTGACCCGGCGCATGGTGAGCGCGTCGATGCCCTCGGCGTCGGCGATCTCGACGGCCGTCCGCACGATCCGGTCGACGCTCAGGCCGGGCCCGGCGCCACGGCTCGCCGGCTCCCGGGTGCGCCAGAGGATGGCCAGGCTGCGGGCGGGGTCGGCCTTGCGCCTGCGGTCGGTCGACATGGTGCCGTCATCCTACCGGCCGCGGAAATCCACACGCGGTTGACGGGACGAGCGCAAGAAGAATGGCGGGTTCTCCCGCCACTACCAACATATAGCGCACCCCCGGTCTTGCGGCAAGCCCCGGGTGGTGACGCAGAATTGCCGGCCGAAGCCCATTCCTCGCACCGGAAAAGAGCCGCGAAGAGCGGAGGCCCACGCCTGTCCGCAGATCGGAGCCGAGCACGTGAATCCGTCCACCACCAGCGTCTTCGATCTCCCCGAGCGCCTCACGGCGAAAACCGATCCGAACCTGATCGCCGAGGACGAGCGGCACTTCGCGGTCATCGCGGAGAGCCTGCGGCGGTCGATCGCCGAGCTGTCCGACCGGCTCGACGCCGAGCGCCGGGCCGCCGGCGGCAGGGGCCGGCAGGCCGTCGACCGGGACCAGGAGGTACGCCGGTTGAGCGCACGGCTGCGTACCCTGCGCCGTTACGGCCTGGACCTGTGTCTCGGTCGGATGGTCGGCGCGGACGGCGCCGAGCCGGTGTACGTGGGGCGGCTCGGTCTCACCGACGGCGCGGGCGGACGGCTGCTGCTGGACTGGCGCTCCCCCGCCGCCGAGCCGTTCTTCGGCGCCACCCACGCCAACCCGATGGGCCTGACGAGCCGCCGCCGCTACCGCTGGACCGGTGGCCGGATCACCGACTACTGGGACGAGGTGTTCACCGCCGACGGGCTCGTCGGGCACGCCGCCCTCGACGACCAGTCCGCGTTCGTCGCCAGCCTCGGCGGCACCCGGTCGGCCCGGATGCGCGACGTGCTCGGCACCATCCAGGCCGACCAGGACGCCATCATCCGGGCCGGCTCCCGGGGCGTGCTGGTGGTCGACGGCGGGCCGGGCACCGGCAAGACGGTCGTCGCGCTGCACCGCACCGCGTACCTGCTGCACGCCGACCCGCGTCTGGGCGAGCGCCGGGGCGGGGTGCTGTTCGTCGGCCCGCACCAGCCCTACCTGAGCTATGTCTCCGACGTCCTGCCCAGCCTCGGCGAGGAGGAGGTGCAGATCTGCACGCTGCGTGACCTGGTACCCGAGGGGGCGGCGGCGACGGCCGAGACGGACCCGGAGGTGGCCCGGCTGAAGGCGTCCGCCGGGCTGGTCGGCGCGGTCGAGGCGGCGGTGCGGTTCTACGAGGAGCCGCCCGCGGCGGCGATGACGATCGCGGTGGAGGACGCCGACCTGCGGCTGACCGCCGGCGACTGGGCGGAGGCGTTCGCGGCGGCCGGCCCCGGCGCCGCGCACAACGAGGCCCGCGACGACGTCTGGGAGGAGCTGCTCACCATCCTGCTGGAACGCTACGACGGCGATGAGCCGGAGCACGCGGTGCGCCGGTCGCTGGCGGGCAACCGCGAGCTGGTGGGCGCGTTCGGTCGGGCGTGGCCGCTGCTCGACCCGGCCGACGTGGTCGCGGACCTGTGGTCCGTGCCGGCCTATCTGCGCCGGTGCGCCCCGTGGCTGAGCGTCGACGAGATTCGTACGCTGCGACGGGCCGACGCCCGGGCCTGGACGGTGGCCGACCTGCCGCTGCTGGACGCGGCGCGCCGGCGGGTCGGCGACCCGGAGGCGTCCCGGCGGCGCCGCCGCGACGCGGCGGCCCTCGCCGCGCAGCGGGAGCGGATGGACACCGTCGTGGACGCGCTGATCGCGTCGCACGCCTACGACGACGGCGAGGGGCTGATGACCATGCTGTACGGCGAGGACATGCGCACCAGCCTGATCGACGAAAGCGTGCTGGCGGTCGCCGAGGCGGACCTGCTGGCCGGGCCGTTCGCGCACGTGGTGGTGGACGAGGCGCAGGAGCTGACCGACGCCGAGTGGCAGATGCTGCTGCTGCGCTGCCCGTCGCGCAGCTTCACCGTGGTCGGCGACCGGGCGCAGGCCCGGCACGGGTTCACCGAGTCGTGGCGGCAGCGCCTGGAGCGGGTCGGGTTCGACCGGATCGAGCTGGCCTCGCTGACCGTCAACTACCGCACGCCGGCGCAGGTGATGGCGGAGGCCGAGCCGGTCATCCGGGCGGTGCTGCCGGACGCCAACGTGCCGACGTCCATCCGCACCGGGGACCTGCCGGTGCGCCACGGCGCCCGCGCGGAGCTGCACGAGGTGGTGCGGAGCTGGCTCGCCGAGCACGCCGAGGGGGTCGCGTGCGTCATCGGCGAGCCCACGTTCCCGGCGTCGGCCCGGGTCCGGTCGTTGACCCCGGAGCTGGCCAAAGGGCTGGAGTTCGACCTGGTGGTGCTGGTCGAACCGGAGGCGTTCGGCGACGGGATCTCCGGGGCGGTGGACCGCTACGTCGCGATGACCCGGGCCACCCGACAGTTGGTCGTCCTCGCCGGCGGGGGCGGTGGGGCCGCCCCCGCCGGCGGGGTTCAGCCGCCCAGCGCGCGGTAGCGGCGCAGCGACAGCGGCACGAACACGGCGACCAGGGCCAGCGGCCAGAGCACGGCAAGCAGCGGGTGGTGCGCGGCCACCCAGCCCTCGCCGCCCCAGCCCGGGTTGCCGAACAGTTCCCTGGTGGCGCCGACGGTCGCCGACAGCGGGTTCCACTCGGCGACCGCGCCGAGCCAGGCCGGCATGGTCGACGGCGCCACGAACGCGCTGGACAGGAAGCCGAGCGGGAACTCCAGCGTCTGCACGGCGGTCACCGCGCCCGCGCCGTTGGTCACCAGGCCGAGGTAGATGCCCACCCAGGTCAGCGCGAAGCGCAGCAGCAGGATCAGTCCGAGCGCGGCGAGCGTGTCCCCCGGGCCGCCGTGGGCCCGCCAGCCCACGGCCAGGCCGGCGAGCAGCATGACCGCGAGCGTCACCACCGCGAACAGCATGTCGGCCAGCGCCCGGCCGAGCAGCGGGGCGAGCCGGGACACCGGCATCGACCGGAGCCGGTCGGTGACGCCGCGTTCGGCGTCGCCGGAGACCGCCATTGTGGTCTGGCTGATGCCGAAGAGCATGGTCATGGCGAACATGCCGGGCATCAGGAACTCCCGGTAGCTGCCGCCGCCGGGCACCTGGAGCGCACCGCCGAACAGGTAGGCGAACATCAGCACGATCAGGATGTCGAAGGCCAGCGCCCCGGCGAGCGGGCCGGGGTCGCGACGCCAGTGCGCGAGCGCCCGACAGGTGAGGGTGAGGCTGTCGCCGGCCAGGGACGGGCGTCCGGGCGCCGGCGCGGCCGTGGCGGCGCTCACGCGGGCGCCTGCACGGTGTCGTCGGCGCGCTCGGCGGCCGGGCCGGGCCGGCCGGTGAGCCGGAGGAACACCTCGTCGAGGGTGGGGCGGCGCAGCGCCACGTCCGCCACGGTCACCCCGTCGGCGTCGAACGCGCGCAGCACCTCGGTCAGCGCGCCGGCCCGGTCGTCGACCTGGGCGCTGACCGCGCGGCGGTCCCTGTCGACGACCGGGTCGGCGGTGGCCACCCGGCGCAGCCGGTCGGCTGCCGTGGCGAGGTCGCCGGCGTCGCGGACGACCAGGTCGATCCGGTCGCCGCCGAGGCGAGACTTGAGCGCGTCCGGGGTGCCCTCGGCGATGACCCGGCCGGCGTCGAGCACGCAGACGCGGTCGGCGAGCTGGTCGGCCTCGTCCAGGTACTGCGTGGTGAGCAGCACGGTGGTGCCGGCCCGGACCAGGTCCCGGACCGACTCCCACACCTCGTTGCGCCCGCGCGGGTCCAGTGCCGTGGTGGGCTCGTCGAGGAAGAGCACGGACGGCGTGCGGATCATGCCGGCGGCCAGGTCGAGCCGGCGGCGCATCCCGCCCGAGTACGTCCGCACCGGCGCGCCGCCGGCGTCGGCCAGCCCGAACCGCTCCAGCAGCTCGGCGGCGCGCCGCCGGGACTGCGCCCGGCCGAGGTGGAACAGGCGACCGAAGATCACCAGGTTCTCCCGGCCGCTGAGCGCCTCGTCGACGGCCGGACGCTGGCCGACCAGGCCGATGCGGTAGCGCACCCGCTCGGCCTGGCGGGCCACGTCGAGGCCGGCCACCTCGGCCCGGCCGGCGTCGAACCGCAGCAGCGTGGCCAGGATCCGTACCGCCGTGGTCTTGCCGGCTCCGTTGGGGCCGAGCAGCCCGCAGACCGTGCCGGGTGGCACCCGCAGGTCGAATCCGTCCAGCGCGGCCGTGTCCCCGTACCGCTTGCGCAGCCCTTCCGCGATGATCGCGTGTTCCACCGGGTCGCCTCCTCCGTGGTGTCGTCGCTTTACCGTACAACGTACGGTAGAGCACACGCTACCGCTTCAGGAGCGCCCGCAGCGCCGCGCTGATCTCCGCCGGCGCCTCCTCGGCCATGAAGTGCCCGGCGGTGGTGGTGCGGTGCTCCAGGTCCGGCGCCCAGGCCCGCCAGATCGCCTCCGCGTCGTAGCCGAGCGCCGCGCCCCAGTCCTGCTGGACCACGGTCACCGGCATGGCCAGCCGGCGGCCCGCGTCCCGGTCCGCCCGGTCGTGCGCCACGTCGATCCCGGCCGACGCCCGGTAGTCGGCGACGATCGAGTCGACCGCCTCCCGGGAGGCCCGCAGGTACTCGGCGCGCACGTCCGCTCCGATGGCCGCCGGGTCGGTGCCCCACGCGTCGAGGAAGTGACCGAAGAACGCGTCCGCGCTGGCGGAGATCATCCGCTCGGGCAGACCGGGCGGCTGCGCCATCAGGTACAGGTGGAACGCCACCGCCGCCGACGCCCCGTGCAGCACGTCCCACATGTCGAGGGTGGGCAGCACGTCCAGCGACGCCAGGTGGGTGACCACGTCCGGATGGTCCAGGCCGGCGCGCACCGCGACCAGCGCGCCCCGGTCGTGCCCGGCCAGCGCGAACCGCGCGTGGCCGAGCGCCCGGGCCAGCGCCACCACGTCGGCGGCCATGGTCCGCTTCGCGTACGTGTCCTCGCCGTGCGCGGGCGGCTTGTCGCTGGCGCCGTACCCGCGCAGGTCCGGGCAGATCACGGTGTGGTCGGCGGCCAGGTCGGCGGCGACGTGCCGCCACATCAGGTGGGTCTGCGGGAAGCCGTGCAGCAGCATGATCGGGCGGCCGGAGCCGCCCAGCGCCACGTTCAGCGCCACGCCGTCGGCGACGGTGACCCGCTGGTAGTCGAATCCGGTGATGCCAATGGTCATCTCGGTGCCTCTCTGCCTCGTCGTACCGGCCAAGCGTGGCGGCGCCGGATGAGCAACCGATGAGCGCGATACGGTGGCCCCGGTCAAGGAGGGGTCGGTGCCTGTCAGCTTCGGTGTGCTCGGCCCGGTGACGGCCTGGGACGGCGCCGGCGCAGCGGTCGACCTGAAGGGTCCCCGGCACCGTGCCGTGCTGGCCCGGCTGATCGTGGCCCGGGGCCGGGTGGTGCCGGTCGACCACCTCGTCGACGACCTGTGGGAGGACCCGCCGGCGGGCGCGGTCGGCGCGGTCCGCACGTTCGTGGCGGCGCTGCGCCGCCGCCTGGAACCGCAACGCGCGCCGCGCGAGCCGGCCCGGCTGCTGGTCACCGACGGACCGGGGTACGCGCTGCGCGCCGCCCCGGACGCGGTCGACGCCTGGCGGTTCGCCGACGCCGTCACCACCACCGCCGACGCGCTCCCCCGCTCGACGCTCGACCGTCTCGACGCCGCGCTGGGCTGGTGGCGCGGACCCGGCTACGCCGGCTTCGACCAGCCGTGGGCGCGCGCCGAACGCGCCCGCCTCGACCAGCTGCGGCTGACCGCGGTGGAACGGCGCGCCGAGGCGCTGCTCGCGCTCGGGCGGGCCGCCGACGCCGTACCCGACCTGGACGCCCACGTGGCGGACCATCCGTGGCGGGAGGACGGCTGGCGGCTGCTGGCGCTGGCCCTCTACCGCGCCGGGCGGCAGGCCGACGCGCTGGCCGTGCTGCGCCGGGCCCGCGAGCGGCTGCGCGACCAGCTCGGCCTGGACCCCGGCCCGCGGCTGCGCCGGTTGGAAACCGACCTGAGATGCCAGGCCGACCCGGAGCCGGCCGGGCCTGCGCGGGTGTGGGCGGAGGCCGCCGCCGCGTACGAACGCAGCGTGGTGCCCGGGGCGCGGGCCCGGCTGGAGTCCACCGTCGGGCTGTTGCGCAGCCTCGCGGTGACCGGACCGGACGGCCTGGAGGCGGCCCGCGACCAGCGGGTCGCCGCCATCGACGCGGCCGAGCAGCTCGGCGACCCGGACCTCACCGCCCGGGTGATCGGCGGGTACGACGTGCCCGCGATCTGGGCCCGGTCGGACGACCCGGAGCAGGCGACCCGAGTGGTGGCGGCGGCGGAGCGGGCGCTGGCCCGGCTGGGCCCGGACGCGCCGGAGGCGACCCGGGCCCGGCTGCTCGCCACCGTCGCGGTCGAGTCCCGCGGACTGCCGTCGGCACGCGGACCCGAGGCGGCCCGGCAGGCCGAGGCGATCGCCCGCCGCCTCGCCGACCCGGCGCTGCTGGCCCAGGCGCTCAACGGCGTGTTCATGCAGACGTTCCACCGCGCCGGGCTGGCCGCCGAGCGGGACGCGACCGGCGCGGAGCTGGTCACCCTGGCCGCCCGGCACGGCCTGGCCCCGGTCGAGATCCTCGGCCGCCTGATCCGGATGCAGGCCCGCGGCGCGCTCGCCGACCTCGCCGCCGCCGACGCGCACGCCGACGCCGCGGACCGGCTCGCCACCCGGCACGAGTCCCCGCTCACCGGCGTGTTCACCACCTGGTACCGGGCCATGCGCACCGCGGCGACCGGCGCGCCCTACCCGACGGCGGAGGCCGCCTACCGGGCCGCCGCCACCCGCCTGGCCGGCTGCGGCATGCCCGGCGTCGAGCGGGGCCTGCTCCCGCTGGCGCTGCTCTGCCTGCGGGTGTGGCACGACCTCCCGGCCGACTTCCCCGACGACACCGACTGGGGCCCGTACGCGCCCTGGGCCCGGCCGCTCGTGCTGCTCGCCGCCGACCGCCGCGCCGACGCCGCCGCCGCGCTGCGCCGGACCCCGACGCCGCCGCGCGACCTGCTGCTGGAGGCGTTGTGGACGCTCACCGGCCGGGCCGCGATGGCGCTCGGCGATCGGGCCGCGATGCGGCGGGCCCGGTCCGCGCTCGCCCCGGCGGCGCGCGAGCTGGCCGGCGCCGGCAGCGGCATGCTCACCGCCGGCCCGGTCGCCGCGCACCTCGACCGGCTCGACGCCGCGCTCGGAGCGGCGTGACCGGCGGCCCGACACCGCGGCGCTCCACCTTGCGCGGACGGCACACGACCCAGCACCGACCTGCGTCCCGGCGACCGGCACCGACGCGCGGTTGCCCGACGGCACCCCGCCCGTGGCCCGCAGCGTCCCGGGACGCGCGGATCAGCCGCGGCCGGGCTAGGGTGCGGCGATGGACGAGCTGCGGGAGCTGTTCCGCCAGGCCGCCGACCACGCGGCCGACTACCGGCGGTCGCTGCCGGAACGGCCGGTCGGGGTGCCGGTCGACCAGGCCGCGCTGAACCGGGCGTTCGCCGTCCCGCTGCCGGCCGCGCCCACCCCGCCCGAGCAGGTCGCCGAGCTGGTGGCCGCCGCCGGGCCGGGGTTGGTCGCCACCGCGGGGCCGCGCTACTTCGGCTTCGTGGTCGGTGGCGCCTCGCCGGCTGCCACCGCCGCCGACATGCTCGCCGCCGGCTGGGACCAGATCGCGTTCAACGCGGTCACCTCGCCGGCCGCGGTGGCCGCCGGGGCGGCCGCCGGCACCTGGCTCAAGGAGCTGCTCGGCATCCCGCCGTCGGCGTCGGTCGGGTTCGTCACCGGCGGCCAGGCGGCCAACACGGCCGGGCTCGCCGCGGCCCGGCACCAGGTGCTCGCCGACGCCGGCTGGGACGTGGAACGACGCGGCCTGCTCGGCGCGCCGCCGGTGCGGGTGCTCGCCGGCGCCGAACGGCACGCCACCGTGGACCGGTCGCTGCGCCTGCTCGGCCTCGGCACGGACGCGGTCCGGGAGGTGCCCGCCGGCCCGCAGGGCGCGGTCGACCCGGCCGCGCTGGCGGCGGCGCTGCGCGAGCGCGGCCCCGGCCCGACCATCGTCTGCCTTCAGGCCGGCAACGTGAACACCGGCGCGTCCGACGAGCTGCGTACGGCGTGCGACCTGGTGCACCGGCACGGCGGCTGGGTGCACGTGGACGGCGCGTTCGGGCTGTGGGCCGCCGCCGCCCCGACCACCCGACACCTGGTGGACGGCATCGAGGCGGCCGACTCGTGGGCCTGCGACGGCCACAAGTGGCTGAACCTGCCGTACGACACCGCGTTCGCGTTCTGCGCCCGGCCGGACACGCACGCGGCGGCCATGTCGTACGCGGCCGCGTACCTCGTGGGTTCCGGTGGGGTGCCGGCGGGCGCGGACCTGACCGCGGAGTCCTCGCGCCGCGCCCGTGGCTTCGCGGCCTGGGCCGGCCTGCGGGAGCTGGGCCGCGACGGCGTCGCCGCGCTGGTCGAGCGCTGCTGCGCGCTGGCCCGCCGGTTCGCCGACGGGTTGGCCGCGGCCGGGTTCGAGGTGGTCAACGACGTGGTCCTCAACCAGGTGCTGGTCGGCTTCGGCGACGACGCGGACACCGACCGGGTGGTGGCCGCGGCCCAGGCCGACGGGACGTGCTGGGTGGGCGGCACGACGTGGCGTGGGCGGCGACTGATGCGGATCTCGGTGTCGAACGCGACCACGACGGAGGTGGACGTGGACCGGTCGGTGGCGGCGATCACCCGGCTCGCGTCAGGCGCCACCTGAGGGGCGGTACGCAGCGCGACCGGTTGATATCGTCAGGGTCACCGATGTCCTCAGGGGAGGGTGGCCATGTGGGCGGACGAGGCCGCGCTGGACGCGGCGGCACGCCGGCTCGACGAGTGGGAGTCGGGCCTCGCCGAGCAGGCCACGCGGGCCAAGGCCCTGTCCGCGCGCACGCAGGCGCTGACCGGCGCCGCACGCAGTGACGACGGCCTGGTCGAGGTGACCGTCGACGCGTCCGGCCTGCTGGCCGACCTGCGGCTCGACGAACGCACCCGGCAGCACTCCGCCGCACACACCGCCCGGCAGGTCCTGACCACCACCCGGGCCGCCCGCGCCGACCTGCTGCGCCGGCTCACCGAGGCGACCGCCGAGACGCTCGGCGCGGACGACCCGGCCGCCCGGGCGATCGTCGAGGCCCACCGCCGGCGGCTCGACCCCGACCAGAGCCCGCCGGATGCCGGCCGGTGAGATCATCCGGGTCGACCCGGACGACCTGACCGCCCACGCCGCCCACCTCGACCGCCGCGCCGACAGCATCGACACCGCCCGCCAGGCCGGCCAGCACGTCCGACTAGGCGCCGACGCGTACGGGCAGCTCTGCCAGATCGTGCCGGTGCTGCTCGACGGCCTCCAGCGCACCCTGGTCGACGGCCTCGGCAGCGCGGCCACGTCGATCCGGGACACCGCCGGCAAGGTCCGCACCGGCGCCGAGCGCTACCGCGCCTCCGACACCCACGCCGCGCACCTGCTCGACCAGGTGCGGCACCGGCGGTGACCGCCAACCCCCTGGTCGCCGGCGCGGCGGACACCGGGCCCAGTGCCTGGGCGGGCATCTGGATCTGCGAGGACATCGAACTCATCGCCCAGGGCGTCCGCACCGGCAGCTGGATCGACGGCGGCCTCGGCGTGGTCAGCGCCGGCCTGGACGCGCTCGCCATCGTGTCCGACCCGGTCAGCGCCCTCCTGCAATACGGCATCGCCTGGCTCGTCGAGCACGTCGAACCGCTCAGCGAGGCCCTCGACTGGCTCGCCGGCCACCCCGCCGAGATCACCGCGCACGCACAGACCTGGCGCAACGTCGCCGCGTCGCTGCGCGAGGACGCCGCCGACCTGGCCCACGCGGTCCGCACCGAGGTCGCCGGCTGGACCGGCGCCGCCGGCACCGGATACCGGAACTGGGCCAACGAGCAGCAGCAGGCCGTCACCGGACTGGCGCAGGGCGCCGAGGCGATGGCCGCGATCACCGAGGGCGCCGCCGGCCTGATCGCCGCCGTCCGGCTGCTGGTCCGCGACGCCATCGCCGCCTGCGTCTCCCGCCTGATCGTGTACGCGGCGGAACTGGTCGCCAGCGCCGGGCTGGCCACGCCGGTGGTGGTGGAGCAGGTCACCACGACGGTGGCGTCGTGGGCAGCGCGGATCGCGCGGATGTTGCGGGGGTTGTTGGCGAGCCTGCGGCGGCTGATGCCGGAGGTACGGCGGCTCGGCGACCTGATCGAGAAGCTGAAGCAGGCACTGAGCCGCCTCACCACTTCCTCGCCCGGAACTCCACACAACCCGGTCGACGGGAGCCATGGCGGGCATACGAGCCGCCCACGCAACCTGTCCGACTATGAACGTCAGGAGGGCTGGGCCAGGGACGCCTATGCGGCGATTCGGCAGCAGGACGATGCTGCAACGATCGCAGCCAACCTCACTGACGTTCCCCGACTGGATGGATCTCGAGGCTTCTCACCAGCGGAGGTCGAGCAGATTCGGCGACATATCTTCTTCGAGGAGCATCCGATGGACGACTACGCCGGTGGGATCCTCCGTCAACGGTACGATCCGAGCGCGCCGATGGCCGAAGCTTGGTTGCGTCTGCGCCGAGGTGATCCCCTACCGGAGGACTTCAAGCTGTTGGAGCACGAGCTGGCGGAGTCCAGGTACTACCGGACCCACCCGGACGCGGACTACCGAGAAGCTCACCTCGCCGCGAATCAGGTCTCGAACTGGGAGGATGCGATTCCCGGCCCGACGTTCGAGGACTACTCAAGGTACGGAGAATAGCCACATGGGCATGATGGTGGCCGCACGTCGGGTTGAAGCTCCGGCCCACAAGGTGCGATACGAGTTCGGGTTCGAGGACAGGTTCGATCGCATCCTCGTCATCGATCGACAGACCCTGGAGGCGACTGTCGAGGACGGCGACTTCAATGCCGCCGCCAGCGCCATCACCGCCAAGATCGTCAACTCGTGGCGCAGTGCTGGCGACTTTCCGCAGAGAATGCTCTTCGCGAGCTGACCCGAAGATCGCACAACCGCAGAAACCGAGTGAGTGGAACGCCATGGGTGTCTGCGGCCCTTTTTGACACCCATGACGTTCCACCCGCCACCTCTTGGGGCCTTGGCGGATACCACCTGCTCCGGAGTGGAGGTCCGACCCGGGATGTGCGCGGCTACGCGTCACGGACGCCGTACTGCAGCCAGACCCGGACCCGTTCCGTGACCTCGTCGCTCCCGCCGAGAGCCTCACGAACCTCCGCGGCGAACTCGGCCCGCCGCCGCACGGAGGGCAGCCGGTCCGCCGACATGGCGGAGAAGACGCCCCCGACCATGCCGTCGACGGTGAGCGGGGCGTCGTACGCCACCGATGTCTCCGCGTACCGGTAGCCGGCCCGGACCAGCGCCTCCTGGTTGCGACGCCGGCCCGCCTCGTCGGTCTGGCAGCTCGCCCTGACGGGATGGCCGAACAGCCGTTCCAGGCATCCTCGCAGGGCCGCCGACCATGCGGTTTCCTGCAGCCACAGCGGCGCACCGTTGGTGACCACGGCGATGCCGCCACCGGGACGCAGCGACGGCCGCACGGCCTCGAACAGGGTGTCGCGGTCCATGAAGTGGATGGCGACGGCGACGGTCAACGCGCCGACCGTTCGGGCGCCGAGCAGCCGGGACAGAGCGGGTAGGTCGCGGTCACCGCCGAGGACCCAGGCGGCGTTCGTCGTCCCGGCGTCCACGCCGGCGCGTCGGGCGAGGGCCAGCATGTCCGGCTCCGGATCCACGCCGACGACCGCGCCCACCCGGGCGGCGAGCGGGATGCTCAGCTGGCCGGTACCGCAGCCGAGATCGATCACGGTGTCCTCGGCGTCGAGGTGGAACGCCGCGGCGAGCGCGTCGAGCACCTGGGGCGGATAGCCGCGCCGATGCCGGGCGTAGTAGGTAGCCACCTCACCGCTAAAGCCCCTGGTCATGACGGAAGCCTGCCCGCCGCCGGCGGCATCGGGCGAGCCATTCTGCTCAGGGCATGTGGACGCAGCGCATACCTACAGCGGACGTCCGAGGGGTTCAGCGGTACTGACGCCGCTGGGCGGCCAGGATCTCGCTTCGCATCTCGGGTGGCAGTTCGACCACCTCGACCTGGATGTGGAAGGTTCGGAGTGCGCCGGCAGCCCAGGATCGGGCGGTGGTGAAGTGCCGAGCCGCTTCCTCGTCGGACAGGCAGAGCACCATCCGGGGCCGCGCGGGAAGCGTCGAGGCGACGAACAGCAGTCGCATCGCGTCGGCGAGAACCTTGTTCTTCTGCGCGGGCTTGGGTGGCCCCTGATGCGCCCATGCCTCGACAAGGACGGTGAGGCCCTCGTCGGCGCCGTCGACCTCGACCCGCGCGCCGTCGGGCAGAAGGAACCTGCGGGGCCGCAGGGCCTTTCCCAGACGTTCACCCAGCAGGGCGAGCATGACTCCCTCGGCCCGCCGCTGCGTGGCGCTGTCCCCCGCCGCCGGCTCGGGCAGAATCTCCTGCGCGACGATCGCGTCCGCCGGCTCGGTCCGGATCTCGTTCACGATCTTGCCGCTGGTGCCGGTGTACCGGCGCAGTCGGCGGTCCTGCTCCAACCTGCGACATGCCTGGTTGATCGTCTGCCGGGGCCGCACGCCCAGCCGTCGCGCGAGTTCGTCGTCGTCGAGCGGCGCCCGGGTGCGGATCAACTCCTGGATGATGCGCTCCGCAATCGTCAGCACCATGCTCAGCTCCTCCGGTTTGCTCCTGTGGTCCCGGGCGTGGTCCGGCCAGCCAACCAGACGCTCGAAGTGGATCAACGTTTCGGTCAGGAACGCGGCTCCTCACCCTGCGCGCGAGTTGGTGGCCACGACGACCGGTGGGCGACGACACGTCGCTCGAACGAGGAGGCGCGATGATCGTCAGCCCGTTACGACCGGAGTGGACCGGCCACGTGGAACGGTTGATGGCGTTGGGCGGGCCCTACCTGCGGCCGCGCACCTCGTCGGAATACGAGTGGATCAGGGTGCGGGGGGAATGGAGACCCCGTTGTCGTCGAGTAGCGAGCCGTCCAGCGCGCGATCGGTCTCGACGGCGGTCAGCGACACGGCCACGTCGCCGTCGCCGGTCGGGAAGCGGGTGAAGCTCAGCAGGATGAATCCCAACCGTTTGTTGCCCCGTACGGCGTCGTCGAGGGGCCTGGTGTTCACGCCTTCGACCAGCCACTGGTAGAGAGGTTGCGCGTCCTCCTGCCGCCACCCCTTCAACCTGCCGTGGTGAACCGCCAGCGCCAGCTTCTCGGCCAGGTATCCGGGATCGCAGACGCTGGTGATCGTCAGTTCGAGTTTCTCGAACCGGTGTCCCGCCCCGAAGTGCCACCGGGCCTGCACCTTGCGAACCCCGGGGGTGAGCGGCCGGCCGACGAACATCCAGTGGTACGCGTCCAGGAAGGGTGCGTGGTTCTTGAGCCAACCGCTCCCGTCCCGCTCATGCACGACCCAGGGCGCCGGGATCTCGTTGAATTCGTCGGTCCACACGATCTCCGGGATCTCCCAGGCATCCAGCCAGGACCGTACCTGCTCCCGGTTGGCCAGGAACTTCGCCCGCAGGTCGGACTTGGATGTCATCGATCACTCCCGTGGTCCCAGTCGAGGCCCCAGACCCGGACGTTGCCCTGGTGGTCCCCGGTGACGATGGTGCGGAACGAGGCGTCGGCGCGGATCGCGTTCACCCGGACGGGGTGACCGCGCAGCGATCGGATCCGGCGCCGGGCGCGGAGGTCCCAGACGTCGACGGTCTCGTCCCCGCCGTCTCCCGCCACGGCGTATCGACCGTCGGAGGAGACCGCCACCTCCTCGGTTCCGGGGCGGAGATCGGGCTCCGCGAGGGCCCGCCCGTCGAACGCCACCTCTCCGGTCGCGGTGTGCCAGACCACGAAGCCCGCCATCCCGGCGAGGACGGCGAGGCGACGCGAGTCGGCGAAGGCCAGGTCCGCCGACGAGCTGTGCTTGACCCCGTCGAGGCGGTACAGCGGGCGCCGGCGCTCCGGCCGCCACGCGGTGAGGCGGGTCATCTCGGCCAGCAGCAGCACGCCGGAGGCGAAGCGGATCTCCGTGTGCGAGTGGACGTCGGGGAAGGTCCGCACCACCTTCCCGGTGTCGATCGACCGGACCTCCACGCCTGTCGTGTCGCCCGTCGCCAGGTGCACCGCGATCGAGCGGGACCTCTCGTCCGCCGTGACGCCATGGATCGTCCCGGCACCGGTGCGGATCTTCGCGACGCAGGCCGCATCCTCCAGCGACCACACCGTCGCCAGCCCGTGTCCGAACCCGACCGTCAGCAGGTCGCCGGAGATGTCGAATGTCGTCTCCCCCTCGTCGCGGGGCAGGGCGCCGGCGATCTTGAGACGCGGCTCGAACGTCGCGGTGTCGTGGCACGCGACCGACCCGTCCGCGTAGCGGATGACCAGGTCGCGCCCGGCCCGGGCGAAGTGCAGGCCGCGGGCGGGGTTCCGCCTCGCGACCACCGAGCCCGCCTTCTCCAGCGTCTCCAGGTCGAAGATCTCCACCTCGTCGACGTTCGCGGGAAAGGCGAACAGTCGCCCGTTGTCGCTGACGTCGAAGGCCCCGTGGGCGAGCATCACGTCGGACAGTTCCTGCTCCACCCAGATGCCGGCCAGTCCGGTGCGTCGCCGGCCGCGGCCCGCGTCCCGGGAGGCCCGCCGCAGCCGCGGATGGCGCGCGAAGCCGGGAATGGTCCTGGCCTCGCGGATCGCGTCGGTCGCGCGCGCGCTCTCTCCGGCCGCGATCATCCCTTCGATGCGCGCCATGACCTGGTCGAACGCGCGCTCCTCGGAGGCGAGGGTGCCGACCGGGCGAGGCGGCGCGTACGCCCAGGGGGCGAGATGTCCGGGCAGCGGCATCGGGAGGCGCGACAGCGAGGTCCGGCCACGGTAGCCGTCGCGTTCGGCGATGACGGCGTATCCGCAGTCGCCGCTGAACACGGTCGCGTCACGATGCGACCCGCGCTTCCAGTCCTTCGGGAAGGTGCGGACGCAGCGGCGGATGGCCAGCTCCAGGACCTGGAGGTCGCCGGTCCCGGGGTCGAGCAGGGCCCAGCCGGCCCGGCCCGAGACGCCGAGCAGGTCGTATCCGAGGAGCCAGGGAACCTCCCACCGACGCGGCTCGTCCCAGACCCGCAGGTCCACCGTCATCATGGACCGGAAGCCGAGCCGCAGGACGATCGACCCGTCCGCCGCCAGGGCGATCCTCCGGTCGTCATCGTCCATTCCGTCGGACGGCATCTGCAGGCCGCGCATCCGCGTACGCCGCAGGGGCCACCACTGCTCCACCCGGCGATCGACGTCGGGGCGGCGGCCCAGTGAGGCGGAGACGCACACCTCGGCGTCCCGGGCGAGGATCACCCGGGTGACCCGACCCTCGTGGGGTTGGATGTCGGCGACCGACTCCCACGTGTCGGTGCGGACGACGAGGACGCGACCGTCGGTCGTGCCCACGGCCGCGAAGCCGCCCTCCGGGCTGAGCGCCACGGCTGTTCCGCCGTCCAGCCGGCCTTCGAGTTCGGCGGTGCCGTCGGTGAGGCGCCACCGCTCGACCCCGGTGTCCTGGTAGCAGACGAGGACCCGCGCCCGGGCGTGGTCGATCGCGACGTCGACGGGGGTCCGACCCGAATCGGCGAGCTCGCCGACCACCCGGCCGGCGAAGGCGTCCCAGATCCGCACCCGGCCGGACGCCTCGGCCACCACCACGTGCGTCGCGTCGTGGTCGCAGGCCATCGCCACGACCTCGCCGGAGAACTGCCCGAACGTCTCGAGCGTGCCCCTCGGCGCCAGCCGGGCACAGCGCTCGCGGGCAGCGGTGATCTCGGGTGAGTCCGGATGCTTCCGGTCCGCCTCGGCCAGGTGCCTTTCCGCGAGGACGCCGTCGCCGCGTTCCAGGTGGACCATCGCGGCGAGGTGGTCGGCCTCCCACGAGTCGCCGGTGGCGCGCAGCTCCGACAGCAGGGTCTCGTCGGTGACGAGCCCGTCGGCCCACCTGGTCAGCCCGTGGTTGTAGACCGCCCGGACGTTGTGCGGATCGATCGCCTTCGCCTGCTCGAACAACTCGATCGCCCGGCGTTGCTCGCCGAGGTCCCACAGCGACAACGCCTTGTTGGACAGGCCGTCGGCCTTCAGCGACGGGGGGACCTGGTGGGAGCGCGGGTAGGGGCCGCCCGTGCGGTCCGCGTACACGGCGGTGAGGACGGCCTCCGCCTCGGCGGTGTCGTTGATCCGCGACCGGGGATCACGCGCGAGGCAGCCCGCCAGCAGGTCACGCAGCGCCGCCGGGAGATCGGCGCGCAGCGCCGCCAGCGCGTCCGCGCCGTCGTGGCCCCACTCCCAGAGCCGACGCCCGTGCAGCACCTCGATCACCGTCAGCGCCCAGGACCACAGGTCGCTGGCCCGACCGATCCGGCCGTCCGGATCGACCTGCTCGGGAGAGCAGTACTGCGGCGTGAATCCGCCAAGCGTCGCGTACGCGGTCTCGGCGGATCCCTGCGGATCCTGCGGGGCGTGCGCCTTCGCCTTGGCCGTGCCGAAGTCGGTCACCCGGGCCGTCTCGCCGTCGTACATGATGTTCGAGGGCTTGATGTCCTGATGCACCAGGCCCGCGGCGTGGGCGTGCCCGATGCCGCGCAGCGTCTGGATCGCGACGTCGAGCGCCGCCGGGAGGTCGCGGCAGCGACCCTCCCGCACCGCCGCGGTCAGGTCGCCGCCGGCGACCCATTCGGAGAAGATCACCGGGTACGCGCCGACGCGTCGCACGTAGGCGCAGCCGACCACGTTCGGGTGAGGGTCGAGATCGGTCCAGGCCTGTGCCTCCTGGGCGAGCAGGTCGAGGATGCCGGACGCGGCGGCCAGGTCGGGTCGCGGCGTCTTCACGGCGAGGTCGACGTGCCACCCGAGGTGACGGGCGCGGTACACGAAACCCATGCCGCCGGTCTCGACCACCTCCTCGATGCGGAACGTGTCGAGGACGGTCTCCCCCGGCCGCCACCGGATCACGTCCCCCGCGTCCACCCCGAGGCCCTAGTCGGCGAGCGCCACGTAGATCGGGCTGCCCAGCAACGCGCCGTTCGGTCCCGACTTCTCGGCCAGCCGCTTGGCGACGAACTCGACCGGTTGCGTCGGCCCCGGGAGCGCGTCCCCGATCTGCGCCAGAGCCTCGTGAAGGCGCTCGTCGTCGAACTCGCCCGGCTCCGGGCGCAGTTCCTGAAGCTTGCGGAACAGGTACGGCGGGACCGATCCGAGCGGTTCGGCGTCGCCGCCGCCGATCACGTGCGACGCCGAGCCGCCCAGCACGATGACCTGGTCGTCGAGGGTCCCCGCGAAGACCACGATGCCGGCGGTGGGGAACACCTGCCAGCGCATCGGCAGGCAGGCCTGGAAGTAGGGGCCCGGCTCGAACGCGGTGCCGATCTGGTCGGCGTCCTGGAGGTGCCGGATCACCTTCTCCAGCTTGTCGAGGTCGTGGCGCTCCGGCCGGACCGCCTTGCGGCTGTAGCGGACCACCTTCAGATCCACGGCCAGTTCGGTCTCGTGCTGCGCGGAGGGGGCGACCTGCGCCGCGAGGAGCCCGAGCTTGAGGTGCGACAGGTAGAGGTAGTACGTGAGGGTCAAGGCGCGCTCCGGTGGCAGGGAGATGGCCGACACCAGCCTACGTGGCGCGTGCCTGCGCTGCCGCCCCCGCGGTGACGCGCCAACTCACTGCTTTACTATGACCCTAGTAAAGCAGTGAGGGGCTACCGTGTTCATCTTCCGGCTCGACACCCACTCCGGCGTGCCGCCGTACCTGCAACTCGTCCAGCAGGTCCGCCAGGCGGTGCTGCTGGGCTTCCTCCAACCGGGCGACCGCCTCCCGCTCATCCGCGAGGTGGTCGAGGACCTGGCGATCAATCCGAACACCGTCGCCAAGGCGTACCGGCAGATGGAGCAGGAGAACCTGGTCACCGGCCGGCCCGGCCAGGGCACGTTCGTCAACGAACAGCAGTCGGCCGCGATGTCGCCGTCGACGTACACGTCGCTTCGCCGCGGCCTGGCGACCTGGCTGCGCCGCGCCTACGCGGCCGGCCTCGACGAACAGGCGGTCGATGCGCTCTTCACCTCCGTCCACCAGCAGACGAGGAACGAGGACGTGGCGTGACAGGGACCGAGATCGCGCTGCGCACCGACGGCGTGGGCAAGCGGTACCGGAAGGGCTGGGCGCTGCGCGACTGCACCCTGGCCCTGCCGGCGGGCGCCGTGATCGCCCTGGTCGGGCCGAACGGCGCGGGCAAGACCACGCTGCTGCGCCTGGTCGTCGGGTTGCTGGCACCGAGCACCGGCACGGTGGAGGTCCTCGGCCACGACGTCACCGCGAGCACCCCGCAGACGCTGTCCCGGATCGGGTTCCTGGCCCAGGACCACCCGCTGTACAAGCGCTTCACCGTCGCCGAGATGCTCCGCTTCGGCCGAGCCTGCAACCTGCGGTTCGACCAGGGGCTGGCCGAGCGCCGGCTGGCGAAGCTGGGCATCCCGCTCGACCGCAGGGCCGGTACGCTCTCCGGCGGGCAGCAGGCCCAGGTCGCGTTGGCGCTGGCCCTGGCGAAGCGGCCGGACCTGCTCGTCCTCGACGAGCCGGTGGCCAGCCTCGACCCGCTGGCCCGGCGCGAGTTCCTGCAGGTCCTCATGGGCGCGGTGGCCGAGGGCGGGGTGACCGTCCTGTTCTCCTCCCACGTCGTACACGAGCTGGAGCGCGTCTGCGACCACCTGGTCGTGCTCAACCAGGGCCGGGTCACGCTCACCGGTGACATCGACACCCTCCTCGCCGAGCACCGGCTGCTCGTCGGCCCGCGCACGGCCACCGACCTCGACCGCTCCGGCGCCGTCGTGGAGGCCGTCCACAGCGACCGGCACACGACCCTGCTGGTACGCGACGGCGGGATCCCGGCCGCGCCCGGCTGGCAGGCCCGGCCGGTCGGGCTGGAGGACCTGGTGCTGGCGTACCTGCGCCGGCCGTCCGAGCCGAGTGCCACGGTCCCGTCGGGGGTGGCGGCATGACGTGGGTGATCTGGCGCCAGCACCGGACCGAGGTCTGCGTCCTGGGTCTGCTCGTCGGCGTGTTCGGCGTCGCCCTGCTCGTGCTCGGGACGCAGGCCCACGACCTGTTCCCCGGCGGTCCCGCCCGGTGCGCGGGAGAGGCCGGTGTCGACGAGGCGTGCGCGGCCGCCTTCCGCCGGCTCGACGAGGAGTACGGGTACGTCGAGAACCTCCTGGCGGCCTTCTATCTGGTCCCCGCCGTCATCGGCGCGTTCCTCGGTGCGCCACTGCTCGCGCGCGAACTGGAGGACGGCACCTGGCAGCTCGCCTGGACGCAGGCCGTGCCGCGGATGCGCTGGCTGGCGGCCAAGCTCGCGGCACTGGCCGGCGTCACCGTCACGCTCACCGGGATGTTCACCGCGGTCCTCACCTGGTTCCGTCAGCCGTTCGACGCGTGGGAAGGGCGGTTCCAGTACGACGCCTTCGACCTGGAGGGAGTCGTTCCGGTGGCGTACGCGCTGTTCGCGTTCGGCGTCGCCACCGCCGCCGGGGCGATCCTGCGGCGCAGCCTGCCCGCGTTCGGCGTCGCGTTCGGGGCGTTCCTCGCCGCCCGGATGTCGGTGGCGCTGCTGGCCCGTCCCGCGTACGCCACGCCGCTCACCACCATGGAGCCGGTCCCGGTCGGCGGCTCGAAGGACCAGGCGGGGCACCGGACCGTGCCCGGCGTCGCCGACTGGATGATCGAACACGGCTACGCGGACGCCACCGGGCGCAGGCTGAGCTCGACCGAGTACTACGAGCTGGAGGACGCCGCCGACCGGGCCGGCACCAACCTCAACCAGTTCCTGCACGCGCGGGGCATCCAGCAGTTCGGGGTCTACCACCCGGCCGACCGGTTCTGGACGTTCCAGCTCATCGAGGCGGCCCTGTTCGTCGCCGTCGCGGCGGTCCTGATCGGTGTGGTGGTGTGGCGGTTACGGCGCCGTGTGCTCTAACGCCCTGACCACACACGTTCGCGGCCGGGCTCGATCCCGGGTCACTCCTGCGGCGCGATCAGCCGGCCGTCGGTGGCGTCGCGGATGGTGATCGCCTCCACCGGGCACGAGTCGGCGGCGTCGAGGATGACCTCGGCCGGAGCGACGACGTCGGCCAGCGGCGTGGACAGGCCGCCGACCAGACGGAAGTGCTCGGGCGCGGTACCGGCGCAGATGCTCGTGCCGATGCAGCGGCGCGAGTCCACCCCGACCCGCCAGGCGGCACTCACCAGGCCACCGGCATGCCGAGCAGGCCCCGCACCAACATGCCCCGCTTCCACTCCAGCTCGGCTTCCGGTACGGCGAGCCGCAGTCCGGGCAGGCGAGTCACGAGGGTGGCGACGGCGACCTGCAACTCCATCCGGGCCAGCTGCGCGCCGACGCAGTGGTGCACGCCGTGCCCGAAGCCCAGGTGCGGGTTCTGCTCGCGGTCGAGATCCAGCCGATCCGGGTCGGCGAAGACGGTACCGTCCCGATTCGCCGACGACAGTGAGCCGAGGACCGGCTCGCCGGCCCGGACCAGCACCCCGCCGACCTCGACGTCCTCCTTGGCGTACCGGGCGAAGGAGGATCCGACGCCGAGCGGCACGTACCGCAACAGTTCCTCGACCGCGGCCGGCACCAGCGACGGGTCGGCCCGCAGCCGAGCGAGCTGGTCCGGATTGTGCAGCAGGACGTAGACGAAGTTGGGGATCTGGGTCACCGTGGTCTCGTGGCCGGCCGCGAGCAGCCCTCCGGCCAGCTCCACCAGCTCGGTCTCGCTGAGCCGATCCTGATTCTCGTCGCGGGCCCGCACCAACGCGCCGAGCAGGTCGTCGATCCCCGGGTCACGGCGACGCTCGGCGACCAGGTCACCGATGTAGCCCCAGAGACTGTTCAGGTACTCCTGGATCGTTTCCACCGGCAGGGAGGTGGTCGAGACGATCGCCTCGGACCAGGTGTGGAAGCGGTCGCGGTCGGCGTACGGGACTCCGAGCAGCTCGCAGATCACCTGGATCGGCAGCGGCGTGGCGACGTGCTCCACCAGGTCGGCCGGCGGACCGAGCCGGACCATGGCGTCGACCAGCGAGTCGGCGATCTCCTGGGTTCGGGGTCGCAGCGCCTCTACCCGACGTGCCGTGAACGCCTTCGCCACCAACCGGCGCAGCCGGGTGTGATCGGGCGGGTCCATGGTCAGCATGCCGCTGGACTGCTGGCGCGCGGTGAGCCTGGGCTCGTCGCGTTGCACGGCCGGGGCGCGGCCGAACCGCACGTCGCCGAGGATCGTCCGGACGTCGTCGTACCGGGTGGCGAGCCACGCCTCCTCGCCGTAGGGCAGCTTCACCCGGGTCATCGGCTCGTTCTCGCGCAGCTCGCCATAGGTCGGATCGACGACGAGGCGGTCGGGCACACTGAACGGGTACGGCCGCGCGGGCGGAAGGGTCCGGCTCTCGGTGGTCCGCGCGCTCTCCGTCATCCGGATCCCCTTCGTCGAGACGGCGTGATCCTCAGGCCGGCATCACGTTCGTGGCGGCGCCGGATTGCGAACGTCCAGGGCTTGCGGACGGCACACATCAACGCGCCGTAATCCATCGGTACCGGATAGTAGCGATAGACGTCGATGATCGCCATGGCGGCGGTGCCACGTCCGTACGCGGGACCGAGTGGAACGCCCTGGATGTATCCGGCCTGTTTCGACACCCATGACGTTTCACCGGCCGATGCTCGGGGGCCGGGCGAGGCTTCTTCCGGCGTGCTGCTCAGGGCGAGCCGGGAACGTCAGCCGAGAGTGAGGCGTCGCTCCTGGTCGAAACGGATCCGTCCGCTGGTGAGGAGGTAGTCGACGGGGAACGCCTCGTCGGTGCGGTGAAGCAGCGCGCGCTCGGGGTGAGGTCCCGGAAGTCGTCCCAGCCGGTGCCGGCGCCGGGCCGCAGCGGTCGGGTGAGGGTCCGCGTCCACGGGTCGGTGAGGGCGCCGTCCGGGCCGAGCAACTCCAGCGTGAGCGTCACGTCCGCCAGCGGCTCGTCGCCCAGTTGGTCAGCGTGAGGTGCCGGACCAGGGCGGCGTTGATCGCCGGCTGCACGAGCAACGCGACGGCGAGCTGGTCGTCGTCGGCGGTGAACTGCGCGAAGACGCTGTCGGACATGGGCGTTACTCCAGGTGGCGAGGCCGGGAAGCGCGAGCCTAGCGGTCGACCGTTCGGTCGAGCCGCCCCCGGCGGATCTTGGTCGTCGTACCGCTGGGGCAGGATGGCGTCATGACGACGCACCCCCTGGTCTACGGGCACGCCACGCATCACGACTGTCTCGCCTTCGTCGACGCCGACACCGCGGCCGGGGAGGCCACCGAGATCCGGGCGCTCGCCGCGGCCCGCACCTGGGGCGAGGCCCGGCAGGTCCCGATGACCCACCTGGACAACCCCGCCGACAACGACGGCGACGAGGACGACGACGAGCCCTTCGACCTGACCGAGGTGGGTGCGGTGGTGGACGGGCGGTGGCCGCGGATGGTCACCACCCGGGCGTTCGAGGCGCTGCCGCAGGACCTGCGGGAGAAGTACGGCCGGCGCGAGCTGACCGTGCACGACGGCGACTACCTGGAGATCTCGCTCGACCGTGAAGGCGAGCTGGTGGCGGAGCTGCGCGGGCGTGGCTACCAGGTGACCCGCGACGACGATCTGGTCAACCTGCTCGACGGCAGGGACCTCGGCGCGCTCGCCGGCTAGGGGCAGGCGGGAGCAAGGTCCCGGCGAGGACTGCGGCGGTCATCGGGCGGGCAGGAGGCGACGGGAGCAGGGTCCGTCGTGGTCGGCGCCGAGCAGGCAGCGCCGGCCGTTCGCCATCGGCGCGTCACAGAAGACCCAGTGGCGTACGTTCTGCTCGTCCTCGGCCGAGACGGTGGTGCCACCCGGTTCGGCGCGTGGCAGCACGAGCAGCCAGCGGCCGACCACCCGGGCCATGCGCTGTGCCGCGGGCAGGTCGGCGGCGACGATCGGCAGGTGGATGACGTACCGCCGGTTCACCGGTCTTCTCCGGACCTGGCCGGCTCGAGGCGGCGCTCACGCGCCTGCCACGGCAGGTGGCTGGGGTACGCGGCGGCGCTCCCCCACGTCGTACTCCGAATGCCCACGACCATGCGCTGGCCTCCCTGTCGAGCCCTCAAGGTGGATGGGCGGTCCGCGCGCCCCCGCGCACGTGCGGACCGTGCCCGGCCCTGCCGCCGCAGCTCCGATCAGCGGTACGACGACACGGCTCCTGGTGGCCAGGATGGGACCCGCGACCGGCCACCTGCAACGTTCCACACCGCATTTCTCCCGACGTACATTGACTTTCTTTACTGCAACCGGTAAACGTTTCAGAGCATCATCACCCAGCGTTGCACGGCGGAACCGGGGAGTGCTCGGATGGCGGAAGACATCGGATCGACCGTGCCGCGCCGGCAGCTCGGCCGGCTGCTGCGGCAATATCGCACCGAGGCCGGCGTCACGCTCGACGCCGCCGCCGAGGCGCTCGAATACAGCCGGCAGAAGATCTGGCGCATCGAGTGCGGCATGGGCGCCGTCCGGGTGCTCGACGTCAAGGCGATGTGCGAGCTGTACGGGGTGTCCGACGAGCTGACCGACGCGATGAAGGGGCTGGCCACCGAGACGAAGTCGAAGGGGTGGTGGCACGCGTACGGGGACGCGGTGCCGAGCTGGTTCGAGTTGTACGTCGGCCTGGAATCCGCCGCCGCCAACCTCCGCCGCTACGACGAATCACTGATCCCCGGCCTGCTTCAGACGCGCAGGTACGCGCTCGGTCTGTACCACCCGGGCAGCCGCTTGAGCGTTGAAGAACGGGAACGTGCCGTCGAGGTGCGGATGCAGCGGCAGAGCCTGCTCACTCGGCGCCTCCCCAAGCCGCCGCGTCTGGAGGCTGTGCTCTCGGAAGCGGTGTTGCGTCGGCCGGTCGGCGGTGCCGCGGTCATGACCAACCAGCTCAACTACCTACTCGAAGCCGCACAGCTGCCGAACGTGTCGGTGCGTGTGGTGCCGCTTGCGGCAGGCCCGCATCCGGGCGCGGTTGCGGGCTCCTTCGTCGTCCTCGACTTCCCGGCGGCCAAGGGCGGGCGAGCTGCACCTGAGCCGTCTGTGGTCTACAGCGAATCGCTGACCGGCGCGCTGTACCTCGACAAGCCCGACGAACTGGCGGCCTATGAGAGCACCTGGAACGGTCTGGTTGCTCTCGCGTTCGGTGAGGCAGAATCGAGGGACATGATCAAGCGGATCGCCAGGGAGATGCGGCATGACTGACCTGACCGGTGCCATCTGGCGCAAGAGCACCCGCAGCGGCGACAACGGCGGCGACTGCGTCGAAGTCTCCACCAACCTCCCTGGGCTCGTCGCCGTCCGCGACTCGAAGGACCCGAACGGGCCCGGTCTCATCTTCACCCCACAGACGTGGTCCGCCTTCCTCAAGGGTCCGGTGCGGGACGAGCGTCGCTGATCAGGAGGCCGAGGCCACCCGCTCACGTTCTCGATCATGCCCGTCCGCCGAATTGCCAGTCGTGCACCTCGATGTCGGCGTATCGGCCCGAGGTCAGGACGGCGCGTGCCCGGTCCTGGTCCGCCGCCCGCACCAACGCCGCGGTGCCCAGCCAGGTCGAGGCATCGTCGGACAGCAGCGGTCCGTACGCGATCAGCTCACCCGGGTCGGCCGGCACGGCGAGATCGGCGGGCTCGCCGGCGCCGAGGCCGAGCACCAGGTACCGGCTGCCGCCGACCCGACCTCCCGGAAACTCCCACATGGTGCGTCCCAGCGTGTTGCGCCACCGGCGCACCAGGACGTCGCGGTACACGCCGGCCTGGTAGTTGGGCTCGTCGAAGGCGAACGCGCGGGCGGCGGTGGGATCGGGCAGGTCGACGATGTGCAGGCTGCCGGTGGCGGTGTCGTCCTCGGCGAGGGTCGGCCCACGGGCGATCATCTCCGTCGCGTACCGATCCATGTAGGACCAGTGCGCTTCGAGCAACTCGTCGCGCAGCGTCATCGAGCCGGGTCGATCACGGTGGTAGCACAGGAACTCCATGCCGACAGTCTGAGCGTCGGGTCAATCGTGTTCGCGTGAAAACGCGGCGTCCCCACTGCGGCCCGTGTCCTAGACTCCGCCGGTGCAGGAATTGTCGGGGGACTTCGAGATTCACCTCACTGCCCACGCCCACCAGGCGGAGCAGCTGTCCGCGTTCGCCGCCCGACACGGGGTCAAGTTCGTGCACATCGTGCTCGACCGTGGCATGTACGCCGCCCAACCGATGCTCACGCTGACCGGGCGCGGCACGCTCACCGAGCAGCATGCCGTGGCTCAGCGTTGGCTGCACGAGCTGGGTGCGGCCGGCATCCACGCCTGCCGTACGAAGATCGAGGCGGCGCCGTGGTGCGTCGGGGTGCCGCAGTCGGACGAGCAGGCGGCGGCCGAGCCGGACGGCCGGTACTTCGAGCATCACGTCAAGCTGCTGCTGGCCGGCACGACGGTGGCGGACCTGGTCGCGCTCTCCGACCTGGTCGCGCCGCTCGGCGCACGGCTGTCCCGCAACGCCCGCCGGGAACGGCCGGACGGTACGCAGGAGCGGTTCGTCAACCAGCGCTGCCACGGGGTCGGGCTGCCCACCGCCCGGCAGCGCCTCGACGAACTCGTCGACACCCTCCGGGCCGCGGGCCACGAGCCCCCGGCGGTGGAGCAGGAGTACGTCGTGTCCGACAGCGGCCCGCATCTCGACCAGGGTTGGCTGGACGCACCCTCGGATCAGGTGAGCACGTGGTTGGCGGACCGCGAGAACGCTATGAGGTCGGCACCGGCAGCCTCCCCGGACTACCCGCCGACCTACCAGCCGCTGCCCGCCGACGCGCCCGTCCACCAGCGGGCGGCGTTCGATCCGGCGCTCAAGCAGTATCCGAACGCGTACCGGGCGGGCGAGCCCGAGTTTCTCGACGCTGCCACCGGCCGGCGTTGGGCCACCGCCCGACGTGTGGCGATGAACCACGTCCTGACGGCTGTGGTCGGGGCGGCCTGGAGCGGGCATCTGGTCCTTCGGGGCAGTGTCGCGATGGCGGCTCAGGTCGGCGAGGGTGCCCGCGCGCCCGGCGACCTCGACTTCGTCGTGGTCCCGCACACCATCACCAGCGACAGCGGCGACGCCCGTGAGCTGCTCGACGCCGTCAAGGCCGCCATCCGGGCGGCTGCGGGCGTAGGCTTGGAGGCGGACCGGATCATCGAGTCGGCCATCTGGACCTACGAGCGCGCCGACGGCCGTCGCCTCGTCGTCCCGTTCACCGCGTCCGGTGCGCCCGAGGGTCACGTACAGATCGACGTCGTCTTCGGCGAACAGCTCCCACTCCCGCCGGAGACGCTGACGCTTCCCGGCGTGGACACGCCGGTGCTGGCCGCGCCCGCCGGCCTCGCGCTGGCCTGGAAGCTGATGTGGCTGGCCACCGACAGCTATCCGCAGGGCAAGGATCTCTACGACGCCGTCCTGCTCGCCGAGCACACCAGCGTCGAGCTGGACCTGGTCCGCCGGCTGATGCGACCGGAGCTGGGAGCCGACGCCGACGCCTTCACCGCCGAGACAGTGCTGAGCTGGGACGTCGACTGGACCAACTTCACCGACGAGTGCCCGGGCGTCGTAGGCACCGGCGAGCAGTGGTTGAAGCGGCTCGCCCTGGCTCTCGACCGCGCCTGGACCTGACGCTCGGCCCGACGGCCGGCCGGCGAACCTACTGCTCCCGCGCTTCACTCACCGGTTCCGCCGCCTCACCCAAATCGACCTGACATGCGATCGCATTCCTCCGGCACTCTTCGGCGAGTTCCTGATGGTCGGCCGATTGGCTCACGTCCCGCGCGAGCTCCTCGAAGGCCCGTCGAGCCCGCCGGAGGTCACCGGCCAGCAGGTAGAGGTTGGCGAGATCGAACCGCAACGGAACGAGTTCGCCATTGACCGTCTCGACACCGGCAGCGAGCGCACGCTCCACCATGTCCGCCGCCTGCACGTACCGTTCCTGTTCGGCCAGTTCCTCGACCTGTGCCCGCAGCTCGGCCAGGGTTCGCGCCGACCGGTGTGGTGGCGGCGAGAGGTCCGCCATCGTCGATGCCAACGGGTCGGCCTTCCGTCCGCCCACGGCCCCGACGCTGCCGCCACCGGCGAAGTGCCCGAGGAGTTGCTCGACCTCGGCGGCGGACGCGGGCCGGTCCGACGGGTCCTTGGCCAGCAGGCAGAACAGAAGGTGGGCCAGGTCGTCGGGCACGTCCGACCGGTACTCGACCACGATCGGGACGGGTGACCGCATGTGCCGGTGGAGCATCTCCAGTGAGTTGCCGGCCTCGAAGGGCGGCCGTCCGGTGAGCATCTCGAAGAGAATGCACCCGAGGGCGTACAGGTCGGCGGCGGGTCCGACGGCCGCGCCGGAGGCCTGTTCCGGCGCGATGTAGGCGGGGGTGCCGAGCGTGTGACCGGTGGCCGTCAGGCGGGACTGCTCGGCCGGCCCGATCAGCGCGGCCACGCCGAAGTCGAGAACCTTGACGACGCCCGACGGCGTGACCATGAGGTTCTGCGGCTTCAGGTCGCGGTGCACAAGGGAAGCGGCATGGGCGTCGGTCAGTACGGAGCAGACCTGCGCGGCGATCGACGCCGACTCCGTCACCGACAGTCGTTCCTGCTCCGCCACCAGGTCGGCGAGCTGGCACCCGCGGACAAGCTGCATGACGATGTACAGGTCGTCGTCGTGCGTACCGAGGTCATGGATGACCGGCACGCCGGGATGGTCGAGGCGGGCGGTCACCCGCGCCTCCCGCCGAAAGCGCTTGACCGCGACCTCGCGCTCGGTCTCCGGCACCTCCTTGGTCCGAAGGAACTTGACCGCCACCGGACGGTCGAGGCGCTCGTCGTAGCCCGCCCAGACCTGGCCCATCCCGCCGCGCCCGATCGGATACGTCAGCTCGTACCGATCGCCGACGCGGTCCCGCGCCTGCATCTGTGGTCTCCTCTCACGGTCACTGTCACTGTCGTTGAACGAGGCGGCTGGTCAGGAACGGGCTGGGCGTGCCGTGCCAGAACACGACCAGCTCGTCGCGCGGCCGGGTGGCGGCGACGAATAGGAGCGACCGGTCCTTCTGGCGTTCCCGCTGGTAGCGCTTCGGGTCGGTGTCCCGGTACCGGCTGATCATCTGCCGGGGGACGAGTCCGTCGCCGACCGCAGCGATGATCATGCGCTGGTATTCCAGGCCCTTGAACCGGTGCATGGTGCCGACGTGGATGCCGTCGGGCTGCTTCGGGCCGTCCGGGCCGATCTCCACCGCCGGCAACCCGTCGGCCTCCAGCCGGCTCAGCACCTCGGCGGCCAACTCCTTCGTCGGGACGCAGATGGCCACCGAGCCATCGATCGGGTTGTCCCAGGCGCGCACCTGTTCGGCGATGAGCTCCCGCTCCTGGGTCCACGTCGACGCGCCACGGAACACCGGTGGCGCACCGCGCAGGAGCGAACGGTAGCCGGCCAGGTCCTCCTCGCCGCCGTCCAGGTCGTCGTACACCTCGCCGGTCATGATCTGGAGGGCGTCGGCGAGGATCTGTCGGGTGGTGCGGTAGCTCAGCGTGAGGCGCGACGAGCGGCCGCGGATGTTGACGCCGAGGCTGCCGAGCGTCACGTGGTTGTCGTAGATGCGCTGGTGGGTGTCGCCGGTCAGGAAGAGGTCGTCGGGGCCCGGGGGCACCATGGCCCGCAGCATCTTCCAGTGCGCGGCGCTGAGGTCCTGCGCCTCGTCCACCACGATGTGGCGGTAGCGCGGGCGGCGGAGGGCCCCGGACGATTCCCCGGGGGCCGCCGCGCGGTCCATCTCCAGCCGGGCCGCCCGCTGCGCCACCTGGCGCCAGGTCCACACGCCGCGGTCTTCGAGCCACGAGGTGAAGCGTTCCGTCAGCTGCCAGATCTGATCCCGCTCCATCCGGGTCAGGCTGCGGCCCCGGTTGGGCCGGCGTGCCTTGAAGTAGTCAGCGCGGGAGTTCAGCACCTGGCCGAGGATCACCTGCGTCCACTCGGCGGCGAGGAATTCCGCGTCCCAGCCCGACTCGCCGGTCTCCAGGAGGAACTCGCCCCACAGGTCGGGGACCCGGCTGTCGTTGACGACACCGCGGTTCGCGCCGGCCTTCGCCTCGGTCACGACCCGGCTGGCCAGCCGATCGATGTTGACGATGTCGACGCGGGCCACCAGGTCCTGACCGCCGAGCGCCAGCAGGCGGGTACGAAGATCGGCGGCGAGGTTGCGGTTGAAGGTGGTCAGCAGGATGGGTTTGTCCGCACCGGGCGGAAGCTGCCGGGCGAGGTGGGCGACCCGGTGCAGCGCGACGATGGTCTTGCCGGTGCCGGGGCCGCCGCCGACGCGGGCGGGACCGTTGTACTTCCGCTCGACCAGTTTGCGCTGGGTGGGGTGCAGGAAGATCTGCCAGCGCTCGAAGGCCTCCCCGATGATCGCCTGCAACGCCTCGTCGTCGGACGTCACCTGGGTGGCGGGGCGTTCCACAGCCGCCTCGAAGTCCTCCGGATCGACCGGCTCGTCGGCGCGTACCGGATCGGTGACCTGCTGGAGCACCTCGTCGTAGGGCGTGCCGTCGAAGAGCGCGAACAGCACGTCGGTGGTGAGCTGCGGCGCCCGGTCCAGCAGTTCCAGCAGGTCGGCCTCGGTGGTGAGTTCCCGGATCTGCGGCAGCAGCGGCTCGGAGACGCCGAGGTCGAGGAGCTGGGCGTCGGTGTGGGCGTCGAAGAGCGGCTTGCTCGCGGGCACCGGTTCGGGATCCGGCGGTACGACCCGGCCGATGATGCTGTCACCGACCGGCGCCAGGTCGACGACCTCGATGCCACCGGTGACCCGGTTGATCCGGTACGCGTACCGGGACAGGTCGTCGTACACCTCGCTGCGGTGCTTGACCGCGACGAGCAGGTAGTCCCGGTCGGCGATGTGGAGCAGGAGCGCCCGGTAGTCGCGGGTGACCCGGGCGGACATCAGCCGGGAGTCGCCGTTGAGCGCCTTCAGCTTGAGACCCGGGTTGGCCGGGTTGTCGCGGAACTTGTGCATGAACTCGTAGACCGCGCCGATGTCGGCGCGGGTGAGCTTCATGACCTCCTTGTCCGCGCGGTCCAGGATGCGCAGCATCGCTCCGGTGTTCATCTCAGTCTTCTCCCCCACTCGTCGCCGCGAGCTGCGCCGCCAGCTCCTCGGCGGACCATTCCCGCGCGGTCCGCGCGTGCCAGCCCGCGTCGGCGTACGCCCGGTCGCGGTCCTCGGTCTCCGGGTCGTCGGGCGAGCCGGTGAGCACGATGGCGACCCGCCGGTCCGGCCACGCCAGCTCCGCCGGCCACGCCTGGTCCCCCAGCTCGTAGCCGACGACCGGTGCGGGCAGGTTGTGCCGCGCGAGCTGTTGCACAAGGGGCTCCAGGCGGCTCTCCTCGGGATCCAGGTACCGCAGGACGTCGCGCCACGGCGACTGGTCGTCGACCGGGTCCGGCTCGGTCGGCGCCGGCTGCGGGGCGACACCGAGCCAGGTGGCGGTCTCCTCGTCCAACGGCAGCGCACGCTGGGTGAGCATCAGCCCGGTGCCCTCGGTGACCGCGAGGGACGCCGGGTCGAAGGTGTCCAGTGCGGAGACGGCGAGCTGGCCGGCGTCCCCGCCACCGTTCCCGAGGAACTGGATGACGTTGCCCCAGGCAAGCCACGCCGCCCAGCGGTCCTTGTGGCCGGCGTCGGTCATCGCGGCGGGCAGATCGTCCACGACGGCCAGCGCCGACCAGGTCGGCAACGGCTTGCTGCGGCCGTCCATCAGCACCGTCACCGGGCAGTCCGCGTTGTCCCGGGCCCGAGCCACCATGATGTGGCGTGCCGAGCCCGGTCCGGGCAGAGCGTCGCCGCGCAGGGCCGCCATCAGGCGCGCCGCGACCCCGCCGGAGTCGGTGGCGCTGTTGTCCCGGGCCTGCTTCAGCAGCCCGGCGAGCGTCGCCTCCGCGCGGCGCTGCCAGCGGACGAGGTCGGGGTCGGCGAGGAACCGCATCAGCTGCTCGACCGGGTTGGTCCAGATCGTCGTCTCCAGCTCGTCCGGGTCGGCGCCGGGCAGGAACTGCCGGTACCGCTCCCGGGCGGTCTGCTTGCTGACGCCGCCGTACGGGGTCCACCGCCCGAGCCCGTCGGCGCTGCCCCAGGTCTTCACGTCGTCCCAGGTGGCGGCGAAGACCAGGTAGCCGTGGGCGCGCAGTCGGGCCCGCTTCTCGGCGTCGTCGGCGAGCCGGTTGTATTGCGGCGAGGCGTGGTATTTGAAACCGTCGAGGTAGACCGCCACCTCCGGCGACGGCGCGTCGAGGCGCGTGAAGTGCACGTCGGGTCGGGTGCCCCGGACGGTGTTCTGCAACTTCATCTGCCAGTGCGTGATGCTCTGCCCGCCGTCGCTGACGAACCGCAGATCGGCGATCCGGGCGCCGTCGTGGTCCCGGCGCCGGTCGATCCGCAGCCCGGAGCCCGGCGTCTCGCCGAATTTCAGCAGCTTGGTGAGGAACTGGAGCTCCAGCTCGCTCTCCACCTGGTGGATCAGGGAGATCTCGTCGGTACGGGTGCCCTCCTCGACGCCCCAGTTGTCGAGCAGCTTGTCGAGCATGCCAAGCGCCTCGTCCCGACTCAGCAGCGCGAAGTGCTCGTTGCGGGCGTAGCGCAGGAGGCAGCGGTGGCAGACCGGCTTGGCCTCGTTGCGGCAGTCGCAGTCCGCGATCTGCTGTCGGGCCAGACGCAGGACGGCCCGGAACTCCTCCGGCTCGGCGAGGCGGTGGAGGTAGCCGGTGCCCTGCGGCTGGGTGTCGTAGACGACCACGAAGTTGCGGGTGCCGTCGCTCTGGCCGTCCGGCATGGTGGCCGAGATCGCCTGAAGGTGGGCCGGCTCGCCGCCGTACTGGGCGGCGATACCGAGCTGGATCGCGGCCGCGAAGGACAACAGTCGCTCCTGCACCAACGCGGTCGCCGCCGGGATCAGGATCCGCAGCGCCTCCGTCTCCAGCTCGTGCGCCAGGATCAGGTCGACGTGCGTGTCCGGTGCCGCCGCTGACCGGCGGTACGGGCACCAGGGCCGGTGGTGTTCGGCGCCCTGAATGACGGTGGCGCCGGAGGCCTGCGCCGCGAGTTGCTGGCCGATCACCGGGCTGCCGTCGACCGTGGTGCCGCCGCAGGACGTGCAGGTGTGGAACCGGTTGATCCGCACCTCCTCGCCCGCAAAGGGTTCGACGGCCCGGTCGTAGCGCTGAGCGCCCAGGTTGAAGTGCCGGATCATGGCGTGTCGGCTGTAGTCCACGCCGAACGTGTCGTGCGCGTGCCGCCAGGACGAGCCGACCTTCGCCGGGTCGATGTCGACCGCGACGGTGGTGGCGTAGAAGCGGCGGTCCCGGTCGTCGCTGTCGTCGCGGATCCGGGCGTCGTCGCGCTTGTCCCGGCTGTAGACGCGGGTCGGCTGGAGCACCTGGAACAGCCGGCCGTGGTCGGCGATGCCCCGGTCCGCGCAGCGCGGGCACGCGCTGGTGTCCTCCTTGGCCAGGTGGGTACGCACGTAGCCGCACTGGGCGCAGACCCGCCACTGCTCGTAGGTGGGCCGGTCGGGCGGGCCGACGTCGAGCCCGGAGATCTCGTGCTTGTAACCCCGTACGTAGTAGCTGTTGCCAGGGGCGATCTCGACCAGGGCGGGACGGGCGGGGCGGGCGTACTCGCGCAGCTCGCTGTGGAAACGGCGGTCGCCGTCGACCTGCTCCTCCCAGGTCAGGGTGGCTTCGAGGTCGGTGCGGCTGTCGATGAGCGCGTAGTTCGGCAGCAGCCCGAACTCGACCAGCGTGCCGTGCGCGGCGGCGGCGCTGACCTCCCGCAGCCGGCGGCGGACCGCGCCTTCCTCCGCCTTCAGCATCCGGATCTCGCGGGCGTGGTCGGGGTCGCTCGGCACGAGCGTGCCGCGAGCCCGGCTGATCTCCTGCAGGCGGCGTCGCAGGTCCGCCAGTCGGAGTTCCCAGGTCTCACCCGCCTCCTTGGCCCGGTTGACGATCCCGTCGACCGCGAACTCCCGCAGTTGCTCGACCGCGGACGGCAGGATCCGGTCGCCGAAGAGCGCCAGGAAGTCCTCGACCAGCCGGACCCCGTCGCTGCGGCCGGCGTCGACCAGGTTTGTCAGCCACCCGCTCGGGCCGAACAGCACGTGCGCGCGCCGGGGCATCGGCAGCACGCCCGGCAACTGGCCACGGGCGGCCAGGTCGATCAGGTGGGCGAGGTACTGCCGGCGCAGGATCTCCACCGCGGAGAGGAAGCAGCCGGGCGGCACGATCTGCCCGGCGATCATGTCGCGCGGCTCGGTCAGGTAGTAGCGGTCCCGCTCGCTACGGCCGACCAGGGTGAGCACGAGCGCGTTGCCGCTCTTACGACCGGCGCGACCGGCCCGCTGCACGTAGTTCGCCGGGCCGTGCGGAAGCGACGCGAGCACCACCGCGGAGAGCGCGCCGATGTCGATGCCCATCTCCAGGGTGGGGGTGCAGGAGAGCACGTTCGGGTCGGTGTACCGCTTGCCGCCGCGGAACTTCTGCTCCACGGTTTCCCGCTGGACCCGGGTGAGCATGCCGGTGTGTTCACCGGTGACCACCCGGAAGACCGGGCTCTCCAGGTAGAGCCGCCGGTAGTAGTCGTCCGGCGCGGTGTCGTCGTGGACGGGTCGCAGTCGGCCACGGCAGCGGTACTGCCGACACGGCTGACCGGTCCACTCACCGACTCGGTCCGGGTGTTCGGTCTGCTGCCAGTGGCAGGTGTCGCAGCCGACCCCGGCCCGCACGGCAGCGTCGTCGTCCAGCAGCGTGACCCGTAGGTGGCCGGGCATCAGCCCGTACACCGTGTTGTTGTCCTCGGTGTCACCGGCGGCGACGACGTCGGCGGCGGCCAGGGCCGGCAGCAGCCGGGACAGGTAGACGCCGGCCTCGCCGTGGTCCATGCCGAGGCAGCGGGAGGTCCAGTCCTGGTACCAGTTGCCGCGGGCGTTGATCGCGTCGAACTCGGAGCGGGACTTCGACGTGGTGAGCAGGAAGGCGGGTGCCGACACGCCGCGCGGGAAGGCGGGCATGCCGGCGGGACGGCCACCCCACACCTGCCACCGGGTGCCGCCGCGCCGCAGGTAGGGCACGAGCCACTCGTGGTAGACCGCACCTCGGGTGCGGAGTCGCTCCAGCAGGCCGCGCAGGAAGGCGAGGTAGCGGGCGTCGTCCGGCGGCGTGCCGCCGAGCCCAGGGCCGGTCAGGTGCACGTCGCGGCAGATCGCGGCGGCCTTCGCCGGGTCGTCGAGGCCGACCTCGACGGCGACGCTGCGGGTCAACTCCAGGGTGCGGCCCTGGCGGGAGCGCAGCCCGGTCTCCATCACCGTGGCGAAGACGAGCCGCTCGCTGATCAGCGACCAGGTTTCCCGGCTGCCCTGGTGTTCGCCGCCGAGCAGGCTGTCGACGTCCGGTCGATCGTGCAGGTCGGGCGGGACGACGGTGGAGAGGATCTCCGGCTCGGCGGCCTTCTCGATCATCTCCACGAAGAGGTCGTCCAACCCGATCGGCTGCCCCGGCCGCAGGCGGCTGGCGAGCAGTGAGCGCAGCGAGAAGGCGTACGACCGGTTGGCCACGAACCCGGCGCGGTGCGCGGCGTCCTGCACCGAGTCGTTGAAGAGCAGCGTCTTCTTCTCGTGCTCGTCGAGCTCGCCGCCGGTGAACAGTTGGGTGATGGCCACCGACGCGAGCGTGGCCAGTCCGGCGCCGAGGAATCGGATGCCGTGGTCCATCGAGCAGGACGGGCAGCGGTCCTTCTCCGCCGCGTCGATGGCGACGATGTCGCCGAGCACGACGACGGCGTCGTCGGACCGTACCCGGTCCCGGTGCTCGTCGAAGGGACGGACCCGGCGGCCGTACTCCAGCACCAGCAGCCCGCCGGTCCGCTGCTGGATCTCGTCGTCGGTGGCGGCGATCAGCGCGCGGATCCGGCGCTTGTCCCGGCCGACGCTGGCCCGGTAGATCTTGTCCGGGTCGGTCTCCAGCTCCTGCGGGTCCTTCTCCGGTGACAGGGCCATCCACCCCGACCGGCCGCAGTGCCGGCAGTAGACGGCTGGCAGGCGTGGATGGCGGTTGTCGGCGACCACCACGTCGGCGTCGGGGACGTAGGGGTCGAGTTGCCGGGGCGGTTCGCCGTACCAGCCGAAGGCGGGCTGGTGGGAGGTGCCGCGCAGCAGCCGGGACACCGACCGCACCCACAGGTGCGTCTCGATGTTGAGCAGCGGGCGACCGGGCGCGTCGGGGTTCTGCGCCAGCGAGAGCAGACCGACGAACCGGGCGAGCGCGCGGGCGGTCACCTCGGGTCGGGTCTTCATGGCGCTGCCCCAGCCGGTGGCGTTCTTGCGGGGCAGCACGTCGATGATCTCGTCGAGCGTGCACGGGCGGGCCTGGAGCGAGTCGAGCACCGCCTTGGTCAGCGGGTGCTGGCGCAACAGCCGGCCGAGGCGTTGCGGGTCGTCGACGCAGCGCTGGCCGACCACGAGCTCGGCGACCTCGGCCATCATGGCTTCGGGGTGCCGGTCGTCGACGGCGGCGAGCTGCTCCGGACTGGGCAGCGGCAGGCTGAAGTCCTGGCGGGCCATGAATTCGCCGGGCTCGTAGCGGTCCTCCCCGACCAGCGACCCTGCGTCGAAGGCGACGCCGAAGACCTGCTCGGCGACCTCGCGGATGGCCGTCCGGCCGTCGCGACCGCCACCCTCGCCCAGGGTGGCGGAGGTGGCGACCGGGCAGATGCCGCCCAGCGGGCGGTCCGGCTCGGCGAGACCGAGCGAGGCGCCGAGCCGGCGCAGCAGCATCGCCACGTCGGTGCCCTGCGCGCCGTCGTAGGTGTGGAACTCGTCCAGCACCACGTACGCCGGCGCCGCGTCCTCCCAGAGCGGCAAGTCGTCGCCGCGTTGCAGGAGCAGGTCCAACATCTTGTAGTTGGTGATCAGAATGTCGGGTGGCGTCCGGCGCATCTCCGACCGCTTTGTCATCACGTGCCGGTACTCGATGGCCGCCACGTCACCGATGTAGAGGCCGGCAGTGACGTCGGCCAGCGCCGGGTCGGCGAGCAGGTCGTTGATGCGCTGCGTCTGGTCGGTGGCCAGGGCATTCATCGGGTAGAGCAGGATCGCCTTGACCCCGGACCGGCCCCGCTGCCGCTCCCGGCGGCAGTGGTCGAGCACCGGGATCAGGAACGACTCGGTCTTGCCGGAACCGGTGCCGGTGGTGATCAGGGTCGGCTGGGCCGCCTTGCCCCGCGTCGACAGCCGGGCGAACGCCTTCGCCTGGTGCAGGTAGGGGGCGAAGTCGGCCGGCGCCCAGTCGAGGCACGCCCGCCAGTCGCCCGCCGCCGGGCGGAAGGGGGTGCGGATCCGCAGGTACGGCCCGCGGAAGATGCCCTGCTCCGGGTGGGAGAGGAAACCCTCCAGACCTTGGCGTACGTCGTCCTCGGTCAGGCCGAAGGTGGTGGTCAGGTATTGCGTGAGGGTCCGACGCAGGGTGTCGGCGGCGATCGTCGGTCTCATGAGCGGATCACCGACGCATGCTACTTCACCCCTTACCGGCCCCTGACCTGCCGGATGGGGTGAACCACGCGTGAGTCAGATTCGCGACACTGCTCGACGTCGATCATCACCTAGGCTGCCACGATCCGAGACGAACTACCCGGTGTGATCCTGTTGATCACAAGCCGGAGCAAATGAGGTGACAGCGCCGGATGGTTGCAGCGGAAGAGACCACCCTGCAGGGCCTACTCGAAGGCACGAAGCAATACCAGGTACCTCTTTACCAGCGCACATACTCCTGGCAAGAACATAACCTGGAACGCCTTTGGGAGGACATAGTCCGGCTCGTCGAGGACCGGAGCGAGAATCCCAAGACGACCCACTTCATCGGCTCACTGGTGCTGGCACCCAGCCCGGACAACGGGCCCGCCGGCGTCGGGGAGTTCTTGGTTGTTGACGGTCAGCAGCGTTTGACAACTCTCTCTATCCTGCTGTGCGCGATTCGCGACCACCGCGTCGCCAGCGAAAGCAACGATCACCACGATCGCCTCACAGATCAATATCTGATCAACAAGTACAAGCCCACCCGACGATTGAAGCTGGTGCCCACCCAAGCCGACCTCGACGCGTACCTGGCGTGTGTGGACTCCTCCGCACAAGTGGGCGCGGGTACGGTGGGCGCGGCGTACAAGTTCTTCCGCGACCGATTGAAGGAGCCGAAGGTCGCGGCAGATGTGCAGCGGCTGGAAGATGCCGTGATCTTCGGGTTGGCGCTGGTCTCCGTCGTCGCTCACGCGGACGACAACGTCTACCGGATTTTCGAGTCGCTGAACAACACAGGCCTCAAGCTCACACAGGCCGACCTGCTGCGCAACTACCTCTTCATGCGCCTACCCGACCGGAGCAAGACCGTCTACGACGCGCACTGGCTCCCGCTGCAAAGGCGGCTCAGCTCGACTGAGATGGAAACATTGTTCTGGCTGGACCTGGTGCACCGTGACGCGCGCATTACCCAGGGCGACACATACGCACGACAGCAGGCACGCCTCGACCGATTGACCACCGAGGACGAGATCGAGGCGGAAGTTCGCCGGTTCGCCCGCCTCGGCACCCTTCTCGAGATCATTTTGCATCCGGACAAGGAGCAGGACCCAGAAGTACGGCTTCGCCTGGAACGCCTACACGCCTGGGGCACTACCACCGTCTACCCCGTCCTGCTGCACCTGCTAGACCGGCGCAGCCTGGGCACCGCGACCAGCGCGCAGGTTGCGTCGGCGATGCGTTACGTCGAGAGCTTCCTCGTCCGACGGCTGCTGATCGGCCGCGCTACCGCGAACATCAATCGCAACCTGCTGTCCATCGTCACCGAGATGGACAAGAAACTGCCGGTGGACCAGGCGGTACATGCCTACCTGTCGGCCGGCCGCAAGTATTACGCCACGGACGCCGACGTCCGCCATGCGGTCCGGTCGCTGCCGTTCTATACCAACGGACGGGCATCCCAGCGGACGCTGGTGCTGCGCTGGCTGGAGGAGTCGTACGGCAGCAAAGAGCCGGTCACACTGAGTAAATTGACGATCGAGCATGTGCTGCCGCAGAGTACGAGCCCGGAATGGCAGCGCATGCTCGCCGCGGACCTTGAGCCGCACGAGAACGTCACCGAGGTGCATGACGCCCTGAAGCACACCCTGGGCAACCTGACGCTGACCGGTTACAACGTCGAACTGGGGAACAGCCCGTTCGCGGTCAAGCGTGTCCAGCTCGCCAAGAGCGGCCTGCGCCTCACTCAGGACATCATCGCCTGCGAACGATGGGGGCGCCCGCAGATCCACGCGCGCGCCGACGCGCTGGCCGAACGCATCATCGAGCATTGGCCCGGCCCTACCAGCCAGGCAGTCGATCAGTCCGAGGTGCGCTGGGACCTCATGGAGAAGGCGCTCGCGGCTCTACCCACCGGATCTTGGACCACGTACGGCGACCTGGCCGCCCTCATCGGCACTGCTCCCCAACCAGTTGGCAACCGTTTGCGCACCGTTCCGGTACCCAATGCTCATCGGGTGTTGCAGGTCGAGGGAACGATGGCTGGCGGTTTCCGCTGGCCCGACGGGCGCACGGAAGACCCAGTCGAGGCTCTGAAGGCTGAAGGGGTTTCGTTCGATCAGCAGGGCCGGGCTGACCAGGCCCAGCGCATCGACCTCGATGAACTGGCACAACTGACCGGCCTGGCTCCTGACGAACTGCCCAGGCGTCTGCCCCGGCCACGGCCCGGAGAGGGCCAGTCCCGCTCCGACCGATTCACGGAGCAGCTCAGATTGCTGCAAAGCCCAGCGGTCGCCGCGGCCACTTTGAACCTGCTTGACCGCTGGACAGAGGCGGGCGGAACACTTCTGTACGGCGGCGCAGCAGTAACCTCCTGCTTCCTCATGGCTCGGGAACGTGGTCACCGCGAGGGCGACATCTGGCCTCTCACTCTCTACCCGAGCGGTAAGGCTGAGGTGGTCTTCCAACACCTGGCCAACCGGTCACCGTTCGACGACATCGCGCTGCGGGAGGAGTTGCGGCAACGGCTCAATCAACTGCCCGGTGTGAACATCGCCGCCGCGAAGCTCACGCTGCGCCCCGGCTTCCCTCTGACCGTCCTCGCGGATGGCAGCGCCGTCGATGGGCTGGTCGAACACCTTCAGTGGTTCTACGAGCAGGCCCATCTGTCCGAGGAGACGGGAGAGCCCCTGTCGGCATAGCGGCTGTTGGTCCGGCCCTGGACACAGTTCAGGGCCGACCCGCGCCGAAGGAGATGCCTCCGTGGACGTCGCGCGCCTGCACCACCGACCCGCTGACGTCGCCGGAGACCACGTTCGTCACGTCGCCCCGGCTGGCCGCGACGACGGCGTGCACCCGTTCGAAGCGGGCCCGGAGCTCCGTGTCGAACTCCGGGTCCCGCAACACCTCCTGGTCAAGGAGCGCAGCGAGACGACGGATCGAGTCCGAAGACGATCGGTCCAACGCCGCATCGACCAGCTCGCGCGTTGACGCCTCGCCTAGGAAGCGACGTCGGAGGAAGTCGGTCAGCTCGTTCACGGCGGACCGGGCGCCCTCGGCAAGATTGGTGGCCGTCCACCCGACCAGCGTCGTCGCCGCCGCGAGCATCAACGGATCATCCATCCATCGATGTTACTATCTGTGTTCGATCAGACACGCGTCCAGGAGGTCGGCATGCAGGCACGCCGGTGGGAGGCTGACCCGTCCGCCCAGCTCAGTCGCCGCTGGGGAAAGTCGTCGCACGAACTCGGCAACACCTCCGGCGACGGCAGCTGCCCCGACATCTGGGAGCTGAGCAACGGGGATCTCGCGGTGATCGGCCAGGATCTCACTGACGCCTACCGGGAACGGTTGCCCGACGGCGTCTCCGTCGACCCCGGCGAGCGGCTTGTCATCATCCCTCGATCAACCATGATCGCGGCGAAGGTGGACATCCCGGATGCGTGAACTCCTCGGCGGAGATCCCGGCGAACTGCTGGTCCTCGACGATTACTGGGCCGACTTCGAACAACAGTTCTGGAAGACCGGTCCGCCGGGATTCTGGAAGCTGGAGCGGCAGCAGACGTTCAGGGAACCCTTCGACGAGGGCTGGCAGGCGTTTGCCGCCGGCCGGTGGGAGGAGTCGCTGCGGATCCTCGACGCGCGGCGTCCGGAATTCGCGGACTACTACCGGCGCATCGCCGACAGCGGGTTCACCACCCGGCGGGTACGAGTGGCGGAGGAGCCGCTGACTCCGTACCTGCAATGGGAGCTGCACGTGCTGCGGCTGCGCCATGAGTACGGCGGCCTGACCCGGGTGGTGGGGGCGGAACGGGTCGCCGCCGCAGAGGCGGACGGACCGCTGCCGGAGCTGTACACCTTGGGCGGCGACGTCATGTACGAGGCGATCTACGACGCCGACGGCGTGCTGGAAGCGGCCCGTCGGTGGCGTGACCCTGCGGTGGTGGCAGCTTGTCAGCAGTTCATCGAGTCGCTCTATGCCGACGGTGAGCCGTTGGACGAATACTTCGCGCTGGCGGTGGCGCCACTGAAGCCTCCGCACCTGGACTGAGCTCGATGGCCGGCAGGGATGAGGACGACCGGCGACCGGACCACGTCAACCGGTCCACATCGTCCGGTCCCGCCGATCTCGTGCAGGCCCGTGACGTCTACGGCGGGGTGCACTTCCACCCCGGCGGCACCTCTTCCGTGTACATCCCGCCGCGCGAGCTGCCCGGTGACGTCCGTGGCTTCGTCAACCGGGTCGAGGAACTCGGCTCGCTGAACCGGCTTCTCGCTGGCGAAGCTGTCGATGTCGGCCTCTCCGTCATCTGCGGCACCGCCGGCGTCGGCAAGACCGCGCTGGCGTTGCGGTGGGCGCACGCCGTACGCGAGCGGTTCCCTGACGGGCAGCTCTACGCGAATCTGCGTGGCTACGACCCGGGGCAGCCGAGCCGACCGGAGGAGGTGCTCGACCGTTTCCTCCGGGCGCTCGGCATCCCGCCGTCCGCCGTACCCGCCGACCTGGATGACCGGGCGGCGCTGTACCGTTCCCGGCTGGCCGACCGCCGAGTGCTGGTGCTGCTGGACAACGCCGCCACGGTCCGGCAGGTACGGCCGCTGCTGCCGGGTACGAGCAGTTGCCTGGTGATCGTCACGAGCCGTAGCAAGCTGTCCGGCCTCGTCAGTCGCGACGGCGGCCGGCGACTGACGCTGCCGATGTTGTCCGATGGCGATGCGGTCAAGCTGCTGCACGAGGTGACCGCCGGCTATCGCGCCGGCGACGACCCGGAAGAGCTGGCCGAACTCGCCCGTTTGTGCGCGCGCCTGCCGTTGGCGCTGCGCATTGCCGCCGAACGGGCCGCGAGTCGGCCGTTGATGCCGCTCGCCGAACTGATCCAGGACCTGCGGGACGAGTCGGCGCTGTGGGACGCCCTCACCACGGAGGAAGGCGAGGAGGCGGACGCCGTCCGTACCGTCTTCGCCTGGTCCTACCGCGCGCTCAGCCCGTCGGCGGCTCGTCTCTTCCGTCTGCTCGGGCTGCATCCCGGGCCGGATGTCAGCGCACCGGCCGCAGCCGCGCTGGCCGGTGTGCCGGTGACGCAGGTCCGGCAGCCTCTCGATGCGCTCGTGGGCGCTCACCTGCTGGAGCAGGGCGCACCCGGCCGCTACCAGCTTCACGACCTGCTGCGCGCGTACGCGATCGATCAGGCGAGATACCTGGAGAGCGAGGAGAGCCGGCAGGCGGCGTTGGCCCGAGTCCTCGCGTGGCATCTGCACACGGCGGACGCCGCGCTGGGCCGCAGCTTGCCGTTCTACCGCACCGAGCAGTTGGAGCCGCCGACCGACGTCACACCGCTCGCGTTCACCGACGCCGGGGAGGCGGACGCTTGGCTCGTCGCCGAGCAGAACAACCTCGTCGCCGTTACCCGCGCGGCGGCCGATGCGGGTCTGCCACGGATCGCGTGGCTCCTGGCGGTGCTGTTGCGCAGCGTCTTCATGCACCGCAACGCCTTCGACGGGTGGTTCACCACCGCGCGGATCGGCTTGGCCGCAGCCCGGACGTTGGGCGACCGACGCGCCGAGGCCGAGGCATTGGAAAGCCTCGGCAAGGCCTACTTCCAGGCCCGCCGGCTGGCCGAGGCCGAGGATTCCCACCGGGCGGCGCTGTCGATCCGGCGGGAGATCGGCGACGAACACGGCACGGCGGTGTCGGTCAACGCCCTGGGGCTGCTGGCGCTTCGCCACCGCCGGCTCGACGACGCGCTCACCCACTTCGGCGAGAGCCTCGACATCTTCAACCGCCGCGGCGACCGCCGCTGGCGGGCGCTGCTACTGAGCAACCTCGGGGAGACACGGTACGAGCTGGGCGACCTCGACGACGCGGTGTCGCTGCTGGAGCAGGCGCTCGCGGTCCAGCGGGACATCGACGATCGAGGCCAGGAGGGCAATTCGCTGTTCTTCCTCAGCATGGCGCTGCGGGAACTCGGCCGCACCGGCGAAGCACTCACTGCGATTGAGGCGGCGCTCGCCGTCGCCGAAAGCGGAAGCCCGCTGTGGCTGGCGCACTGGCTGGTCGAGTACTCCCGCGTGCAGCGTGCGCTCGGCAGCCCTGCGGCGGCCCTGGAGGCGGCACACCGGGCGGCCACGATCCAGCGTCGGCTGGGTGACCTGAGCCGTGAGGCGATGGCGCTCGACGAGGCCGGTGAGGCGTACCGGGCGCTGGGCCAACCCGAGGATGCGATCGCCTTCCACCGACGGGCCGCCGCGGTCCATCGGCAGCTCGGCGACGACTGGCCACTCGCGGTGACGCTGGATCACCTCGCGACGGCACTGGCCGGCATCGGTCATGCCGAGGAGGCACACCGTTGCTGGGACGAGGCGACCAGAATCCTCACTCGGTTTCCCGATCCACGGGCAGAACGATTGCGCGCAAGGGTGGCGTCAGCTGCGCAGGACAACCGACGACCGGACAGAGAAGGTTGACGACGGTTTACCGCGATCGCCCGCTGGAGCGGATCAGCCAGGTAGCCGTATCGATGGATCGGCCGTTCGATGTCCAGCCAGGACGATCGGTGACTTCCAAGTGTTGCGCGCCCGCCATAGTGTCGACTGCCTCACGTACAGTGATCCACCCCGACGTCATCGGAGGGCACCTTGGTCATGAGGCGCACCATCGCCGACTGGTATTCGAACGCGGAGGGCCGCGATTCGGCCGACTTCCGGCGCGACTGGGAGAACGACGACCGACCCGACCGCACCCCCGACACCTGGCTCGATCGGCTGAAGCCGTCGGAGCGGGCGGCTGCTGTCCCTCCTGCGCGCCCTTCCGCCCTCACCTCGCGGGGCAGCATGCGAGGCAAGGTGCCCACCCAACGCGGTCTGGCGGATGCCGCCCGCGAACTCCGGGGCCGGATGCCCGGCATCAAGGACAAGACGCTCGTCCGCCACCTCCGGCAGAGCGGCTGGCTCGACGTCTCCGAAGAGCAGGTCCGCAAGGCGCTGCGTGCGCATCCGGCCCGGCCGAGCGTGCAGTCACGCGGGACCACTACGGCGACCACCCCGCCGAGCGCGAACCCGAAGCCTGCGAAGACGAGGACGAGGGACGGCGGAACCATCACGGTGATCCACCCGCCTACCAACCCTCCACCGAAGACGAAGGCCCGAGGAACCATCAAGGTGGTCTCTGCCCCTGCCGCCACCCGAAAGCCGGCGAAGACCGGCACATCCAGCCGCGAGCGACACGCCTTGGCGGACGTGGTCCGCGCCGTTCAGGCAAGCCAACCCGGCATCGGCATCAAGCAACTGACTCAGGAGATCAGGGCACGCGGCTGGCCTACGGCCACCAGGAAGCAGGTGGAATCCGCTCGGCACTCCCTGCGGCCGAGCCCGCCCCCGCCAGTTCTTCGCACCGTACGGACTCCCCGTCCCGACGCCTGCTTCGCGTGCGGCGTCGTGCCTTCACCACTCGGGTCGTGCCGTTGTTCCTGAGAACGCCAACCATTCAGGTCAGTCACGGAACTGTCACGCCGAATCGATGCGGCGCCGACACCCGGGCTGGACGCCCATGAGCGCGTGGCTCCGCTGGAAACTCGCCGTGCCCCTGATCCTGTTGAGCTTGCTGATGCTCGTCCCGGCGTTGTTCGGGACCGTGATGTGGTGGCCGGAGTTCGGCACTGCCTACCGACTCCTTAGCGTCGCGATCTGTCTGGTCATCGCCGCGCAGCTCGGGATCGCGGTGTCGATCGGCGTACGACCGGCCCGGGACGTGCCGTGGCTGCGGATCGGGCTGGTGCTGGCCGCGATCCTGGTCTCCTGCGGGCTGGCTGCGCTGCGGCGATCGGTGTGACGGAAGCCGACTACATCGCCCACTGGTGTCAAGGTCCCATCGGTGGGACCGGATGAACACGACGTGGTCACCCGGTGACCTTTCGTACCGAATGGACGGACGCTTCTGATCTTTCGGCGACCAGGTGCGCCCGCATAGCCTGACCCACTGCGGCCGAGCGCGACGCGGCTCGGACCGCCCACCCCCACGCGCCTCGACCAAGGAGTTCCCGGCATGACCTCGGATGCCCTCGACGGACCGGTTCCGGACGCAGCCGTACCCGGGCAGCGGGTCCTCGACCTCCTGGACAAGGCGATCGCCGTCCAGAGCCCGCTGGTGCGCAAGAACATCGCCCGGGCCCGCCAGCGGAATCCGGAGGCGACACCCGAAGAGGTGATCCGCAACCTGGAGCGGATGTACGTCAGCGCGTTGACCGGAACGGGCGCGGCCGTTGGCGGGGCCGCGGCCGCACCAGGCGTCGGCACGGGCATCGCGCTGGCGCTGTCGGCCGGCGAGGTGCTCTCCTCGCTCGAACTGAGCGCGCTCTTCGCGATGTCGATCGCCGAGGTCCACGGGGTCGGCATCGACGAGATCGAGCGCCGCCGCACCATCGTCATGGGCATCATGCTCGGCGGGTCTGGCTCCGCCACCATCACGAAGGTCGCCGAGCGCACCGGGCAGCACTGGGGGCGTCAGGTGGTCGCCAAGGTGCCGCTGGAGACGTTGCGGCAGATCAACAAGATCCTGGGCAGGAACTTCATCACGAAGTACGGGACGAAGCAGGGCATCATCGTGCTCGGCCGGGTGGCGCCGTTCGGGATCGGCGCGCTGATCGGCGGTGGCGCCAACGCCGCCATGGCCACCCTGGCGGTGAAGGCCGGTCGCCGCGCGTTCGGCCCGCCCCCGCCGTCGTGGCCGTAGCGGGTACGCACCGCCGTCAGCCGCCCGCCGTCCCGTACGCGCCTCGCTCCACCACCGAGGGCTTGGCCGGAAACTGCGCCAGACCGGTCCAGTCCTCCAACGCGGCGACGAAGATCTTCTTGACCTGAGTCTTCGTCTCCTCCAGCGCGAGGTCGATGAAGCACTGGCATCTCGTCAGGTCGTCCCCGTTGACCAGGCACAAGAGCACCCCGGTCACCTGAAGCCCTCGGGCCGCCGCGACCATCTTGGCGTCGGGTGGCAGCGGAATGCGTGACGCGAGTTCGCGGGCGAGCGACTGCACGACCCGGTCGCCGCCCAGGAGTGAGGCGAGCCAGGCCCCGATCGCTCCGACCAGGTCGTGCAGCTTCTTCTTGCCCGCCAGGATCGCCCCGGCCATCCGCGCCAGCAGCGTGCACCGCCTCCGCCGTCGCCGGCGGAAGAGTCGCGTCCAGGTCTCCTCGGTCACGTACACCGTGGCGCGGTCCGACACGACCTCGACCCACCCGTCGGTGAGGACCGAGGCGCAGAACTCGGCGGCCTTCGGGACACGCTCCTGCTCCCGACGCGCCCGGGCGCCACCACCCACACCACCGGGTACGGCGCCCATGACGGCGACCCGCCGCCTCCGACGGGTCGCGCGAGCCCTCCCCCGCGCCTTCCGCTCCTTCGGATGCCGTGGCCCGGCCTCCGGCAACCCGATGTGCCGGTGGCAGCGCAGCCCAGGAATCCGCACGCGGTTCTTGCAGAGGGTGTTGTCCTGGCACCGCGCACGGCACTTCGGCATCCGACAATCATCACCGCACCCGGTCGCGATGACTGTCAGAAGATATACCGATCCGCATTCGCGGTTTTCGGAAGTCGATCATTTTCACGACCCCGGCATGGGAATTGCACGAGCGTGACTGGTGCCACGTGGCCTTGTAGGGTCGGACGTCGGTACTCGTTTTGTGGGCACGCTTCCCGAAGAATAGTCATAGCAAGGGATTAACGTTGCGATGGCGGCTTCCGGATGTAACAAAATGCAACGCGGAGAGGGGCGGCGGATGGCCGACGACATGGGATCGACGGTCCCGAGGCGACAGCTCGGGCGGGCGCTACGCGAGCTGCGCACCGAGGCGAGGATGACCCTCGACGGCGCGGCGGAGGCCGTGCAGTGCAGCCGGCAGAAGCTGTGGCGCATCGAGACCGGCATCGGCGCCGTCCGGGGCGTCGACGTCAAGGCCCTGTGCGAGCTGTACGGAGCGACGCCCGAGCTGACCGGCGCGCTCACCGCCCTGGCCACCGAGACCAAGGCCAAGGGCTGGTGGCACTCCTACGGCGACGCCATCCCCGACTGGTTCGAGCTGTACGTCGGCCTGGAGTCCGCCGCGTCACGCCTCCGGGAGTACGAGGACACCCTGATACCTGGGCTGCTTCAGACCAGAGGTTACGCCTGGGGCGTCTACCAGCACCGATCGAGAATGTCGGGCGAGGAGCGCGAGCGCCTGGTCGAGGTGCGGTTGCAGCGTCAAGCGCTCCTGGAACGCCGTCTTCCACCCGCACCGAAGTTCGAGGCCGTCCTTTCCGAGGCGGTTCTCCTCCGGATCGTCGGCAGCTCGTCCACCATGACCGAGCAGCTACGCCACCTGCTCCACGTGGGCAGGCTTCCCAACGTGTCGATCCGGGTGCTCCCACTAACCGCTGGCCTGCACTTCGGCGCAGTGGCCGGCCCCTTCGTCATGCTGGACTTCCCGCTCCGCAACCGGGTCGAGCCCGATCCTCCGGTCATCTACAGCGAGTCCCTGACCGGGGCGCTCTACCTCGATCGCAAGGACGAGGTCGCTGTCTACGAAGAGGTATGGGCAAGTCTCACGTCCTTGGCCCATGATGAGCAGCAGTCAAGGCAACTGATCAACAAGATCATCGGAGAAGTTCATCATGGCTGATCTGACCGGCGCACGGTGGCGCAAGAGCACCCGCAGCGGCGACAACGGCGGCAACTGCATCGAGGTCGCCGACAATCTGCCCGGCGTCGTCTTCGTACGTGACAGCAAGGACCCGGCGGGGCCCGCCCTCACCTTCTCGCCCGCCGCCTGGGCAAGGTTCCTCCGCATAACCAAGACCTGAGTCCATCCGACGTCATACCGAGCGCGTTCTACCGATCACAGAGAAGCGCTCCCTGCCGCCGCCTACTTTTGATTAATTACCGTTGGCCTGGATCGATTAGAGCGCTAGGACGACTACAACCCTCCGTCAAGCGCACTTTGAAATCGCTTACTGAAGACGGCGTGAGCCTGCCGATACTCCTTTTCTCGATCTGCCTTGTAAAACGGTGCTACATACCCCACAGGCACCGGATTCCGGGCCGGATTGTCAAGGTAAGCCATCAACTGCTCGTAGTGCACCTTCGCCTGACCATTGCCGAACGCATAGGGGTCAGCGGCGATCTTACGGCCTTCAGCGTCGAACCACATATTTTCTTCCCGAGCAGTTAGGATCGGATACCGCGATTGCAAGATGGCAATTAGTTCATCGACCCCAATGCCTAGCCACACCGCAACCAATGCATCCATCTCCACGAGGCAGGCCCGCCGCTCCCTCTCCCCACGCAGCGGAGTGCTCCTGCTCCAGTAGGAAGTGCCGTTTGAAAGCGGAACTAGGGACGGCCATTTTGCAGCCCAATCTTCAGTCGCCCAAGCATCATTAAAGACCTCCGCCCAGAGGTCCGCATAGGCATCTGTCAGGCAATTAAGCCTAAGGGTGCGAAGTAGCAATGCCGACGCCAACGGATGTTCCGGGTCAGCCGCAGGCATGGCGTTGACTTCGGAGACTCGCAGGTGCGACCTACCAGTAATTCGCAGAAGGTAATCCAACGGAAGAGAATTCCACAGGCCGCAAGTAAGCGATGTAGATCGATTATCCGGCAGCGCAAGCGTGCCAACAGCATCGACATGCGAGGGACCTGGCGGCATTATTGCTGCAAATAGAGATCGCTCGGTGCTCTTAGGATCAATCATTACTCGCCAGGCGACTCGGTAATATTCCGTATACCGACGACCACCCTCCCAAACAGTCTGCCCTTTCTTGCTTAATGCCTCACGGCCGTGCAACACATACGTAGTTCGTGGGACGATATGCGCAGGAAGTGAGACTAGGTCCCTAGCGATCCAGTCTTTTCCGTTACGGAAGGGGTCGTTCGGCTGCTTTGCGAATGGGGTCGCGATTCCAAAGTGAGTCCCTTGAATGACAGCCTCGGACAGCGATCCAACCTGACCCACTCGATAGCTGATAAGACCGTTTTGTTTCGCGGTAGTCTCGTTGTACCCGCCACTAATTTGAGGACGGGACGCGCCCAGTCTCGGGCCAAAGGAAGCGAGAGCAGCGATGGCGCGCTCCTCGTGCACAGTGATAGGGTAAAGAAGAGGCGCACTTTCCCATTGGCCGTCACCTTCACCGCGAATCCGCTGCCACTCCCTCAGCGTAACTTCGTCGACGACCACGACTCGATCGCGATGTGGCCGCTTATCCCAGCCGCCCTGAAATTTCTGGCCCGGGGGCGCGCCTTCCCCATTATGCTCAATCGAGCCCGTCAAGGAACTCGCAGAGAACAACTGGCTGAGGTGAAGAAACCGAATATTTCGAGGTGCCCCGTATATGTGAACGCCAAACTCCAGCGTCCGACCAGCATCATCGAAGGCCCAGTTCGCAGCGTTGACGAAGCCTCCGTGAACGAGGAGACGCCTATATGCTACCGCCCGCAGCACGCCCTCCTTAACACCGCTTAGATGAGTATCAGGGTGCACTAATCCAGCAGTGGAGCACACACCAAGATGCGCCCATACCTGACACATGAACGCACGGTACAAGTCGGGACGCGTGCCCTCCAGCAGTCGGAATGTGGCCGGGCTACTCAGAAACGCCACTACACCTGAATTGACGGTCATTTCACGCAGGAAGATTGCGCGGGCTTCGCGCTGCTCAAGAAGGCGGGACTTCCGCTGCTGCCATAGCTCTGCCGGCGCTCTCGGAACCAGTCGGAACCAGGGTTCCCGCTCCGCGAGCACGACATCTTCTTTCCAGTCAGGACGTACCCATGGTGGGTTGCCGACCTGGAGGTCAAAGCCACCCTTCGCGAAGGCCTGGGCGAAAGTGAGCTCCCAGTGAAATACTCCCTGCTGTTCGGCGATCTGGTCGGCGCCGAGGAGCCAAGGAAAGCGATCGGAGAGAGCCCAGGGCGAGTCAACGCCAATCACCCCATCGAGCTTCCGCTCGAACTCGCTCATCTCGTCTAGGCTCGTGAGCTTCCGCCCGTAGAACCGCTCGGTAGCCTCATCCACGTCGCTGCGGCCGATCAGCGCCTCCGCGAACGTCAGCCAATCGTCCAAGTCCGTCAACGGCACCAGTCGGCGCAACTGCTCCGCCACGCTCATCCGCCGGGTCCCGATCGCCTTGGTTGGCAGCTTCATCTGCTGCGGCTCCACGTTCCCAAAGATGTCCGCAGCCTCGTAGACCACCGGCTCCTCGTACGCCGGGACGTCCTTGACGTGCGAGACCTGGACGGGCGCGGCCGGATAGACCGGGTCGGAGCCGTCCAACAGCCCAACCTTGTCCAGCGGCCAGAACCACAGCGCGCACCACACGTCCATAAGCGTCTTGAGCCGCCAGTACGGCGTGCCGGGCGCGGTCAGGTCGGCGAGGATCTTGTCCCGGGCCACCGCCTCGGTCACCGGCGGCAGGTCGTCCGCACCCCAGACGGTGATGTCGCGGCGGATCTCCCGCTCCGAGATGGCAAGACGCTGTTGCACCAGCCCCCACAGGAACTCGACCCGCCCGGCCAGCGCCTGCAACCGCTTGACCTGGGAGTTCTTGCCCTTGGCGGACGGCACGCGCTTCATCGCCGTACGCCACGCTTTGAGCTTCGCGGTCTCGGCGGGTGCCAGCTCGCGGGCTTCCTTCTCTCCCGCGACCGCGCCCCACCCGTCGGCGGGGAGCAGGAAGTGGTGGATGGTGCCCTCGTCGATCGGCCCGTCGCGGAACGGCATCTCGGCCGGGGCAGTGGTGAGCCACGACTTGTCGGCGAGTTGCTTCGGCTCGTAGGTCTTGCGTCCGCAGCCGATGAGGGAGTTGCCGCGCTGAAGGTGCAGGCCGAACCAGGGGGCCTGGAGGCCGGCGTGCATGACGTTGAGCCAGAGCGACACCTCGGCCAGCTCGACGGCGGTCCGGTTGAGGTCGACGCCATAGCAGTTGTGCAGCGCGATGTACGCCTTCACCCGCTGGAGTTCTACCTGGTACTGCTCCGGGTCCAGGTCGACGGTCAGCTCCCGGGCGCGGCGGCGCAGGTACTCGGCGGCGACCTGGTTGATCGCCTCGTTGAGGAACGCGCCGGAGCCGAGCGCCGGCTCGCAGATCGTCCAGTCCAGCAGCTCACGCGCCGGGGTGGTGGTGCCGTCCTGGTCGAGTCGGTACTTCAGGGCGAGCTGGACGGTGACCTCGGTCAGCGACTGCGGGGTGTAGTAGGAGGCGCTGGTCTGTCGGTCCCGGCCGGCGAGGCGGTAGACGAACGAGCCCGGGGCGTGGCTGACCCGGCTGCGCACCCCGGTGTACGGGTCCTCCTTGTAGACGAAGACGCTGTCCTCGTACTCGTCGGCCTTGGAGGCCGGGATCATCCACGAGCCGTCCTTCGGGTCGCCGTTCTTGGCGACCTCGTAGAGCTGCTCGGTGGCGACGAAGCCGGTGTAGGACATCAGGCCCTCGTAGACCGCACCGAGCTGGTTGATGCCGAGCTGGGCGTACGAGATGAAGCCACCGCGGCGCCGCTTCGCGCCCTTGGTCAGCATCAGCCGGCGCAGCACCTGGTAGAGGACCTTGTTGCGCAGCCGGGTGTCGATGGTCGGCGCGTCCGGGTCGTCCTCGTCGCCGTCCGGCGCGAAGACCCGGCCGATGAGCTTGGTCTTCTCCGGCAGGAACAGGTCCGACTTCATCGGCTCGAAGCGGAGGCCCTCACCCTCGCTGGCCTTGTCGTCGACGTCCGCGCCGCCGCGCGGGCGGTGGCCGTCGTTGACCATGCGGAACAGCAGGTCCAGCGACTCGTACAGGTGGAAGCCGTCCTCGGCGGAGGGAGCGAGCCGACGGGAGACGAGGTCCCCGACGCGGGCGAGGCTGTAGCCCTCGACGTACTCGCGGTCGTTGACCGGCAGGACGCCCAACTCGGGGCGGGCCTCGGCGTAGAGCAGGAACAGGATCCGGTAGAGGTAACGCAGCGCCTCCCGGCCCAGCTCCTTGGCCAGCTCGTCCAGGACCATCACGTTCTGCGGCTGGTAGCCGGCCTGCCGGATGCGGTCGAGGACCTCGTTGGCGATGAGTTCGACGGAGACCTTCAGGCCCTCGCGCAGCTCGCTGGAGACGCCGACGGCGTGCTGCCGGGAGCCGGCGACCAGGTCGGCGAGCGGTTCGGTGCCGCCCTCGGCGGGTGGACGCAGCGAGTCGGCGCCGAAGAGGGCGGCGACGACGTCGTACTCCTTGTCGTCGTTGCGGGCGTAGGCGGTGTCCAGGCTGACGGCCAGGTAGCGGCCCTCGCCCCAGGCGACGCGGTCGGCGAGCGTGACCACGCCGCCGCTGAGGATGAGCACGTACCGGAGCTTCGGGTTGTCGGCGGCGAACAGCCAGGAGGCGAGCTTCGCGCCGGTGTCGATGGTCTCGGTGCTGCTGAGGGTGACCGGGGTGAGCAGCCGGCCGGCGTCGTCCGGGTCCTGGGCGGCCTCGGCGTCGACGGCCCAGCCGCAGTCGAGCGCGACGATACCGTGCGTGGAGGTCAGCTCGGCGTGCGCGACGGCGATTTGGTGTTCCTGGCCCGCGCGCTCGACGGTGATGGTCTGCGGGTTCGGCTCGAAGCCGAGCGCCTTCAACAGCTCCTGGTGCAGCTTGCGCAGCCGCTCCGGGTCGAAGAACTCGCCGTCGGCCAGCTCGGACTTGGCGTCGAAGTAGGGCCGGCGCAGGCCACGCAGGCCGGTGCGGGGCGTGCGGTCGCCGGCCTTCTCCCGCTCGGTCCACTGCTTGAGCAGGCCGCCCTTGAGCGTGGTGGGCAGGATCTCGGCCAGGTAGTGGGCGGAGAGGTATTCACCGCGGTTGGTCAACGCGTCGAAGCTCATGCGGCACTCTCCGGGGACGGGACGAGGACGGCGAGGACCCGCAGCAGCGGGTCGCCCGCGGTTTCCAGGCGGTCGAGCAGGTCGTGCTGCTCGGCGACGGTGTGCCGGGCGTGCTCGCGGCGCTTGGCGCGGTGCGCCGCGGGCAGCTCGTCGAAGAGGCTGGCCTGTTCAAACGTTGCCAACTGCCGGCGGTACTGCTCCAGCGGCTCGGCGTTCGCGGCGGCCCACTCGTCGCGCTTGCCCTCCAGATGGGCGCGGGCGACGCGGACAGCCTGCGGCAGGAGCTGCCGGTAGGGGTCGAGCGCGACGGCCTCCGCGCGGTTGACCATGTCCGGGCCGACGTTTGCCTCGCGCAGCACCTCGTCCATCGGCCGGATCTCCGGCGCGGTGGGCAGGCCGGAGACGGCCATCCACTGCACCACTGTCGGCTGGCCGAGGCGGTTGGCGTAGACGCCCTGGATCAGGTAGGTCGGCGCGGCCACGTCGGCCGTGAGCACCGGGGCCTGCTGGCGGCCGAGCCGGATGAGCACCTTGTCGACCAGCCAGTCGACCATCGGGTGCACGTCGCTGAGGAAGGCGACGTCCGGCCACATCGGGGTTTTGCTCTGCCGGGCCTGATCGAGCTTGCGCTGCGCGAGCGGACGGTCGAAGGTGACTTTGAGCCGCAGGTCCTCGCCCTCGCGGTGGGCGCGCAGGTAGGAGCGGGGCAGGTCGGTGAGCCGGTGCACCAGGTCGTCGGGGGCGAGGAAGGTCAGCAGCTCGTCCTCCCGGCGCAGGTCGATGTGGTCCTCGGGCCGGTCCTGGTAGATCTCCTGGAGCGCCGCGTCGACGAAGTCCTCGGTGGAGTCGAAGAGCTTCGGCACCCGGGCCACCGGGATGTCCGCCGCGACCGGTGCGGTGCCGACGTCGCCGAACAGGTCGGCCATCACGTCGATCTCTGCGTGGGCGGCCTCGTAGGACTCGTCGACGCTCCGGCCGGCCAGCAGGTCGCGGACCAGCCGGTCCTCCTCGGCCTTGGCGTCGTAGAGACCGGTGGCCGCCTCGACGCTGCCGAGGCTGCGGTGGGCGACCGCCTCCCGGTCGAGCAGCTTCTCCGAGACCGTACGGTCGTCCTTCGCGTCCTCCCGGTCGGAGGTGAGGATGAGCGCGCGGAACTGCGGCTGGTGTTTCTGCCCGTAGCGGTCGATGCGGCCGTTGCGCTGCTCGATCCGGATCAGGCTCCACGGGATGTCGTAGTGGATCAGGTGGTGGCACTGCTGGTGCAGGTTGACGCCCTCGGAGGCGACGTCGCCGGTGAACAGCAGCCGCACGTCGCTGCCGGCCAGCTCGAACTCCTGGAGGATCCGCTGTTCGTCCTGGTCGGCGACGCCGCCGTGCAGCACCCGCACCGCGTTCGGCTTGAGCCCGAGCATCGCCGGGACGGTCTCGGCCAACCACTTGATGGTGGGTACCCGCTCGGAGAAGACCACCGCCCGGATGTCGCTGCCCCGGCCGACGCCGATCTTCTTCAACTCCTCGACGAGCTTGCGGAGCTTGCTGGCGTCCTGGTCGGTCATCGCCGAGGTCAGCTCCGCGAGCCGGTCCAGCGCCGCCCGTTCGGCGCCGGTGGCCTTCTTCCGCCGGTTGGTCACCGTCTCGTGCAGCGCCCGGTGCGAGGAGAGGAACGACTTCACCAACGTGTACGGGAAGAGCCGGTGCTGCCCGGTGACCGCCTCGTCGCTCCACTTGCCGGCGAGCCACACGTCGGTCAGCTCGTCGAAGATCTGCTCCTCGATCGGGCCGGCCGCGCAGTGCACCGCCTGCGAGGGACCACGGTCGGCCCAGCGGTCGCCGATCTGGTCCCGCACCTCCGGGCTGATCTTGGTGCGGCGCAGGTAGAGGTGGGCGATGTCCTTCGCCTCGTACCGCTTCTCGTCGGCGATGGCCGCCGGGTCGAGCAGCGAGATGAGCTGGGCGAAGGACTCCTTGTCGCCGTTGTGCGGGGTGGCGCTGGCCAGCAGCAGCGCGTCGGTCTTGGCGGCGAGCCGGCGGGCCAGCTCGTTGCGCTGGGTGCCCTTGTTGATGAGGTTGTGCGACTCGTCGATGACCACGACGTCCCAGGTGGTGGCGTCGAGGTGGTGGCCGAACTGGCCGGCGTCCTTGAGCGTGTCGACGGAGATGATGGCCCGCTTGAAATAGGTGAACGGGTTCCGGCCGGCCGGGATCTCCTGCTGGATGCGCTGGATGCCGGTCGAGTCGAGCCGCACCAGCGGAATGGCGAAACGGGTCCACAGTTCTCGCTGGAACTGTTCGAGCACCTGCTGCGGCGACACCACCAGGATCCGGTCGCCCCGGCCCCGGCGGATCAGCTCGGCCAGGATCAGCCCGATCTCCAGGGTCTTGCCGAGCCCGACCACGTCGGCGAGCAGGATGCGCGGCCGCAGGCCGGCCAGGGCCAGCTCGACCGGGCGCTGCTGATAGGTCAGCGGGTCTAGGAGAAACCGGTCGGTCAGCGCGAGGCCGCGCTCGGTACGCGGCAGCGGCGTCCGCCGGAGCACGGCCTCCAGGAACAGCCGGCTCTGCCGGAACCGGGAGGACGTGTCCGCGATGAGTTCCGTCTCCTCGGGGACCAGCGGCGTGATGTCCTCAAGGCCGGTGAAGAACGTGGCCTCGACGTCCTGCACGAACTCGGAGACGCCGACGGCCTTGATCATGGTGCCGTCGGCGGTGCCGGTCCTGACGCCGCGCACCAGCCACTCCTCGTCCCGGACGACGATGCGGGAGCCCGGGGCGAAGGTGGCGTCCTGGGAGGTGGTCATCGGTGGAGCCTTCCTACAGCGTCGAGCGTCGGGCGTACTGGCGGCGGATCTTGTCGACCAGCCAGGTCACGTCGGGGCCTCGGCCGGCGGCGCGCTCCGGGTCGGGCAGGGTGGGGGCCGGATCGGGCACTTCGCGCGTGTCGTGCTCGTCGACCGCGGTGTCCTCCGGCTCCCGCCGCGGGTCCTGGAGATCCGGTGGGACGAGCAGTTCGGTGTCGCCGTCGTAGGTGAGCCCGGCGACCTCCTGCCGCAGGCTCGGCACGCTCTTGCCGCTGCTCGCCGTGGCGACCGCCAGCAGCCGGGCACCGACGTCGCCGAGACCGGGCCGGGCACCGGGATCGTGGGCGAGCATCGCGCCGAGCAGCGGTGCCAACTCGGCCGGCACGCCCGACAGGTCGGGCAGGTCGCTCGGCTCGGTGATGCGCAGCAGCAGGTTCCACGAGTTGGTCGGCGGATAGAGGCCGTGCCCGGTCAGGGCGAAGACCAGCGTTGCGGCCAGCCCGTAGATATCCACCGCGGCGGTCAGCTCCCGCTCACCCCGCACCTGCTCCGGTGACATGTAGGCGGGCGTCCCGACCAGGGCTCCCGGCTCGGTCAGGAAGTCGCTGCGGTCGATCAGGATCGCCAGCCCGAAGTCGATGAGCTTCGGCCCGTCCGGACCGAGAATGATGTTCTGCGGCTTGAGGTCACGGTGCAGCAGACCGGCCTGGTGCACCTTGCCCAGACCGTCGGCGAGCATCGCGCCGGCCATGGCGGCCAGCGGCAACGGCAGTGGGCCGCGGGCGTCGACGTGCTGCCGCAACGTCGCGCCGGGCACGTACTCCACGGCCAGCCAAGCCGGGTCACCGTAAGGGTCGGCGTCCTCCAGGCGGGCGATCCGCGAGCCGAACACCACCTTGAGGCTGTCGACCTCGGCGGCGAACCGGTCCCGGACCGTCGGCTCCTCGATCAGGTGTTTCCGGATCACCTTGAGCGCTACCCGGTCGGCGGTCGGCGACACGGCGAAGAACACCTCGCCCATCCCGCCCGACCCCAGCGGCTTGACCAACTCGAAGCCACCGATGGTGCCCAGCGTCATCCCGCCCCCTTGATCCGAACTGTCGGCGCCACGTCCGGCGGACGCAAAACCGTACATCGTTGAACGATCAAGGAGCTACTGGCCCTTCGGCGATTTGCGCTGGTCCGGACGTCGGGGCGTGGGTGTCAGAGCCCCTCGGGCCAGTCCGTCCGCGGTCAACTGCGCCAGTTCCGCGCCCAGCGAGACAGCCTGTCGGATTGCTGACTCGAACGCGTCCAGCCGCCGGAACGCCTCCCCGTACGCCCCCTGCTCCTCCCGCGACACCCTTCGCACCTGCGCCCGCCGCACGTCGAACCGCAGCGTCCCCGACAGGCTCGACGCCTGCCGCTCATTCGTCGACGTCCGCAACTGCCCGGCCAGAAACCACGAATCCAACACGTCGGGAGCAGGCCGAAGCAGGTAGAGATTGCGCCCCAGCAGAACCCCGTCGACGGTCACCACCCGCGCGGTGAGCTGCCGCGCGATCATCGGCACCACCACGTCCCCGACCGCCAGCTCGATCTCCTGCCCGAGCCGCCCGTCGTCGCGCCCGGTCGCCTCCACGCCGCCCAGCACGTCCGGCACGGTCAACACCGGCCGCCCGTCACCGTCAGAAGCGCTGTCGCCGGCGCCACGGATCGGGCCGAGGAGCTGCAACGCCCCGGCCCGGGCCAGCTCACCGACGGTGAGGAACTCCCCGCCGACCCCGTCGGGCGCGGGCGTGACCTGCGGCATCAGCGCCGGCAGGTCGGCGACGACGGCGGCGAGGCGCTCTCTGGTGCGTACCAGATGCTCTCCGCTCGCCTCGCCCACGACGGCGGGTTGGCGGCGGGCGGGGGTGAGGTCGACCTCCTCGTCGAGCAGCTCGATGACCGGCACGGCACGCGCGTAGCCGGGCTCGTCCACGTCGCCGTCCGTGTTGAAGGCCCGCCAGGTGTCGAGGACGCGCGCCAGGTCGCCGGCGGCGTCGACAAGCAGCGTCCGGGCCGGTGGCGGCGCGTCGGCCGGCGGGCGTCGCAGCACCCACAGGTGCAGCGGTACGCCGTGCGGCGCCGCCGCCCCCGGTGGCAGCGCGACGACGGCGCGCAACGCGCCCCGGCGGAGCAGTTCGGCGCGGATGCGCCGGCCGGCGCGGCGACCGGCGACGGTGGGCGGCATCAGGAGTACGGCGTGACCGTCGGGCCGTAGGTGCGCCAGGGCGTGTTGAGCCCAGGCCAGCTCCGGTTCGGTACGCGGGGTGGTGCCGACGATCCAGCGCGGGTCGTGACCGAGTTCGTCGTCGCCCCAGTTGCTGGCGCCGAACGGCGGGTGGCAGACGACGGCGTCGAACGTGCGGCCGGGGTGGGCGTCGGCGCGCAGCGAGTCGCCGGTGCTCACCTCCCCCGGCACGTCGCGCACGGCCAGCCAGAGTCCGGCGAGCCGGGCGAGGTCGGGGTCGAGTTCCTGCCCGTACGCGGAGGTGCAGCCGGCGCGGACGGCGGCGCGGAGTGTGGCGCCGGAGCCGGCGGCGGGGTCGAACACGGAGCCGCCGCCGACGCCGGCGAGGCCGGCCATCAGGTCGGCCAGGTCGTCGGGGGTGGCGAAGGGGCGGCCCGGTCCGGGTGCGGAGAAGCGTTGCCACAGCGCGTCGAACGCGCCCTGCGGGCCGAGTTCGTCGGCGAGCTCGTCCACGTCCGGCAGCAGCGGGGTGAGCTGAGGGTCGGTGGAGCGGGCAGGGCGTTGGCCGCGTTGCCGGGCGAGCAGCCGGGCCCCGACGGCGGCGAGGCCGGCGGCCGGGGAGGCGCTGGTGGCGGCGAGGTGTCGCCAGAGCCGGTCGGCGGTGGCGAGGTCGGGAAGCTTGCCCTGGGCGTGCAGCCAGCGCTCGACCTGGGCGAGGTCGAACTCGGGGCTGGTGGCGCTGCCGCCGACCGGGTCGGGGAAGTCGTCGTGGCGTTTGCGCCAGTTGCTGACGGCGGCCCGACCGACACCGGCGAGCCGGGCGATCTCCGCTGCGGTGATGGTCAGTGTCTCCTGCACGTTCGGAGTGTGCCACATCAGTCAAGCATCCCGTCTGTTGACAGTGTTCACGGATGATGCTCTTATTGACGCCGTCACCGTTCACAGCAGGAGGACACGATGCGCAAGACCACCACCCTCGCCCTGATCGTCGGCGCTCTCGTGGCGCTGGGCTGCGGCGCCGGCACCAGCGACGACGCCACCACCAGCAGCAGCGGCGGCAAGGCGGAGACCGGCGCCGGGCAGGGCGGGGACACGCCGAAGACCGCGAAGATCGGCCAGCCGGCCCGCGACGGCAAGTTCGAGTTCACGGTGAAGTCCGCCAAGTGCGGCGTCGCCAAGGTCGGGTCGTCGGCGCTGGGCGCCAAGGCGCAGGGCCAGTTCTGCCTGGTGACCATCACCGTCAAGAACATCGGCAAGAAGGCGCAGCTGCTCGACGGCAGCAGCCAGACGGCCTACGCGGCCAACGGCACCGAATACTCCACCGACACCGAGGCCGGCCTCTACGCCAACCAGGAGCAGAGCACGTTCTTCGAGGAGATCAACCCCGGCAACCAGGTGACCGGCGTGTTCGTCTTCGACATCCCGAAGACCGTCAAGCTCACCCGGCTCGAACTGCACGACTCCGCGTTCTCCGGCGGCGTCACCGTCGCCCTGGGCTGACCTCCGTACCGGTCGGGGGCGGGCCCCGCGAAGCCCGCCCTCGACGTGACCCCCTCCGCACCACCGCCGTCCCCATCTCTACACGAGGAGATCGACATGCGCAGTGCGACCAACCCGGACGACGGCGGCGACCGCCGTCTTCCCGACCAGCTCCCGCTCTTCGACCCCACGCTCCCACCGGCGCGGGTGGACACCTACCCGACCACCGTCTACCGGCTCACTGTGCCGTCCACCGTCGACGGCCTCGCCTCCGCGCTCAACGCCGACTACCTGCGGCGACACGGCTTCGAGCCGACGCCGCACCGGGTCGCCGACGCGCCGGCGCTCCTGGTGCACGGCAGCGCGCCGCGTACCCGGGCCGAGTGGTGCGACATCCTGTCCGGGCTGGTCGGCGTGGACGTGGCCCTCGGTTACCGCAGCGGCGGCGGCGCGCTGCTGCTGGCCGTGGACGACCGGGCGTACGCCCTGACCTTCGGCACGCTGGGCCGGTTCATGGTCGAGCAGGAGAAGGTGGATCCCACATTCGGCGTCCGCTTCGCGGTGCGGGCGCTCCGGCCCGACGACATCCGGCAGGTCCGCCGGCGGATGCTCGGCGCCAGCGGCCGGGTGGACCGCAGCCTCGTACCGGGCGGCCAGCCCATCTGGCGGTACGGCATCGACAAGTGGGGCGAGATCGTCGGCCAGGTGTGCGGCCGCACCGACAACCCGGACCTGACCGCGTGCCGGAACTCCGGTGGTGCGGTGAAGGTCGAGGGCGGCGAGTCGCTGCGCATCCCGCTGGGCGTCACCCCGGAACGGCTCCTGGCCGACCTGCGGGAGATCGACCGGGTGTGCCGGCAGGAATCACCCCCGGCGGATCTGGAGTTCATCGAGCAGATCCGGCCACTGCGCTCCAACGACCCGCGTCAGACGGCGCTGGCCGACGAACTGGACCGGCGGCTGGCGCTGGCCGACCCGCCGGATCTCGGCGTCGCCGTGCCGGGCAGCCTCGTGGCCGACGTCGAGCACGTCCGGTCGTACCGGATCCGGGTGCCCCGCTCCGGGCGGCGCCCGACGTTGACCACGGAGCTGGACCTGGACGGCATCCTCGCGCACACCACCCGGGCGCTCGACGGCGACCGGTGGAGCGGGCTGCGCAACGGGACGCTGACGCTCTACGCCGACGCCGCCGGCACCGAGGAGATGGCGTCGACACCGGTGTCCCGCTGGCTCACCGCGGAGGTGGCGGTCGACGCGAACCACCTGCTGCTGCACGAGGGCCGGTGGTACGAGATCGGGGAACGGCACCGGGAGTTCCTGCGTGTGGAGATCAGCCGCATCCTGGACCGTCCGTCGAGCATCACGCTGCCGCCCTGGACCGCACACCTGCCGAACGAGGACACCTACAACAAGGAGGCCGCGAAGGGTGACTCCGGGCTGGTGCTGCTGGACAAGAAGCTCGTCCGCACCCGCCAGCATCCGCGCGGTATCGAGGCGTGCGACCTGCTCGGCCCGGACGGCGAGCTGATCCACGTGAAGCGGGCATCGGGCAGCTCCCCGCTCAGCCACCTCTTCGCGCAGGGCGTCACCTCGTACGACGCGCTGCGCTACGACGCCCAGGCGCGTACCCGGTTCCGCGACCTCGTCCGCGCCCAGCCCGGCGGGCCGGACCTGCCCGAGGACTTCCGCCCGCGCACCGTCGTCTACGCCATCGCGCTGAGCGCCGGACGCACTCTCACGGTGGACTCGCTCTTCACCTTCACCCAGGTCGCGCTCTACCAGGCGGTGAAGACGCTTCGTGCCGAAGGCGTCGACGTCGAGGTCGTCGCCATCCCGCCCGCCTGACGCGTACCGCTTCCGAACCGGCCACCCTGCCCGTAGACATCACCAGGAGGCACCAGTGTCACCCGACGAGCTCCGCCAGGCCCTGAACCTGCTCCCCGCCGCCCTGCACGACCATGTCCTCCCGCTGCGCCGCCACGTCTTCCGCACCGGATGCCCGCAGTGCCGGCGGATCGGCGACGCGGTCTCCCTCGCGCTCACCGCGGCCCACTACGACCAGCTCGCCTCCGCCAGCCGATTGCTGGACAGAGCAGTCGGGCTGGCCTCCGAGCACCGTGCCACCTGCCGGCCGCGGCCCAGAGTGGGAAGGCGGCCGGTGGGCGGCAGCGTCGCCGCCTGCCGAGAGGGCGATGCAACTCGTGGCACAGCCGCACGGGTACTCGGTCCGGCGGTCTCAGCCGATCGCGTCGTGGGGCAGGATCGCGTGTACGCCCACCACGCCGTTAACGATCTGCGTGATCCGCAGGTCCACCACTACGCTGGCGAGCAGAATGGCGTCCGCGCGGGAGACCTGATGCAACCGACCGACGAGGCCGAACATGGCATCGAGCGCTCGCTGCGTCGCCTCATCGAGGTTCTCCCCTAGCCCCATCGTGATCCAGCCAGCGGGAGTCCGAGCGGTCGGGCAGTCGAGAGTCAGGTCGGTACGCAGACCGATCGTGAGATCGACACGGTCCATCGGGCACTCAATCGCGGTGCCGCTGACCTCCCCGTCGCCCTGCCGGGCATGTCCGTCGCCCACCGAGAGCAGGCCCCCGTCCACGGGGACGGGCAGATAGAGCACACTACCGGCGATCAGTTCCTTGCAGTCGAGGTTTCCGCCGTGCCAGCGCGGCGGAAACGTTGAGTGCAGGCCCGGCTCCGGTGGCGGCATGCCGATCACGCCCAGAAAGGGGCGAAGGGCCACCCGATGCCCGTGTTGATTGCGCGCCGTCATCGCCTCCGGGTCGAGCACCCAAGTGTGTACCGCCTCGGCACCCTGAATCCCGTAACGGGCGTTGAGTTGCACCTGCGGCTCCGCGCACGTGCCCCATCTGCCTGGTATGACCGCGTTCACATGCACCTCGAGCACGTTGCCGGGGACGGCGCCCCGCACCGCGATCGGCCCGACAAGCGCATGACCAAAGCCTGCGCGAAACTGCGGCACCTTCGGCCGCTCCTCAATCGGTCCACCTGTGTAGGGCACGCTCGACCACCAGGCGTCCAAGGTGCTCAATCGCACCGAATCGCCGGGATCGACGGTGAGCACCGGCTCCATCTCGCACGAGAAGTATCCGTGCAGAGTGTTCTCGTCGGGCATGAGGGTGTGCTGTGCGGCCATTGGCGCCTCCCCACTCAGGCTACGCCGAGAACATCCACCGATGTCACGCGCGAAAGTGATCGATGCTTTCGCCGAGTCACGTCGGCCGGCGCCGTCAGACCGCCGCTGGCCTTTTCCTGCCGACCGCACTCAACTAGTCTGACGAAAGTAGGGCATCGCCTGCCCTAGGTCGTGGTTGACGTACGCCGCCGCGACCGATGCTCTGGTTCGTCATGCCGGCCCGGAAGGAGCCCGAGCTGATGTCAGCCCAGCCCTCGGAAGCGGTTCCTGCACCCGTCGCCTACCGCATGAAGAACCACGCGCACGATATCTCCGGCGTCATGATGGGCCGACCGCACCCACCGGTACTCGGGGTGATAGTCGGAGTCACCCCGGGTCAGACGAACAGCGAAACCGAGTACGCAAAGGCGATGCGTGCTCACGCGCTCGGCGCGCACACCCTGACCGATGTCACGACGAACGATGACTTCCGCATGAGACAGCGAGTCCTCGATACGCTCGACATCGCTCTAGGGACCGTCCCGACATACGAGATTCATCGCCGCGTGCTGCGCCATGGCGAGGACACCCGATCCGCCGTGCTCGGCGTCCTTGATCGACAGGCACGCGAGGGGGTCGACTTCGTCACCATCCACGCCTCGGGAACCCTCGCGATGGCGCGTCAGGTCGGCGAGAGCTCACGAGTCATCCCGGTCACTAGCCGCGGCGGCGCAATGATGGCCGAACTGTCGCTGCATCTCGACGGCGAGAACCTCTACCTGAGATATTTTGACGAGATTCTGGACATCTGTCGCGGCAGCGGCATGGCGTTGAGCCTCGCCGGCACCTATCGTCCGGGCAGCATCGCCGACGCACTCGACGCGGCACACCTCGACGAGATCGACGTTCAGACCGAGTTGGTGCACCGGGCACAGGAGCACGGGGTGAAGGTCTCGGTCGAGTTGGTCAATCACGTACCGCTGAACCTGATTCCGGCCTACTGCGACCTCGGGCGCAGGAGGCTGCACGGTGCGCCGTTCGGCGCGCTCGGCCCCACACCGACCGACATCGGCGTCGGCTACGACGACGTCGTCGGCGCGATCGGCGCCACGACCGCCGCGCAGCACGGCACGTCGTGGATTACGTGTGTCACCGCAGGAGAGCACTGCCACATCCCGTCCCTCGACGACATCACCCAGGCGGTGAAATACTTCCAGATTGCCCTGCACACCGCTGCGGTGAGCTGCCACGGCGACGTGAGCCGCGACGCCAAGCTTTCGGAGGCGCGAAACCGCAACGACTGGGCGACGATGGCCGAACACGCCATCCACCGCGAAGATGCAGTTTCGTTGTTCGAAGGGTTGGGCTACCACGAGGGACAGGCGTGCACCATGTGCGCCGGCGCCTGCCCGCTGGTGCGCGCGCGATCCACCATCCGGCGAGCCGCGAGGTGACCGAAGCGGTCTGGATCGTCCAGGACACCGACTACCACCGGACACCGGCTGCCGAGATCGGCGGCAAGGCCAGAGGTCTCGGTACGCTTCTCAGCAGGGGGGCACCCTGCCCGCCGTCGTTCTGCCTGACCACCGCGGCGCTGCGGCACGCCGTCACCGCTGGTGCACCGGCCGGCGACGAGACACGTCGTCCGCCCGCCCTCGTGGCCGACCTCCGGATCCCCACCGACCTGACGGCGGCGATCCGCGCGCACGCCGAATCGCTTCCCGCCGGCACGGACGGGCGGCGACGCCTGGCTGTCCGCTCGTCGTTCGTCACCGAGGACACCCCGAGCGCCGTGTCGCCGGGCATCTACCGCAGCGAGACCGGTGTCAGCTCCGCTGAGGAACTAGAGTCGGCGATTCTACGGGTCTGGGCATCCGCGTTCACGGCGGAGGCGATGGCCTACCGGGAGACCAACGGCCTCCCGGTCGATGAACTAGGCATGGCCGTCATCATTCAGCAAGCGGTGACACCGCGCGCCGGCGGCGTCGCATACACAATCATCCCTGGCACCAGCGATGCGACGAACGTCCTCATTGAGTACGCCGAGGGATCGCCGGCCAATGTGGTGGAGAACCGGGTCGAGGTCATGACCTGTCTGGTGGACAAGCGAACCCGATCCGTTCCGCCCCTTCCGGCCGGGCCGTTCTCGCCCGGCCACGCGCTTGATCTCGTCGCGTGGGCGACCAGGTTGGAGCGGTCGGTGGATGCCCCGCTCGACCTTGAGTGGCTTATCGACGAAGGTGACGACCTCTGGCTGCTGCAGGCACGTCCCCTGCCCTATTCGGCCGGGTCCGTGTCGACCGGTCCGCTCGTCGGCGAGGCTCGGGCCACCACGCTGCGCAGCGCGAAACTGGTCCCGTTCCGGCTCGCGGGCCGCGCCGCGATCACGGTCGTTCCGGCGTCCCTCATCCTGCCCGCCGCGTTCGAGGCGTTCAAACGCAGCGGCGGGCGCTTGACCTCCGAGCTCGTGGAGGCCATGCACTCGGTCTTCGACAGGTTCCTTCCCCACGGGCCGGTCTCGATGCGCTCGGCATACTGGTCCGCGCTCGGCTCCGGCGACCTCATGCCGGTGTCCGGCCCGTTCATCGACGTCGACTCCGGTCTAGCGCACGTCACCGCCTTCTGGCGTCACATCATCGAGCATGCTCGTGACGACTACACTGCCGAGGTCGCGTTGTTGGTGTGCAACTGGACCGATCTGCGGGCCTCGGTGATCGCCACAGCGCCCGGCCCGACGGACCAACCGATCGCCACCGTCTCCGCGCTCTACGGCCAGCTCGATGGCCTCGAAACCTGCGCGCACGACGTCTACGAAATCGACCTCGACGACCTGACGCTGCACCGGAGCACCATCCCGGCGAAGCCGCACGCAGTGCGGGCTCCCGGCCAGCTCCCGGAGGAGGTACCGCCGCAGCTGCGGACGGTTCCCGTGCTTGACGCCGAGGAGCTGGACGCGGTTGGCCGTAACCTATCGTCGATTCGCCAGGTCTTCGGCGCGGCCCGGGTCGAACAACTGGTCCTCAACGGTTGCGGTCCGGTCGACGAGCGGGTGGTGACCTGGCAGGTCTCCGGGCTGAGCCCGGCCGAGGCCGCGCTGCGGTACTACACCGTGCGACCAAGCACACAGCCCGTGCCCGGCGCGGTCGCGACCGGAGTTTTCGTCACGGTCCGCAGGCCCGACGACATTCGTGCGTTGCTGGACCGGCCGGCGGACCAGCTCCCCTACATCGACTTCACGGGCGCGGCGTTCCGCGACCCTGCCGCGGCGAACGCGATGGGACTCGACCTCAAACGGGCCGGCTGCCCGGTACTGCTCAAGGGAAGCCTGCTGTCGCACTTCGCGGCTCTCCTGCGGGACTATGCGGTAACGGTCTACCCGGTGCTCGAGTCGCTCGACGACATACCGCCGTCAACACCGGTGGCCGTGACCCCCTGGCCTGAGGCGGACGCCCGGCGGCAACGCCGGAGGTCCGCCCAGGCGAGGTCCTCAGGACGGGATCTCGCGCACCAGCCGGAAGCCGAGGGCCGGGTATCGCAGCTCGGGATCGTCCCAGCCGCGGAAGCTCGACCGGGTGAATGACGGCGCGACCAGCCAGGATCCGCCGCGGACCACTCGAGCCCTGTCGGAGCCGTAGTCGATGCCCTCCACCGTGTCCTCGGACAGTCCGTTCAGACACCACTCCCAGACGTTGCCGTGCAGGTCGTGCACGCCCTCGGCGGTCGCGGCGGCGGGATAGAGGCCGACGGCCACCGTCCGGCCCAGCCCGGACTCCAGCGTGTTCGCATGCTCGTCGAACCAGCCCTCGCCCCATGCATAGCGCAGGCCGTCACCGGGGCCGGACGCGGCCAGTTGCCACTCCCATTCGGCAGGCAGCCGTACGGCGCTGCCGGACGACGCGCTGAGCCACCGGCAGAACGCGACGGCGTCGTACCAGGCGACGTTCTCCGCCGGGTGGTTGAACAGGCCGCGAAACTGCCGCCCCGGCATTTCCGGTCGCATCGCCAGCCCTTCGAACCAGGCGGGGTTGCGAAAGCCGTCCGGGTGCTCCAGAAACGCTCGGTACTGCGCATACGTCACGGGATAGGCCGCGATCTGGACATCCGACACGTCGACCTCGCCGACATCGCGGAGTCGTACCCGACCACCCTCGACAGAGCGCCAGAGAATGTCAGGTAGGCCCTCCGCATCCAACCCCATCCCCGCGCGGGGATCGCCGATCTCCGCGAGCCGATCACCGATGCTCGCCCGGCGCTGGTGCGGGCACGTCCGCTGCTCCGCCTCGGCGAGGATCCGGGTCGCCTCGGGAACCACGAACGCCTCGATCGTCGGGTCGAGCTCGGGGTTGAGGTTGCGCAACATGTCCTCGACCGTGACCAGCCGTTCGTGCGGCCACAGGAACGCGTCGAGGCGGCCGGACCGATCCCAGTCCACCGCCGCGCGTCGTAGCTGCCGCAGAAGCGTCATCTCGTCCTGGATCTGCTGGATCCACTCCGCCAGACGTGGCCACGACGCGAACAACGCCTCGTGCGCGACCTCCACCGTGGCCTCCCGGTGCTCGTCGTCGCTGACGACAAGCAGGCGGGCCTGGGTCAATGTGTCGACGAGGCGCTCGGTGGTCGGGTCCTGGCACAGGCTGCTCAAGCGGGCACGCCGCCGCACCGGTGCACCCGACTCGCTGACGTCTGTCAGCTTGCGGAAGAGCACGGGCAACTGCTCTCGATTCGCAGCAGTCAGGTGGTCGAAGATCTCCTCCGCACGAGTGGCGATGGCGCCCCGGATCCCGCCTATCCGGTCGTACTCGCTGACGAGCAGTTGTCGGTCGTCGCTGGCGTGCTGACAGATCAGGTTGAGAGCGAAGGCCATCAGGGCGAGACTGCCAGGCTCGGCACCGGCGTCCTCGAGGATGCGCTCGGCGAGCTGTGCCTCGAAGCGCAGTCCGGCAATCTCGGCCGGACGTGTGATCATCCGGAAGAGAGCCCCCATGGTCGGTGCGCCCAGCGGGAACGATCCGTCCCGCAACAGGGCCGCGAGTTCGGGATGGTCCAGACAGTGCGCGTAGAAGTCGGCGCGCAGGGTGAGCAGGACGACCACGCGTTGCGTCTTCACCGCCTCTGACAGCAGCGTCACGAATTGGGCGCGTTGGCGCTCCTCAGTGGTGGAGGCGAACAACTCCTCGAACTGGTCGACCAGGAGCAGAACCTTGGCCCAGGACGGGTGCTCGTGCAGGACACTGTCGACGTGCTGGCCGAAGCTGCCGGGGTCGCGTTCCAGCTTGAGCGCGAGATCCTGTACGGCGCTGGCCCTGACATCGGTGGAGACGTCCGCGAGCTCGGCTGCCAGCGCGTGGAACGGGTTGCCCTCGATCTCGCCCGGCGTCATCCGCATGATCCGCCAGCTGTTGGCGCCGGGAATTGCACCGGCCCTCAGCGCAGGCACCAGCCCGGCGTTGACCAGCGAGGACTTGCCGGCGCCGGAGGCGCCGATGACCGCCGCGAACCGATGCTTCGGGTCGCCGAGTCGTCGGATGAGCTCGCTGGTTTCCCGCTCTCGACCGAAGAAGACCAACGACTCGTCCTCATGGAATGGACGCAGGCCGGGAAACGGAGCGGTAGGGACGTCGCCGCCGGCGCTGAAGTTCATGTTCAACTGCCGCTCCTCATCCATGAGGTCCTTGACGACCGAACGCAGATGGCCTTCGACGAGTGAGCCGAAGTTGGTTACGTCCGCGTATCGATTGATACCCATAACGCTGTTCCCGGCGGACGCTCCAGCAGTTGCCAAGAATTCTTCGACCAGGCGGAGCTGCATCTTTTTCTCGTCGAGCTCGGGATCATCCAGGGACACATAGACCCTCGAAGACCGATGATACAGCAGCACCCTGGGACGTCCAGTAGCGAGTTCCGCGCTCACCGCGTCCTGGAACTCCCATTCTGTGCCGGAGCGAAACAGTTCCCCGTCAGGCCGCCGGTACTCGGCACCCAGGGGTGTGCCCATTCGTCCCCATAGGATCACCACCACGATCTCGCACTCACTCGGTCGAGGGAGCCCTCGATTGATCGCTTCCTGTGGGGTGTACGAGGCGAGCAGTGGGACTTCGGCGCGAGGTCGGTCCCAAGACACCTCCTCGATCGTGACGCGGTTACGCAGGAAAGCATCGTAGGGCAGGTCGTCCAGGATCTTGCGGAGCACGGCGCGCTCCTCGGTCACGTCCCCGGGAGAGGAGATGAAAACCCGTATGCGTTGCAGATCGCGGTTGTGGCGACGATCCGAAGTTACATGGTCGAGACTCACTCGAATGCCCCTATCACCATGTCGCACCATGACTGAGAAGGAACGACATACGGGATGACGGGCGTAGCGGTCGCCCGGGAACGATCGATGACCCAGGCATGCCGGCCCGGCTCGGGAAGAATCTCCGCCAACTGTTCCGGCAGGGCGGCAACGTCATGCAGGACGATGATGTGCCGAAACGGCCTCACCCCATCGTCTAGGGTGAGGGCGATATTTTCGAAGCTGTTGCACCACACCACCGTGAACAGCGACTGCCGCGCTCCGTCGCGCAGAATCTGGCCGAACTTGGCCGCGTTCTCCTTGGACTCCGCCAGTGCGTAGGACCCACGCGAACGCAGGTTGTGCGCGGCCTGCAGGGCACAGAGGAAGAGGAACTTGGCGTGTCGCGGCGAGTCGGGCTGCCGACGTCGGCGGAGCAGTTCGAATTGGAAGTCGGTCAGTGTGGTCATGGCGGTGTCCGTCGCACGCTCCAACTTGACCGGAAGCGGCAACGACATCGCCGCCTCGGTGAATGTCCTTGACTCCGCGGTGCCCGAGAAGTCGAGCACGCTGAAGGGGGGCGTGGTGTAAATTGCCCGGCGACCCGGAGTCGTGACGAGTTGACGCGCCAGATCGAGTAGCATGGCGGTGAAGATGCCGAGCGCCGCCGTGCGCGACCGACCGACGATCAGGACGTTAGCCTGATCGTCCTCACCGAAATTTACCCGGAGCACCTCGCCGTCATTGTCCTTCACGCCTACACAGGCAGCGAGGCGATGATCGGAGGAATGCGTCAGGAAGAGTTCCACCCCTTCGCCGCCGAGTTGTCGCACCTGCATGCCGGACTCCGCATTGGTCGATCAATCGCTATCCGTGAAAGTCTAGGTAGGCCGGCGGACCGGTGGATCGTGCGAACCGGCAATCTTCTCGGATCGAAGATCGGGTATGTCGCTTTTCTGACACGACCGGCGCAGCGGTATGCAGCCCCAGCCGCATCACTCGCGGACCGCCGGGTGAGTCGCTGTCGGCGAGGGCACGACCAGGCCCGATACCGCACGGCGAGCCACATTGAGCAGCGTGTACCCACCCTCTCAGCGGTGGCTTACACTACCGACCTCGTGGCCCTGTCATTGACGTGACTCGCCCGCAGGCAAGATCTCTGGCGGCGCTGAAGGAGTGAAGGATGGTTGTGCAGAAGGTCGCACTTGTCACGGGTGGATCACGTGGCATCGGACGGGCTGTGGTCGAGCGACTGGCGGCCTCGGGCTTCGCCGTCGTGGTTAACCATCGAGAGTCGCAGGCCGCCGCCGAGGAGACCGTCGCTCAGCTGCGCGATGTTCCCGCCCTCGCCATTCAGGCGGACGTGGGCAGCCGGGAAGACGTCGCCGCGATGGCCGACCGGGTGACAGCCGAGTTCGGGCGTCTCGACGTGCTGGTCAACAATGCCGGCCAGACGCTCGTCGGCGACTGGCGCACGCTGGATGCGGCCACCTGGGACCGCGTACTGCAGATCAATCTCACCGGAACCTTCAACACCATCCAGGCCTTCGCGCCGCTGCTGACCCGGTCCGGTCAGGGCCGCATCGTCAACATCAGTTCGGTGTACTCGGACATCGGCAACGGCTTCGTCGCCGGCTACGTATCGGCGAAAGCAGCGGTCCGCTCCCTGACTCGTGTCTTCGCGAAGGAGCTCGCTCCGGACGTTCTGGTCAACGCCATCGCACCGGGTGACATCGACACCGAGATGACTCGCGCCGCAGGGCCCGAGTTCATCGCGGCCACCGTCGAGAGGACACCGCTCAAGCGGCTGGGACGCCCCGAGGAGATCGCGTCGCTCGTCGCCTTCCTCACCTCGTCGGAGGCGGGGTTCATCACGGGCCAGACGATAGTGATCGATGGCGGTCGCTCGCTTGGTGACTGACCGGTCCGACGCGCGAGGGTCGGGATCACCTCGATCCCGCACGGTATGACGTGGTTCGCTTCGAGGTTGCGCCGCCACCCGGTCGAAGTGTTGGCTCGACGGCATGGCTCGCATCGCGTACGACGACACCGACGCGGAGGCCTTCGCGGCAACGCGTCACCTGACCGACGACGGGCTCACCGCCTGGCGGCAGGCGGTCGCGCGACATCTTGCGCCACGGCCGGGCATGCGCCTGCTCGACCTGGGCGCCGGCACCGGGAGCTGGGCCCGCGCGTTCACCGCCTGGTTCCCGGGCCTGGAGGTCGTCGCCGTGGAGCCGTCGGCGGCCATGCGCGCCCGTTCCCGGTTCCGGCCCGTGCTCGCCGGTGACGCCGCGCACCTCCCGCTCGACGACGGCAGCGTCGACGGCGCGTGGCTCTCCACCGTCGTCCACCACGTGCCCGACCTGCCCGCCGGGGCGCGGGAGCTGCGCCGGGTCGTGCGGCCGGGCGCACCGGTGCTGATCCGCTCGGCGTTCGCCGGCCGGCACGAGGCGATCACGCTGTTCCGCTACTTCCCGGAGGCGGTACGCGTGCTCGACTCCTATCCCGCGATCGCCGACGTGGAGTCGACGTTCGCCGACGCCGGTTTCGCCACCGCCGCGGTCGAGCCGGTGCCGCAGGTCACCGCGCCGTCGCTGCGGGAGGCGACGGCCACGCTGCGCCGGGAGGCGCACACTCCGCTGCAACTGATCAGCGACGACGAATACGCCGCCGGCCTCGCGCGTCTGCGCGAGGCGGCACGGGTCGACACCGGGCCCGTGGTCGACGCGCTGGACCTGCTCGTCCTGCGCTGAGCAGCCGCAGAGCAGGCCCCGCGCGACGGCGCGCCGGCCCGGATCACCTGCCGGACGGCGAGGTGCTCCCCCGGTCCGCGCGGGCGCCGGCCGGGGCGTTGGCGGCGGGCCGAGTCTCGGCCAGGTGCATCGGCAGCACCTTCGCGGCGCTGACCGCCAGCTCCCGGTCGAGTACCTCGTCGCGGGGCACGAAGACCATGGCCTGACCCTCGCCGAGCACCACGTCCTCCTGCCTCGCGTCGGTGTCGCCGCGGAAGACGTAGACGGTGACGGTGTGCGGGAAGCCCTCCTCGTGGGGGCGCGGGCCGCTCCAGAACAGGTGCAGCTCACCGGCGGTCAGGCCGGTCTCCTCGAGCAGTTCGCGGCGGGCGGCCTGTTCGGGCGTCTCGCCGGGTTCGATGCTCCCGCCGGGCAGGCTCCACTGGTGCGGTGAGACGGGCGCGTTGCCGTCCCGGTGCTGCATGAGCACCGCGCCGGACCGATCCACGAGCAGGACGAGCGCGACGTCGTAGAAGGCCACGGCCCGAGCATGCCACACCGCCCACTTTCATCGCTCGCTGACAGAAGTTAAGGCGAGAACACCGAAAGCTATAGGCGTCGGCGCAGACCTGCCGAGAGGAGAGCCGTCATGTGCTACGGATTCGACGGGGAGGGCGCGCTGCGGCGGTCGCTCGGCCGGCGCGACATGTTGCGCGGCTCCGTGGCGGCGCTGGCCGGCGTCGGGCTGGCCGCCGGGCTCGGCGCGACCGCGGCCCAGGCCGGCGGCGGGCACCACCACGGCCGGCGGCACGTACCGAAGGAGCTGATCAGCCTCCAGCTCTGGACCGTCCGCGACGCGCTCAACGGCTCCCCCGGCTACGACGCGACGCTCGCCCACCTGGCCCGGATGCCGGCCTGCGGTACGGCTACCACAACCACGCGCACGAGTTCACCATCGACTTCGGCAACGGCCGGCGCCCGTGGGACGTGCTCACCGAGGAGCTGGACCCCCGGCTCGTGCACCTGGAGATCGACATCTATTGGGCGGTCACCGGCGGCATCAACTCCGGCGAGGGCGTGCGGGACCCGGAGGGCTTCACGCTCGACGTCATCCGTTCCGCCCCGCAGCGGGTGCGGCAATACCACGTCAAGGACCGCGACCCGGTCACCGGCGACATGGCCGACCTGGGCACCGGGATGATCAACTTCGCCCGGATCTTCCGCCGGCACCAGGTGCTGGAGTACATCGTGGAGAACGACACCCCGGACGTGACACCGCAGCAGACCGCCGCCGTCGGCTCCCGCTACCTGCGCCGCCTGACGTACTGACACGCCGGCCGCCGTCGGAGGTGGCAGGCTCGGGTCGTGGCCACGCACGGACCGAGGGGGTACGCGATGACCGACGAGCCGGACGTCGTCCACTACGACCGCCTCTACCGCGACACCAGCGACACCGGGCGCCCGCCGTGGGAGATCGGCGGTCCGCAGCCGGCGCTCGCCGCGGTGCTCGACACCGGGGTACGCGGCCCGCGCGTGCTCGACGTCGGCTGCGGCACCGGTGAGCTGGCCCTGGCGCTGGCCCGCCTCGGCCACGACGTCACCGGCGTCGACCTGTCGCCGGTGGCGATCGCGCTGGCCCGGGCCAAGGCCGCCGCGGCGGGCCTGACCGTGCGCTTCGAGGTGCACGACGCCACCCGCCTGCCGGTGCCGCCGACACCGTACGACTCGGTGTTCGACTCCGGCCTGCTGCACACGCTGGACCGGCGCGGGGCCGCGGTCGGCGACTACCTGGCGCTGCTGCCGCGCCTGACCGCGCCGGGCGGAACCGTGTTCGTGCTGGCCGTGTCGCCGGAGGCAGGCGAGGGCTGGGGCCTGGACGCCGACGCGCTGCGGTCGGCGTTCCCCGCGCCGACCTGGACGGACACCACGGTCGAGAAGATCGACGTGCTGGCCCGGGTCGACGGTGGAGACCTGCGCCTGGCCGGCCACCTGCTGCGCACGGTGCGATCCGCGGTGTCGTGACCAATCTCGCCAACCAGTCCTGGCCGATTTCGACCCGGTGGCGACCCGCGAGATCGCGGTGCGGACCCGCCCGGCCCGAGCCACCCAGCGCCTGGTCCGAGCACGCTCGTCGATCTAGGGGTTGTGGCACCTCGCAAGAGACGCGCACACCGCAAACCCTGGCTCCACAAGTCCAAGGTCGACGAAGCGTGGGCGGCCGGGGCGGGGCTCAGCGGCGCCAGTGCTGGCGTGGGGCGTATCCCTCGCGGCGTAACCAGTGTTCGGTGTAGACGACGCGTTGCGCCTCGACGACCACGAGCGTCTCCTCGGGCGGCTGGGTCAGCGACCGGCCCCGCTCGGCGTGCTCGTTCTGCCAGCGGAACGCCGACCAGTGGTGGGCGTGGTCCGGGTGGTCCGGGGCGAGCACCCGGGCGGTGCCGAACACCTGCGCGCCGCGGCTACTCGCCAGCCCGACCAGCGGCGCGAACACGCCGACGGACACGCGGGGGTCGGCGGCGATGTTGCGCATCTTCGGGGAGCGCGGCGCGGCGGTGAACATCAGCGTGAGGCCGAGCGGGTAGTAACGCACCGGGGTGGCCAGCGGCCCGTCCGGCCCGGCGGTGGCGAGGACGCACATGTTCTGCGACGACAGCAGGTTGAGGATGCGTTCCTCGAGGCGTTCCCGGTCCAGCTTCCTCGTCGGTGTCGGCTCGGCCAGCCACGGATTCGTCAACGGCACGCCGCGTCCTCGATCATGGCGGCACCCTACCGGGCCGGCGGCTCCCCGGTGAGCCGGGCGCGGCGGCGGTCGCTTCCACCGGCACACCGGCCGGCGTGGCGGCCGGCGGGCTCGGATCCGCCTCCGACCGCCACGCCGTCGCGCACCCGCACCGTCTCGCCGGTGGCGTAGGGCAGCGTGTTCACTCACCCACCTTTGCGGTGCTGGCGCGCACGACGACCTCACCGGTCATGCGCACGATCCGCCGCCGGCTGCCGGTGTTCTCGGTGAGCGCCAGCTGCATCACCTTCTCGCCGATCTCGCGCAGCGGGAGCGCCACGGTGGTCAGCGGCGGGGCGAGGTCGCGGACGATCGGGATGTCGTCGAAGCCGGCGACGGAGACGTCATCGGGCACGCGGAGCCCGCGGTCGCGCAGCGCCGCGTACGCGCCGATGGCCATCACGTCGGTCAGCGCGAACACGCAGGTGGCGTCGAGGCCGCGGTCGAGCAGTTCGGTCATCGCCTGGTGGCCGCCGTCGCGGGTGAACGGCCCCTCGACGACGTGGGCCGGGTCGAGCGAAACGCCGGCGGCGTCGAGTTCGTCGCGGAATCCGCCGAGCCGGTCGATGACTGTGGTGAGCGCGCGGGGGCCGGAGAGCACCGCGAAGCGGCGGTGGCCGAGTTCCAGCAGGGCGCGGGCCATGGCGGCGGCGCCGGCCCGGTTCTCCGGCAGCACGCTGTCGACCTTGAGGCTGCGGTGCCGGCTGACCACGGCGACCCGGCCGCCGCCGTCGAGGTAGGGCTTCAGCTCGGCCTCCATGGCCCGCTCCCAGCGGGCGTCCTCGAAGCCGGAGCCGATGAGCAGGATGGCCGGGGCGCGTTCGGCGCGCAGCATCGAGACGTACGCGATCTCGCGTTCCGGGTCGCGGAACGTGCTGGCGAGCATGACCAGCAGGTCGTTGGCGCCGGCGATGCGCATGACGCCGCCGGCGATGGCGGCGAAGTAGGGGTCGGTGACGTCGTGGCAGATGACGCCGACGGTGCGGTGGGAGGCGCCGGCCAGCGCGCGGGCGTGCGCGTTCGGGGTGTAGGCGAGCTGGGCGGCGGCGGCGAGGACGCGGTCGCGCAGTTGCGGGGTGACGCGCATGCCGTTGAGCGCGCGGGAGGCCGTGGCCAGCGAGACGTCGGCAGCTCGGGCCACGTCTTCCAGGGTCACGTGCGTCCGTGGCTGCATCGATTTTCCCCCTGCGGAACGTATTGACCTGCTTGTTTGGGCGTGGTTACGGTAACACCTTGAAAGCGCTTACTGAAAGCGCATTCAGGGCCGGGTCCCCCGTCATCCGCGACCTGCGGGGCGCGACGACGTCCGCCGACTGAGCACTGGGAAGGACACACACGTGGAGCGCACGTCTATCGGGATCATCCTCAACGGCGTGACCGGACGGATGGGCTACCGGCAACATCTGGTCCGGTCCCTGCTCGCCATCCGCGAACAGGGCGGACTGCCCGCCCGCGACGGCAGCCGCATCTGGCCGGAGCTGACCCTGGTGGGCCGCAACGAGGTCCGGCTCGCCGAGATCGCCGCCCGGCACGGGCTCACCTCCTACACCACCGACCTGGACGCGGCGCTCGCCGACGACGCCCACCAGATCTACTTCGACGCGCAGGTCACCGCCCAGCGGGAGAAGGCGATCCGGTCGGCGATCGAGGCCGGGAAGCACATCTACACCGAGAAGCCGCTCGCCGAAGGGGTGGCCGGGTCGCTGGAGCTGGCCCGGCTCGCCGCCGCCCGGGGCGTCAAGAACGGCGTGGTGCAGGACAAGCTGTTCCTGCCCGGCCTGCGCAAGCTCAAGCGGCTGGTCGACGGCGGGTTCTTCGGCCGGATCCTGTCGGTGCGCGGCGAGTTCGGCTACTGGGTGTTCGAGGGCGACTGGCAGGACGCGCAGCGGCCGAGCTGGAACTACCGGGCCGAGGACGGCGGCGGCATCACCGTCGACATGTTCCCGCACTGGCACTACGTACTGGAGCAGATCTTCGGCCGGGTCACCGCCGTCACCGCGGTCACCACCACGCACATCCCCGAGCGCGTCGACGAGAACGGCGTCACCTACCCGGCCACCGCCGACGACGCCGCGTACGGCATCTTCGAACTGGCCGGCGGCGTCATCGCTCAGATCAACTCCTCCTGGGCGGTCCGGGTCTACCGGGACGAGCTGGTCGAGTTCCAGGTCGACGGCACCCACGGCAGCGCGGTCGCCGGGCTGCGCGACTGCCGCATCCAGCACCGCGGCGCCACCCCGATGCCGGTGTGGAACCCGGACCTGCCGGCCACCGAGCCGTTCCGCGCGCAGTGGCAGACGGTGCCGGACAACGCCGACTACGACAACGGGTTCAAGGTGCAGTGGGAGGCGTTCCTGCGGCACGTCGTCGACAACGAGCCGTTCCCGTGGGACTTCCGGGCCGGCGTGCGCGGCGTGCAGCTCGCCGAGGCCGGGCTGCGCTCCGCCCGGGAGGGCCGCCGGGTCGAGATCGAGGAGATCGACAGGTGACCGCACGGATCACCCTGCCCACCCCCGGCGGCGGCGTCGAGACGCTGACCCTGCGCGAGCCGGTCGGCTGGCAGCGGCCGGCCGCGCCACCGACCAGCCGGATCGCGTACGCGGCGGCGCACGTGGTCGCCGACCCGTACGCCGACAACGCGCCGGACGCTCCCGCGCGGCTGGACTGGGACGCCACGCTCGCGGTGCGGCGCGACCTCTGGTCCTGGGGACTCGGCGTGGCCGAGGCGATGGACACCGCACAGCGCGGCATGGGGCTGGACTGGGCGGCCACCCGTGAGCTGATCCGGCGCAGCGCCGCCGAGGCCGCCGCCTGCGGTGGGCGCATCGTCGCCGGGGCGGCCACCGACCAGCTCACCGGCGTGCCCGACACGCTCGACGACGTCGTCACCGCGTACGCCGAGCAGGTCGCGTACGTGCAGGAGTGCGGCGCGGTCGCGGTGGTGATGGCCAGCCGCCACCTCGCCGCGCTCGCCACCGGCCCCGACGACTACCTGCGCGTCTACCAGCAGGTGCTGGACGCGACGGGTGCGCCGGTGGTGCTGCACTGGCTCGGCGACATGTTCGACCCGGCCCTCGCCTGCTACTGGGGCTCGACCGACCTGGACGACGCCACCAAGACGTTCGTCGCGCTGGTGCACGCGCACGCCGACGTGATCGACGGGGTGAAGGTGTCGCTGCTGGACGCCGGCCGGGAGGTGCGACTGCGCGAGCTGCTCCCACCGACCGTCAAGGTCTACACCGGCGACGACTACCACTACCCGGAGCTGATCGAGGGCGACGGCGCCCGCTCCAGCCACGCCCTGCTCGGCGCGTTCGCTGCCGTCGCCCCGGCCGCGTCGGCGGCGCTGCGACGGCTCGACGACGGCGACCCGGCCGGCTTCCGGGCGATCCTCGACCCGACCGTGCCGCTGTCCCGGCACGTGTTCGCCCCGCCCACCCGCTACTACAAGACCGGCATCGCGTTCCTGTCCTGGCTGAACGGCCGGCAACCCGGCTTCACCATGGTCGGCGGCCTGCACGGCGGACGCAGCGTCCCGCACCTGGTCGAGACGTTCCGGCTGGCCGACGCCGCCGGGCTGCTGCTCGACCCGGAGCTGGCCGCCGCGCGGATGCGCGGATACCTGACGGTGGCGGGGGTGACCGGATGACCACCGACCCACGGCTGGCGAAGCTGTCGCTCAACCAGCGCACCACCGAGCGCTGGTCGGTGCGGGAGGCGGTCGAGGGCTGCGTGCGCGCCGGCATCCCGGCGATCGGGCTGTGGCGCGAGCCGGTCGCCGAGATCGGCGTACCGGCCGCCGCGAAGTTCGTCGCCGACGCCGGGCTGCGGGTGTCCTCGCTGTGCCGGGGCGGGTTCCTCACCGCCGACGACGAGCGCGCGCGGGTCGAGGCGCTGGCCGACAACCGGCGCGCCGTCGACGAGGCCGCCGGGCTCGGCACCGACTGCCTGGTGCTTGTCGTCGGCGGCCTGCCGCCCGGCTCCCGCGACCTGCTCGGCGCGCGCCAACGGGTCGCCGACGCGCTCGCCGAGCTGGCCCCGTACGCGGGCGAGCGCGGCGTGCGCCTGGCGCTGGAGCCGCTGCACCCGATGTACTGCGCCGACCGGGCGGTGCTGTCCACGCTCGGGCAGGCGCTCGACCTGGCCGAGGCGTTCCCGACCGAGCAGGTCGGCGTCGTGGTGGACACCTTCCACGTGTGGTGGGACCCGGACGTGTGGCGGCAGATCGCCCGCGCCGGGGCTCGGATCGCCAGCTTCCAGGTCTGCGACTTCCTCACCCCGCTCCCGGCCGACGTGCTGCTCGGTCGCGGGATGATGGGCGACGGGCACATCGACTTCCCGCCGCTGCGCCGCGCCGTGGCGGCGACCGGGTACGCCGGGGACACCGAGGTGGAGATCTTCAACGCCGAGGTCTGGGCGACCGACCCGGACCGGGTGCTCGCCACCATGGTCGAGCGCTACGTCGAGCTGGTGCTGGCCGACTGATGCGGGTCGTCGTCGCGCCGGACTCGTTCAAGGGCTCGCTCACCGCCGCCGACGCCCTCGGCGGCGGTGTCGGCGGCGGTGTCGTTGGTCGAGCTGGCCGGGTCGGTGGCGTCGGCGCTGGCCGAGCCGGGTCGGTGCTTGCGCGAGGCCGGCGGCCGGCTCGCCGCACGAGTCCGGCCTGTCGGACAAAACAGGTGGCCATCGGCACCACCGGTGGGCAGGATCGGATCATGACATCCGCGCGCCCCTCGATCACCACGCCGATCACCGCCGACCTGCTGCGCGGCGCGCTCGACCTGGAACGCACCGCGCACGGGGTGCTGCCGCACCGGCTGCCCGCGCGGGCCCGGGCGCAGAACGCCGACCCGCAGGTGGCGATGGCGGAGGCGATGCCGTCCGGCGTACGGCTGGTGTTCCGCACCCGCGCCACGGTCGTCGAGCTGGACGTGCTCGCCACCAAGATGGTCTACCGGGGCACCCCGCCACGCCCGGACGGCCGCTACGACCTGCTGGTCGACGGGCGGCTGACCGGGCAGGCCACGGCCGGCGGCGGCAAGGTGCTCGCCATCGACCTGACCACCGGCGCGGTGACCACCGAGCCGGGGCCGGTCGCGGCGGTCCGCTTCACCGACCTGCCCGCCACCGACAAGGAGGTGGAGATCTGGCTGCCGCAGCGGGAGATCACCGAGTTGGTGGCGTTGCGCACCGACGCGCCGGTCGAGACCGTCGGCGACCGGGGTCGGCGGGTGTGGCTGCACCACGGCAGTTCGATCAGCCACGGCTCGGACGCGGAGAGCCCCACCGGCACCTGGCCGGCGATCGCCGCCGGGCTCGTCGGCGTGGAGCTGGTCAACCTCGGGTTCAGCGGCAGCGCCCTGCTCGATCCGTTCACCGCGCGGGCGATGCGGGACGCCCCGGCGGACCTGATCAGCGTGAAGATCGGCATCAATCTGGTGAACAGCGACGTGATGCGGCTGCGCGCGTTCACCCCGGCGGTGCACGGCTTCCTCGACACCCTGCGGGACGGGCATCCGGACACCCCACTGCTGGTCGTGTCGTCGATCCTCTGCCCGATCCAGGAGGACACGCCCGGGCCGGGCGCCGCCGACTTCAGCACCGGCACGCTGCGGTTCCGCGCCACCGGTGACCCGGCCGAGCGGGCCGCCGGCAAGCTCACCCTGCGGGTCATCCGCGCCGAGCTGGCCCGGATCGTGGCCGCCCGGGCCGCCGACGACCCGAACCTGCACCATCTCGACGGGCTGGAGCTCTACGGCGATGCGGACTTCGCCGAGCTGCCGCTGCCCGACCAGTTGCATCCTGACCCGGTGGCGGACCGCCGGATCGGCGAGCGTTTCGCCGCGCTGGCGTTCGGCCCGGGCGGCCCGTTCGCCAACGCCTGAGAGCCCGGGCCGGCGCCTCCCGTTCGTTGACGACGGGCGCCGCGATCGTCGATGCTCGTGCCCGGTGGTCTCGGGGAGGTGCTCATGGCGGTGCTGGACGTCGTCGTCACGACCGCCGGCGGCGCGCTCTCCGCGACCGTCGGGGTCCTCGTGGGTGGCATGCTCACCCGGCGGGCGCAGGACCAGCACTGGCTCCGGGACCGGCAACTGGTGGCCTACCAGGATCTGCTGGGTCACTACGCCACGTTCTCGATGATCCTGCGACGCGCCCACCTGGACCGCGCCGGCTGGGACTACGACTGGGCGGCGTGGAGCGCCGCACTGATGTCCGCGAGCCTCGTCGCCCCGAGCGCGGTCGCCGTCGAGATCGACCGGTTCGGCCGGGCGGTGCGAGGGCTCCTGGAGGTCGCCGCGGTGGACCCGAGCACCGCGCCGCTGTCGCGGGAGCAGTTCGAACAGGGCGATGGCGGCGCCGGCCCGCGCGCAACTGGCCCTGGTCAACGCCATGCGGCGGTCCGTGGCCCGACATCACGGTCCACTGTCGGCGTGGTTGGGCGGGGCACAGGGCAGCCCGGACACCTGGCCGGCGGGCTGACGGACGCCGCCGCGCGGGGCAGCGGGTGGCTCGGGCCGTCACTACGGTACGGAGGATGGACAGCTCCCACCCGCCGGTGGCGGGCATCGCGCACCAGGCGCCCGGCTCGACCGTACGGCTGCGCCCGGTGGCCGAGGAGGACCTGGCGATGTTGCGCCGGTTCGCGGTCGAACCGGGGCTGATCGGGCTCGACTGGGCGGGCTTCCGGGACGCCGCCGCGCCGGCCCGCCGCTTCGCCGAGGACGGCTATCTCGGCGAGCGGACCGGCGGTCTGATCGTGCAGGTCGAGCCGGCGGAGGACGGTCCGGCCGGCTACCTCAGCTATCTCCAGGGCCAGTACGGCGGGCGGGCGCCCTACTGGGAGATCGGCATCGTGCTGCTGCCCGAGTGGCGCGGCCGGGGCATCGGCTGGCGGGCCCAGGCGCTGCTCTGCGACTACCTGTTCAGCCACACCCCGGCGCAGCGCATCCAGGCCGGCACCCACGCCGAGAACGCCGCGGAGCAGCGCTCGCTGGAGAAGGCCGGCTTCCAACTGGAGGGGGTCGTGCGGGCCTGCGAGTTCCGGGCCGGCGCCTGGCGCGACGGGTGGCTCTACAGCCGGCTGCGCGACGACCCGTCACCGCTGTGAGTTGACGGCCGCGACGCATCGACACGGCCGCCGGACCCGCCGATGTGGTGCGGGTCCGGCGGCTCGGCCGGGGTCAGATCCGTCGGCGGCCGTACACGCCGGCGGTGATCGCCACGCCGACGGCGGCGAAGACGACCTGGATCAGCAGCTCGATCCAGTCGATGCCCTTGGTGTCGGCCACGTCCAGCGCGCCGGCGACGGCCGTGCCCAGGAGGGCCGCGACCACGCCGATGACCAGGGTGAGCCAGATCGGGATGTTCTGCTTGCCCGGTACGACCAGGCGACCCAGGGCGCCGATGATCAGACCGATGACGATGCCGGAGATGATGCCGCCGACGTGCATGATGGTCGCCCTTCCACGGAGGGTTGTCGTCGTCCCGCTGATTGCCCGAGGCAATGGAAGATGAAACCGGATGGCGGGCTGACCGGACGGCTCTCGGCGGTGTGTGATGGATCAGGCATTCCGGCACGCCCGAGGAGGACGCATGGCGCACGGCCCGGTACTGGTCATCGGACTCGACCCGGTCCGGATCCCCGGGTGGGACCCGGAGCCGGTGGTGGCCGCGATCGCCCGCGGCCATGAGCGGTTCGCCGAGCACGGGATCGAGGCCGACCTGTGCCTGACGGCGACCGACGCGGTCGCCGAGGAAGAGATCACGGCGGCGCTGACCCGCAGGCGGTACGCCTGCGTGGTGATCGGCGGCGGCATCCGCAAGCACGAGCCGTTGCTCGAGTTCTTCGAACAGGTGGTCAACCTGGTGCACCGGCACGCTCCCGACGCGGCGATCGCCTTCAACAGCACGCCGGAGGACACCGTGGACGCGGCGCGGCGCCGGCTCGGCTAGGGGGTGTCCCGCAGCGGCCACACCTCGACCACGCCGTGGGCCACCGCGCACGGCGTGCCCGACACCAGCTCGATCGCCTCCTCCATCGACGCCGCCTCGATGACGGCGAACCCGCCGATCGGGAGCGCCGAGGTCAGGAACGCCCCCTCCCGCACCTCGGTGCCCGCGCCGTCGTGGTTACGCACCTGCGCCGGCGGACCGGCGATGCCCATCCGCGCCCCGGCCGCCCGCAGCCGTTCGTCGTGCGCGTGGGCCGCGTCGCGTACCGCGGGGTCGGTGCGGTCGTAGCCCTCCTGGTCGCCGTACCCGATGGTGATGAACGTCGGCATGGCCGTTCCTTTCGTCGCACGTGCGGTCACCGGACTGCGTACCACGCAGCGCCCGGCGACGCGCGTCAACCGCCGGGTCCCGCCTTGGCGCAACTCATCGAAGATCATTTATTGACAACGTTTTCGAACGCGCAGTAGCGTGGGGTCGGCGGAGCGGAGGGCAGGTGCCCCGCCGGGAGCCGGGCTCCATCGGGGCCCGAGCCGCAGCAGCACAGGCCGTCCGGGTCGCCGGCCGAGCGTGCCGCATCGCGCGTCGTCACTTCCCGCACCGCTTCGCCGCCGGCCGGCCCGCGCCGTTGCCGCCGCGGTGACCGCCACCCACCGACCACCACCCGGAGGACCCGATGATCCGAAGATTTCGACTGTTGAGCGCGGCGGCTGCCGCCGTGGCGGTCCTGGTCGCCGCGGCGACCATGGCCACCGGCCCGGCGAGCGCCGAGTCCAACGGCGGCGTACGGGTGATGCCGCTCGGCGACTCCATCACCGACGGGTTCAACGTCCCCGGCGGCTACCGGATCGATCTGTGGCGGAGGCTGGCGGCGGACAACTACCGGATCGACTTCGTCGGCTCGCAGTTCAACGGCCCGAGCAGCCTCGGCGACCACGACCACGAGGGACACTCCGGGTGGACCATCGCCCAGGTCGACGCCAACGTGGTCAACTGGCTGCGGGCCACGAACCCCCGCACCGTGCTGCTGCACATCGGCACCAACGACATGTACGGCGACACCAGCGGCGCCCCGTCCCGGCTGGCCACCCTGGTCGACCGCATCACCACGACGTCGCCCACCACCGAGGTCTTCGTCGCCACGATCGTCCCCAAGTCCGGCGCGGACAGTCAGGTCCGCGGGTACAACGCGGCGATCCCCGGCATCGTGAAGAGCCGGGCCGACGCCGGGCGGCGGGTGCACCTGGTGGACATGTACGCGGCGCTCACCCTCGGCGACCTGGCCGACGGGGTGCATCCCAACGCCGGCGGCTACAACAAGATGGCCGCCGCCTGGTACAACGCGCTGCGATCGGTGCCCGGCAGCATCAGCGACGGCACCCCGCCCACCAGCACGCCGCCGACCACCCCGCCGCCGACCACTCCCCCGCCGACCACCCCGCCGCCGACGAGCCCGCCGCCGGCCGGTGGGTGCCGGGTCACCTACACGGTCAACGCCTGGAGCACCGGTCTCACCACCGCCGTCACGATCACCAACACCGGCGGCTCGGCCGTCAACGGCTGGGCCCTGGCGTTCACGCTGCCGGGCGGCCAGACGATCACCGGCGGCTGGAACGCCACGTACGCACCGACGAGCGGGGCGGTTACCGCGCGCAACGTCTCCTACAACGGCGCCATCGCCCCGAACGGCTCGGTCGACATCGGCTTCCAGGCCAACCACACCGGCAACACCGGCAAGCCGGCGTCGTTCAGCCTGAACGGCGCCCCCTGCTCGATCAGCTGATCGCACCCGACCCACATCCGGGTGGGCGGCTGGTCGCGCCGCCGACGGCGGTGAGGGCGGTGGCCGAACGGCCACCGCCCTCACCCGGGGCGTCCGTCAGGCCGGCGTGCCGGTCACGGTGAAGTTCCGGGCTCGTTCGACGTTGTCGAACGAGCCGGCGTCTCCCTCGCCACCGCCTCCCGCGCGCTGGCCGGCCGCGACGGCGTCAGCGAGCAGTTGGCCCGGCACGTCCGGGAGGTCTCCCGGGAGCTGGGATACGTCGCCAACCCGTACGCCCGTACGCTGGCCGGCGGCGCCACCTCCACGGTCGGGCTGGTTGTGCACCAGATCGACGACCCCTACTTCTCCGAGATCGCCAGCGGCGTCATCGAGGTCGCCGCCGAGCAGGGCCTGCTCGTCCAGATCGCCCACTCCGGCCGCGACCCGGAGAACGAGCTGCGCCAGTTGCGGCACCTGATCGCCCAGCGGGTCGGCATCATCCTGATCGCCGGCTCCGGCTACGACGACCCGGCCGTCGAGGCGCAGGCCCGCGACGAGCTGGCCGGGTTCCAGCGCGGCGGCGGCCGGGTGGCCGTGGTCGGGCGGCACTCGCTCGGCGTGGACGCCGTGGTGCCGGACAACGAGGCCGGCGGCCTCGACCCCCTCTCGGCGAGGTGGCGGCACCACCGACGCCAGAGGCCGGCATGATCCACGCCAGCTCGGCGAAGTGGCTGGTTCGGCCCCGCAGGGATGCCACCACATCGCCGAGCTGGCGACCCGGCCGGCCGGGTCAGGTCGTCGGCACCCAGGCCAGGGTCGTCAGGCCGGCCAGGCCGGTCGCCTTCAGGCCGGCGTCGGAGACCGTCCAGAGCACGCCGTCGACCATCAGCGAACGCCGGATCGGCGTCCACTCCATCCCCTTGACCAGGGACGGCGGGTGCTCGACCGTGCCGGCCACGGTGAACCCGTCCGCACCGACGCGTAGCGCCAGCACGCCGGTGCTCGGCGTGCCCCGCCCGACCCCGCCGCCGGCCCGGTCGGTGACCACACCCGGCCGCATCACCGGGAGCACCACCAGCCGCTCCGGCGCCCACCAGAGGAACGCGTGCGGGTCGGACTCGGCGTCGGACCAGCCCCGCGCGACGTGGTGCTGCGCGATCCGGGCCGGTCGGGCCGGGTCGGCGACGTCGAACAACGACACCTGGACACCCTGGACGCGGCCCCGGTCGGTCGCCTCCTGCCCGACCCCGAGCAGCCGGCCGTCCCCGGCGGGATGCAGGTACGACGAGTAGCCGTTGATCTTCAACTCGCCGGTCACCCGGGGCGCGGCCGGATCACGCAGGTCCACCGCGTACAGCGGATCGGTCTGCCGGAACGTCACCACGTACCCGGTGGGGCCGAGGAACCGCACGGCGTAGATCTGCTCGCCCCTGCCCAGACCGGTGACCTGGCCGACCTGGGTGAGGGTCGCGCCGTCGGTCCGCAGCACGTGGATGCCGGACACGGAGTCGCGGCCGGGGCCGCCCCACGAATCGCCCGTGGTGGTGGCGACCCGCAGGTGACCGTTCCACTCCGACAGCGCGTACTGATTGATCAGTCGGCCCGGCACGGAGCCGGCGGCGACGTAGCGCGGGGTGCCCGCCGCGAGGTCGAACTGGTAGATCTCGGTCGCGCCGTCCGGCTGTCCCGGCGACGCGCCGCGCCGGACCGGCATCCGCCAGCGCTGGTCGTTGGTCAGGTAGAGCCGCGGGCCGCTGCTGTAGACGGTGTCCCCGTCGGCCGCCACGGTGACCGGGTCACCCGCGCCGAGGGCGGACGCGCCGAGGTCGAAGCTGAGCACGGTGACCATCGACGCGCCGGAGAACCCGGCCGGCCGGCTGAGCCGGTCGCAACCGACCCGCCCGGTGGCGGTGCGGCCACCCTCGCGGACCTGGTAGCGGGGCAGCCAGTCGTCGAGCGTGGCCTTGTCGATGACGACGCGGTTGGCGGCGGTCCGCTGCGCGTCCGTGCCCTTCGCCGGTTGCGGGAAGGCCAGCCGGGGCGTGGAACGGATCACCACCCGGGTGGTCGCGCCGACCTGCCGGGCGTCGACGAGGCGGCCGTCGATCCGGTAGTCGCCGACGATCGTCGGCGCACCGGCCAGGTCGACCAGGACCAGCCGGGCCTGCGGGGCGCCCGGAGCGGGCCGCCTCTTCGCCGCTGCCGGCCCGCCGACCCACCGGGCCGGGAGCAGCACCAGCGCCCGGTCGCCGTGCAGCAACAGGTTGGCCTCGCCGCCGGCGTACCGCTGCTCGGCCGGCGGGTCGAGCGCCAGCCGGCCGGTCAGCCGGCGGCTCGCCGGATCCACCACGGACAGCACACCCCGGGAGACCGTGACGATCCGCCGGCCGTCGGTCTTCACCAGGTCCGGTTCGTCCACTCCGGCCTCGTGCACGGTGGTGCCGGAGAAGCCGGCCGCGGGCGCGCCGGCGGCGTCCTTCGCGGCGACCGACCCGTCGGTCCGCTCGGCGCCGTCGAACACCACGACGTCGCCGCCGAGGCCCCACGGGCCCACCGCCGCCTTCGCGGCCGTCTTGAGCTGCCGCAGCGCCTCGTCGCAGGAATCGAAGGCGACCAGCCGCAGCCCGCCGGCCGGCACGCCCCGGTCCCGGGGCGGCGGCGGGGCGGGTGCGTGCGCGGTGCAGCCGGCCAGGGTCAACGCGGCGACCATCGCCCATCCGACGGTCCGGGTTCTGCCACCAGTCATGGACCGTCAGACGTGGCCGCCCCGGGCGCGGTTCCCCCGACCCGCCGCTCAACCGCCGGCCATCGCGCCGATCACGATGAACGGCTCCTTGCCGGCGACCACCTCCTCGGGCAGCGGCGAGTCCGGCGACTCGTTCGACAGGTCCAGCTCGCAGGCGTAGAAGCGGACGAACGCGCGGCGCTCGCCGCTGTGCCGGTCGCGGATCGTGCCCAGCAGCATCGGGTACGCGGTCTCCAGCGCGTCGAGCACCTCACGCTGGGTGGGCGGCCCGGCGACCTCGACGCGGACCTCGCCGGTGACGTGCGCCAGGTTCTTCAGGTGGGCCGGCAGCACGACCCGGATCACGGCAGCACCTGGACCTCGACGGAGAGCACCGGGGGCAGGTCGCGCACGATCGGCGCCCAGCTGTCGCCGCCGTCCGCCGAGTGGTAGACCTGACCGCCGGTGGTGCCGAAGTAGATCCCGCACTCCTCGTGCGTGTCGACCGCCATCGCGTCGCGCAGCACGTTGACGTAGCAGTGCGACTGCGGCAGGCCGTTGGTCAGCGGCTCCCACTGCTCGCCGCCGGTGCGGCTGCGGTAGACGCGCAGCTTGCCCTCCGGCGGGTAGTGCAGCGAGTCGCTGGTGATCGGCACCACGTAGATCGTCTCCGGCTCGTGCGCGTGCACCGCGATCGGGAAGCCGAAGTCGGTCGGGAGGTTGCCGCTGACCTCCCGCCAGTTCGCGCCGGCGTCGTCGGTGCGCATCACGTCCCAGTGCTTCTGCATGAACAGCGTGTCCGGCCGGGACGGGTGCTGGGCCAGGCGGTGCACGCAGTGCCCGACCTCCGAATCCTCGTCGGGGATCTCCCCCGAGCGCAGCCCCTTGTTGATCGGCAGCCAGCTCGCGCCGCCGTCGTCGCTGCGGAACGCGCCCGCCGCCGAGATCGCCACGTAGATCCGGTCGCGGTCCGCCGGGTCCAGGATGATCGTGTGCAGGCACATCCCGCCGGCGCCCGGCTGCCAGCTCGGGCCGGTCGGGTGCTGGCGCAACGCGGTCAGCTCGGACCACTTCTGGCCGCCGTCGGTGGAGAGGTAGAGGGCGGCGTCCTCCCCGCCCGCGTAGACCGTGTCCGGGTCGTGCCGGGACGGCTCCAGGTGCCAGATCCGCTTGAACTCCCACGGCCGGGGGGTGCCGTCGTACCAGAGGTGCTCCCCGACCTCACCGGTGTAGGCGAAGTCGTTGCCCACCGTCGTCCAGTTCCGGCCGCCGTCGTCCGAGCGCTGGATGAGCTGCCCGAACCAACCACCGGACTGGGACGCGTAGAGCCGGTCCGGCTCCACCGGGGAGCCGGTGAGGTGATAGACCTCCCAGCCACCGAAGTGCGGCCCGTCGACCGTCCAGTCGGCGCGCCGGCCGTCCGACGTCAGGATGAACGCGCCCTTGCGCGTGCCGACAAGTACTCGTGTTGAAGTCACGTCTCGTCCTCCGTTCGACCGTTCACCAGGTCCGACCGTGCGCCGCGCCGAAACTCATCGCTGTCCTACTCCCCGGGTACGACAATCGGCGTCCGCGCTGGTCGCGGCAAGGCCGCCGCGCCGGGGAGTCCGGGGTGTCGGTGGGGGCCGTTAACCTGCGCGCATGACCGGGCCCGGAGACGTCCCACCCGCCTACCTCGACCGCCTGCGGCCGGTCTGCCTCGGCCTGCCCGAAACCTACGAGGAGCCGGCCTGGGTGGGCACCCGCTGGCGGATCCGCAGGCGCACGTTCGCCCACGTGTGCACCGTCGACCCCGACCACCAGGCGGCGTACGCGCGCGCCGCGGGGACCGACGAGCCGATCTGTGTGCTGACGTTCCGCTCCCCCGGCGACGAGATCGCCGGGCTGGTCGCCGCCGGCCCGCCGTTCTTCAAACCGGACTGGGGCGCCGACGTGGTCGGCATGGCGCTCGACGACACGACGTACTGGGCCGAGGTCGCCGAGCTGCTGACCGAGAGCTACTGCGTGCTCGCCCCGAAGAAGCTGGTCGCCCGGGTCGACCGGCCGGCGTGAGCCGGCCCCGAGGTCAGCCGAGCTTCTTGCGCAGCGTCTCGAACGCCAGGTCGGGGCGGCGCGGCAGGCCGAAGCGCTCGTCGCCGTAGGGGAACGGGCTCCGCTCGCCGGTGCGGACGTAGCCGCGCCGCTCGTACCAGGCGATCAGGTCCTCGCGCTGGACGATCACGGTCATCCGCATCTCGCCGGCGTGCCAGCTCTCCCGGGCGTACCGCTCGGCCTCGGCCAGCAGTTCCCGGCCCAGCCCGCCGCCCTGGTGCCGCGGGTCGACCGCGAACATGCCGAAGTAGGCGTGGTCGTCGCGGCGCTCCAGCTGGCAGCAGGCGACCGGCGCGCCGTCGCGCTCCGCGACCAGCACCACGCCGCCCGGGCCGGTCACCGCCGCGGCCACCATCTCCGGGTCGGTGCGCTGCCCGTCGAGCAGGTCCGCCTCGTGGGTCCAACCCGTCCGGGCGCGCTCCCCCCGGTAGGCCGACTCGATCAGGTCGACCAGGGCGGGCACGTCGGCGGGCCGGGCGGTACGGGTGGCGGGGCCGGTCATGGTGCTCTCCACGGTCGAGGCGGCGTTCCGGGCCAGCGTACGCAGGCGCCCGACGGCACGGGACGGCCGGGACCGGCGCGGGCGTGGTTGACTGCCCGGCATGGAGGCGACCGTCGGAACGCTGGACCTGCCGGCCACGCTCGACCTGCCGACCGGACCGGTCCGGGGTGGTCTGGTGGCGCTGCACGGCTCGCACGCCGACCAGCGGTCCTACTTCCTCTACGCCCACCTGGCCCGGCTGCTGCCCCCGGCCGGCGTCGCGGTGCTGCGCTACGACCGCCGCCCCCGCCTCGACGGCCACGACGTGCCGCTGGCCGACCAGGCACGGGACGCGGCCGACGCGGTGACCGAGCTGCGCCGGCACGTCGGCACGGCGCCGGTCGGGCTGTGGGGGTTCAGCCAGGGCGCGTGGGCGGCCGCGGTCACCGCCGCCCGGCACCGGGTCGACTTCCTGATCCTGGTCGGGTGCAGCGGCGTCAGCCCGGCCGCGCAGATGCGCTACGCCACCGCCGAGCAGTTGCGCCGGCACGGTCACGGCCCGGCCGACGTGGCCGAGCTGGCCCGGCTGCGCGAGGTCGCCGAGGGCTTCCTGCGCGGTGACGTGCCCCGCCCGGTGGCGCAGGCGGAGCTGGACGCGGCGAGACAGCGACCGTGGTTCCCGCTGGCGTTCCTGCCCGAGGAGCTGCCGGCGGCGCCCGGCACCTGGGCGGACATGGACTTCGACCCGGCGCCGGTGTTCGCCCGGCTGACCGGCCCGGTGCTGCTCTGCTACGGCGAGACCGACGGGTGGACCCCGATCGAGGAGAGCTTGGCGGTGTGGCGGCGGGCGGCCCGCGACGCCGAGCTGACCGTGGCCCGGCTGGCCGGCTGCGACCACGCGCCCACGCTCGACGAGCGCGAGGACCTGGCCGGCGTGAGCCCGCGGTACGACGCGGTCCTGCTCGACTGGCTCGGCCGGCAGCTCCCGCCGGCAATTCCGTCGCCGGCGGCCGGCGCCGCCGCTACGCTGCCGGCCATGACCGCCGCAGAGCTGCCGACCTTCGAGTTCGCCTTCCCGGGGCCGCTGCGCGACAAACTGGTCGCCGCCGTGCTCGACGGGACGAAGACCAGCACCACCGGGCTGCTCCAGGACTACGAGATCGACGGCGAGCCGCTGCCGGAGGTCGGGACCCGCTTCGCGGTGATCGACTCCGCCGGCCGGCCGGTGGCCGTGATCGAGCTGGTCGAGGTCCGCGTCGCCCGGATCGGCGACGTGGACCTCGACCACGCCCGCGACGAGGGCGAGGGCTACGAATCGGTCGCCGACTGGCGCGCCGGCCACGAGAACTACTGGCACGGCGCGGACTACCGCGACTGGCTCGGCGATCCGACGTTCACGGTGAACGACGACACGCCGGCCGTGCTGGAGCGGTTCCGGCTCGTCGAGACGCTCTGACCGAGGCTTACCTCAAGGCGGGCGAAGGCACGCTCAAACCGCCGTGCCCGGAGGCGACTTCAGCAGGGACGCCGCCTCGGGGAGGTGCCCACCGCGACCCGCACGCAGGGCCGCCGCGGCCATCCGGACGAGGTCGATGTTCACCCCGGCCGCGCCGCTCGGGTCGTGCACCGTCAACCGCAGGTCCAGGCTGACCGCTGTGCCGCTCCAGCCCTGTGCCTCGATGTTGACGTGCGCGACCTTCCGCGACCCCAGGTGCGGCAGATAACCCAGCGGTGCCAGGTGCACCTTGTCGGAACCCAGCGCGTTCAGCTTGGACCGGTGCTTCGTGTTCGGCTGCTCCACCAGGTTGCGGAAGTCCTCGGTGCCGCCGAGGTTGACCTGGTAGGAACTGGTCAGGGTGAGGCCGCGCTCCTCCAGCAGGCGCAGCAGCGCCTGGTGGACGACGGACGTGCCGAACTGGCTGGCCAGGTCGTCCCCGATCAGGGGCAGACCGGCCTCGGTGAACCGCTCGAGCAGTGCCGGATCCCGGGCGATCGGGTCCGAGGTGGTGTTGACGAAGCCCACCCCGGCCAGGAGCGCCGCCTCGGCGTACGCGCGAGCGGTGGCCGGCCGACCGCTCGGCGCGGAGTAGAGCAGAACCTCGGCGCCCGTCAGCGCGTCGGCCACCCGTCGGACCTCCGCCGAGTCGACCAGGCCACGCTGGACGAGCACACCTGAGGGTGCCAGGTCCGCGGCCAGGCGGGGGAAGTTGTTGGGTGGCAGGAAGATCGCCTCGTGCAGGTCCCTGCCCACGCGCACCGGCGAGGTCGCGAACGCCGCGACGACCTCGACCGCGCCCACGCCAAGCCCGGCGACCTCGGGATGCCGGACACCGGGCAGGCTCCCTGTCCGCCGGTGGAGGTCGATGCCCTGCACCAGCGCCGAGGTGTTGTTCCCGACACCCACGACGGCGACCTTCGCGCTCTCGATCATGCCGGGGAGGCTACCCGCGGTCCGCTCTCGATTCCGCCCCTGCGCCCGGGCAAAGTCGCGTCATCGCGTTGCGGGAACGTAGCGCACGCCCGTGGACTCGGGGAACAGGTAGCCGAAGCGCGCTGGGGGGTCCGCACGGTCGAACGGCTCCTCGACATCAGGGTCGCCGAAGACCTCGTAGCCGATCAGCCTGAGCCGGAAGCCGACGTCGTCGTACATCTCGGCGCCGACCCGGGCCAGCCAGTCGTCGATCGGTCGGCGCCGGTCCAGCGACCGCGGCCCGCCGTCGTCGAAGAACGGGAAGCCGCCCAACCGCGCGTCGACCCGGGCCAGCGCACCCGTCGGCAGGTAGAAGTCGACCCAGTCGGAGCCCCGATCCTCGCGGGTGACGTAGACGCCGCAGACGATCCGGGCGCCGCCGGGCAGGTCGACCCGGCCGTACAGATGGTCCGACCCGACCACCGACGACCGGGCGGGCGGCACCGCGATGCTCTCGTCCGGTTCCCGGTCCCGGTCGAGCTGGCAGCCCCGGATGCCGGCCGCCCGCCACAGCGCGCCCAGCACGCGGTCCAGTCGCTCGTCGTCGGTGTCGCCGACCTCGATCGCCAGCTCGTAGAAGCCGCCGGTCCAGTTCTCGGCGTCGGTGAACGCGGCCGGGTCGGGCGGGTCGCCGCTCAGTCGAACCACCAGGCTTGCATGTCCTCGCCGGCCGGCGAGAAGCGAAGCACGGTGACCACGAGGCCGGCGAGCACGCCGACCAGCAGCAGCGCCCGCAGCGCGCCCGACAGCGCCCGGCGGTCCCGCGCCAGCAGCAGCGCGCCGTAGCCGGCGAGCAGCGGGCTGGCCGGACCGGCGAGGAAGAGCATCGCGGCGAGGCCGTAGAGCCACATGAAGGGGTTCCAGCCGTGCATGCCGAACGGCACGAGGTCCTTCGGGTCGTAGGCGCCGCTGCGCATCTCGGCCGGGCCCACGTCGGCCGCCGCCATCCGGGCCAGCCAGAGAGCGCCGACGGCGAGGAACGCCAGCACCAGTGCCAGTTGGGCCACGGCCACGGTACGCGCCAACGGCGGCCGGGCCGGCGGGGCATCGACGGGCATGGGCCGAGCGTAATGGACCGCCCCGCGTCTCACTCCCCCGCGAGCCAGGCGCGCAGCTCGGTGCCGTGCTCGTCCAGCCCTGGCGGGGGCAGGTCGTAGCGGGGCGGGCTGGCCGACAGGCCGATCGGATGCCGGACGCCCGGCACCCCGCCGACCGTCACCACCGGGTCGAGGCCGAGCCGCTGCGCCAGCGCCACCCCCTCGGCGACCGAGTTGATCGGGCTGCACGGCACGCCCGCCGCACGCAGCTCCCGGAACCACTCCGCGCTGCCGCGCCGGGCCAGCGCCGCGACCAGCAGCGGCCGCAGGGCGTCGCGGTGCGCGGTGCGGTCGCTGTTGCGGCGGAACCGGGCGTCGTCCGCCAGCTCCGGCGCCCCGAGGACCCGGCAGAGGGTACGGAACTGGGCGTCGTTCCCGGCGATCACCACCAGTTCGCCGTCGGCGGTGGGCAGCGGCTCGTACGGCACGACGCTCGGGTGGGCGTTGCCCGTCCGGTGCGGCGCCACTCCCCCGGAGACGTACGCGGAGGCGTGGTTGACCAGCCCGGACAGGGCCGACGAGAGCAGGTCCACGGTGACGTGCTGCCCACGGCCGGTCCGCTTCCGGTCGTGCAGCGCGGCCAGGATCCCGATCGCGGTGTGCAGCCCGGCGATGACGTCGAAGACGGCCACACCGGCCTTGTACGGCGGGCCGTCGGCGTCGCCGGTGAGGCTCATCAGCCCGGCGGCGGCCTGCACCATGAGGTCGTAGCCGGGCAGGTCCGCGCCGGCGGCGGCGCCGAAGCCGCTGATCGACGCGTACACCAGGGCCGGGTTGCGGGCGGTGAGCGTGTCGTGGTCGAGCGCGAAGCGGCGCAGCGCGCCGGGGCGGAAGTTCTGGATCAGCACGTCGGCCCGGTCCGCCAGCCGGTGGGCCAGCACCAGGTCGTCGGCGTCGGCGAGGTCGAGGACCAGGGACCACTTGTTGCGGTTGACCGCGAGATAGTACGTGGAGACGCCGTCGCGCGCCGGTGGCCGCCAGTCGCGGGTGTCGTCGCCGCCCGGCGCCTCCACCTTGACCACGTCCGCGCCGAGATCGGCCAGGAGCATGGTCGCGTAGGGCCCGGCGAGGATCCGGGAGAAGTCGGCGATGAGCATCCCGCGCAACGGTCCCGACATGTGTTCTTGTTCCTCCCGCCGGTTGCGTCACCGCACCGGCCGTGACGGCCCCGCCGCCGTCACCGGCGGCGGGGCGTTCGTCGATGACGGCGGACTAGGTCGTGGTCGCCCCGGGCACCGCCCAGCGCAGGCCGGCCGGGTCCCGCAGCACCACGCCCACCGGTCGGCCGCCGTTCGTCGCCTCCAGCGTCGCGCCGGCGGCCAGCGCACGCTGCACGAGCAGGTGCGGGTCGGACGGCGTGAGCGACAGCGGGACGTCCCCGCCCGGGTCCGCCGGGCGGTCGGACCACTCGCTCACCGTCAACCGGTGGCCGCCGACCACCAGCTCGGCGTGCACGACCCGCCCGTCCAGCAGACACTCCCGCTGCACCGGCACGGCCTCGAAGACCTCGGCGTAGAACGCGGTCACGGTGGCCACGTCGGTCACCGCCAGGTGCGCATCGTCGCGCAGTTCCCCGACGTCCATCCCGTTACCGCCTCTCACTCACTCCGCGATCCGGGTACGGCCGGTCCAGCGGAACACCGCGGGCACGCCGTCGAGGGCGACCGCGGGATCCCGCTCGAAGTGTTCGTAGCCCCCGTAGTACCGAACCTTGATCTTGGACTCCACCAGGGACACCCGCTGGTTGCGCAGCTCGGCCGGCAGCATCGCCGGCCCGCCCTCGAGCACCGCCTCGACGACGCCCGCGGCGTCGGCGCCCACCTGGGCCGTCACCGGCCAGGCGGTCCGGTCGTCGCCGTTGACGAAGGAGCCCACCGCCCGGACGGCCGGAGCGGGATTGATAGAAGCTGTCATGACACGACCTCCGTCGCTCGTCGTTCAGCCTCGCCATGCGCGCGCAATTGCCGAACGCATTTGTCGAGCGGATCGCCTCCGCATTCCGCCGAGGCGGAAGGAATGGCCCTGCACCGGTGGCCGGTGGCGATCTCCTGTGCCATTCGAACGTAATCGGGGTCACAATTCCGAAGAACCCTTAGGCACCCCCTAACGCGAACTGTTCGCCGAGGCCGGGCCGGGCCTGCCGGCGGGAGGGCGACACCGGGCGGTAGGGGCCGGACCCGCCGTAGGGGTGGCCGCCCGCTCGCCGTGCCGATACGGTCGGGACGTCCGAGGTCGGCGCCGGCCCGACCCGAGGAGGGAAGCCGTGCCGCTGCTGACCTGGCTCGCCGAGTCCACCGACGAGCGTCCGGACGCGATCCGCGTCGACGACCGGTCGCTGTCCTGGGTGGAGCTGCGCCGGGCGGCGACCGCGGTCGCCGACGACCTGCGCGGAGCCCGCCGGGTGGCGGTGTCCGCGACGGCGAGCCTGGAGACCGTGGTCGGTGTGGTCGGCGGGCTGCTGGCCGGTGCGGCGGTGGTGCCGGTGCCGCCGGACGCCGGACCGGTGGAACGCGACCACATCCTGCGCGACTCCGGGGCCGAGGTGCTGCTGGCGCCGCCCGGCACGCCACCCGTCGACGGCGCCGTGGCGCCGCCGGTCATGCCGGTCGACCCGGCCCGGCGCGCGGACACCCGCCACCCCGAGCCGGACGCGGCGAACCCCGCCCTGATCCTCTACACCAGCGGCACCACCGGCGCGCCGAAGGGCGCGGTGCTGTCCCGCCGCGCGATCGCCGCCTGCCTGGACGGGCTCGCCGACGCCTGGGCCTGGACCCCGGACGACCTGCTGGCGCACGGGCTGCCGCTGTTCCACGTGCACGGGCTCGTCCTCGGCGTGCTCGGCCCGCTGCGCCTCGGCAGCCGGCTGCGCCACGTCGGGCGGCCCCGCCCCGACCGGTACGCGGCGGCCGGCGGCACGCTCTACTTCGGCGTACCCACGATCTGGTCGCGGATCGCGGCGGAACCGGCGGCGGCGCGGGAGCTGCGCGGCGCCCGGCTGCTGGTGTCGGGCAGCGCCGCGCTGCCCGAACCGGTGTTCGCCGCGCTCGCCGAGATGACCGGCCACCGGCCGGTCGAGCGGTACGGGATGACCGAAACCCTGATCACGGTGAGCGCCCGGGCCGACGGACCGCGACGGCCCGGCACGGTCGGCGTGCCGCTGCCCGGCGTGCGCACCCGGGTGGTCGACGAGGCTGGCGCCCCGCTGCCCGCCGACGGCGCGGCCATGGGTGAGCTGCAGGTGCGCGGCGACACCCTCTTCGACGGCTACCTCAACCGGCCGGACGCCGACGCGGCCACCCGCACGGCGGACGACTGGTTCCGCACCGGCGACGTGGCCACCGTCGGACCGGACGGCTGGCACCGGATCGTCGGCCGGGCCGCCACCGACCTGATCAAGAGCGGCGGCTACCGGATCGGCGCCGGCGAGGTGGAGGACGCGCTGCTGACCCACCCGGGCGTGCGGGAGGCGGCCGTCGTCGGCACCCCCCACCCCGACCTGGGCCAGCAGATCATCGCGTACGTGGTCGGCGACGGGCTGGGCGAGGCCGAGCTGATCGACTTCGTGGCCCGGCAACTGTCCGTGCACAAGCGGCCGCGGCAGGTGCGGCTTGTCGACGCGCTGCCCCGCAACGCCATGGGCAAGGTGCAGAAGAGCCGGCTGACCGAGGGCTGACCCGCCTCAGACGCCACGGTCGGGCGTGCTCATGTCCCCGGTCGCGGGCGTGCCGTCGGCGAGCCCGTAGCGCAGGTAGACGGTGCCCTTCGGGTTGGCCACCGGTGGTTCGAGGAGCGTGACGTTGGTGGGCACCGCGCCGCCGTCGAACACCTTCTTCCCCACCCCGAGCACGATCGGGTGCACCCACAGGTCGATCCGGTCGAAGAGCTTCTCCCGCAGCAGCGTCTGCACCAGGTTCAAACTGCCGACGACCTTCACGTTCTCGTGCCGGTCCCGCACCTCGCGCACCGCCGTCGCCAGGTCCGGGCCGAGCTTCGTGGATCCCTTCCACGACAGGTCGGGCCGGCCACGGGAGGCCACGTACTTCGGGATGCGGTTGAAGAGCGTGGCGATCTCGTTGTCCTCGCCGCCCTCCTGGTGCGGCCAGTAGGCGGCGAAGATGTCGTACGTCCGCCGGCCGAGCAGGAGCGCGTCGGTGCCCTCGTACGCCTTCATGACCTGCGCCCCGGAGACCTCGTCCAGCAGGGGCGCCTGCCAGCCGCCGAACGGGAAGCCGACCGGGTCCTCGTCCGGGCTGCCGGGCGACTGCGCCACGAAGTCCAGGGTGGTGAACAGCTCGATCTGGATGACGCCCATTCCGTACTCCCGTTGAGTTGGTTTCCTCATTCGGAAGGTAGACCGACGCCCCGCGCCGAACTCATCGTTCGGTTTCCGTGTCGCGCGGAGGATCGCCGGTCACGGCCGTTCGGTGAGCCGGGTGAGAAAGGCACACCACGACGCCGGGCTGAAAGTGAGCGCCGGGCCGGCGGGGTCCTTGGAGTCGCGTACGCCCACGACGCCGGGAATGCCGTCGGCCACCTCGACGCAGTTGCCGCCGCTGGTGCCGCTCCGGGTGGACTTCCGCCACCTCGCGCGAGTCAGGTCCATTGGTCCGCCACTTCTTTGATCAACTCCAGGGACTGCCGGCGCGGCAATGCCTCGGTACGCACGCTCTCCCACCGCTCGAACAGCGTATCGAGATCGGCCGGCCGGTTGACGACATCTCCACCGAGCTGGCTCTCCAGGTGGCCCAGCCAGCTGCCATCGGGCATGTGCGCCAGGGACAGCGGGCCGGAAAGCCCGGCGTGAAGACCGACGTCGGCAGGAACGACATGGACGCTGATGTGGGGTCGCTCCGCACAGCCTATGAGATGCAGCAACTGCTCACCCGCCATTTTCTCCCCGCCTGCCCCCACACGCCGGATCGCGCTCTCGTCGGTGACCACCACGACGCTCGGCGGCGTTTCCCGGGCGAGGATTTCCTGTCGTTCGATCCGTGCGGCGACCCGCCGTTCCACCTCGCTGTCGGCGAGCCGGGGGTCGAGCCGCAGCACGGCTCGGGCGTACGCCTCTGTCTGGAACAACCCTGGGATCAGGTTGGGCTCGAAGTAGCGCAGTTGGGTCGCTCCGCGCTCGGCGTCGAGCCACGGCCGGAACCACGAAGGTGTGCCCAGTTCCGCCGCCATTCGTTCGAAGAGCCCGCCGTTGCGCACCGCCCGATCCGCGCCCCGGATGAAGTCGACCGTGAGCGCGCGGGTCCCGCTCTCCACGGCGCTGACGTGCGACGCGCTGAAGCCGGCGTGCTTGCCGAACGCCTCCTGCGTCATGCCCGCCGCGCCCCGGGCACGGCGGATCTCGCCAACGATGAAGCCCGCGACGGGCCCCGGCACCTCAGCCATTCAGTGCGCCCCAAACCAGAGATCGGCTATCCACGGCTCCACCCGGAACGGACCGTCCTCCCGGCGTCCGCCGGACAATCGAAGTCCCTTCCGAGCGTAGTGCCTCCACAGCAGAGTGTCACCGATGAGGCTTCCCCGAACGACGGAGGGCGACGTGTCCAAGGAAAGTCCGAGCGCGGCCCGGTCGCGTCCCGACGCGCCGACCACCCATCGCGCCCACGGTCCGGCCTGGGTGTGCGAGCGGTGCGGGCAGGACTGGCCCTGCCCGACGCTGAGGTCCACGCCGACGGACGCGGCCCGGCGGGCGACGCTGCTCCCCGAGTTCGCCCGGATCACCCGCCAGGCGATCCGTGACCTGCGCGGCCGGCCCGGCGGCCCGGACCCGGTGGCGATCGTCCGCCGCTTCCTGTGGTTCCTGCCGCTGAGCGACGAGGAGGCCCGCGCGGTGGCGCTGAGACTGCGATGAGCGGCAACCAGCATCGTCCCGTACGCCCGATCTGGCTCTGCCACCTGGACGGGCAGCCGTGGCCGTGCCCGGCGGCGCGGACCGCGCTGCTGCGGGAGTACGACGGCGACCTGGTCGGGCTGGCCGTCTACCTGGCCGGGGCGCTGCACGACGCGGTCGGCGACCTCTACGCGCTGAACCCGCACGACGTGCCGGAGCCGGCCGCCCTGTGGGATCGCTTCCTCGCGTGGCTCGACCGCTCCCGCCGGGCGTCGTCGCCCTAGCCGGAGGCCACCTGCTGCCGCAGCCGGTCCAGGCCACCCCGGATCAGCTTCCCGTAGCCGTCGTCGCCGAGCGCGCCGATCCCCGCCTCCGCGTGCCGCAGGTGCTCGCGGGCCCGGTCGAGGTCGCCGAGCTTGCGGTGGCACTCCGCCAGGTTGAGGTGCAGCGACGGATAGAGAGCGGCCACCGACAGCGGCACCCCCGACTCGGCGACCCGGGCGTCGGTGAGCCGGCCGGCCGCCGCCAGCGCACGCTCGTCCCAGAGCAGTTCCTCGCGGGTGTCGTCCTGCACGTCGGCCATCGCGTGCGCGAGGACGCACACGTGCAGCGGGTCGCCCCGCTCACCGCCGATCTCGTCCCAGACCCGCGCGAACAGGTCGCGCGCGGTGTCACGCTCACCCTGCTGGTGGTGCAACTGCACGCCCTCGTTGATGCGGGCGAGCGTGGTGTCGGCGATGGTCGGCTGCTCGGGCACGGCTCATGCTAACCGCGCTCAGCGGGCCGCGGCGGCCCGGCGGACCAGGCGGCGCGCCTCGTCCACGCCGGTGAGCTGGGTGCTCAGGCTGCCGAAACCCAGCCCGGTCCTCGTCGGCGGGTTCGGCCCATTCCGCCGGGGTGAAGGAGAGGCTGCCGGACCAGTTCACGAACCCGCGTGTCACCTGGCTCCCCTCCCCGGCGCGGCGGTCCGGCCCGCTTACCCGCGCCCACCGGCGGTAGTCACCGGCCGGTCGGCGTGATCGGCATCCCGCCGGGAACCAGGCGGGGCACCCGGACGACTATCCCTACATGGCGTGTGAGCAGTGGCGGGAGATCCTGTCGGCCCAGCTGGACGGTGAGGCGTCCCGGGCGGAGAACGAGGCGGCCGAGGCGCACCTGAGCGGCTGCGCCGGGTGCCGGGGCTGGTTCGACTCGGCCGCGGCGGTCACCCGGCGGGCCCGTACGCAGCTCGCCCCGCAGGTGCCCGATCTGGTGGCGTCCGTGCTGGCCGCCGCGCCGCCGCCCCGGCCGAGCCGGCGGCAGCGGGTGGTGTGGGGGCTGCGCGGGGCACTCGGCCTGCTCGGCGCGGTGCAGCTGGTGCTCGGCCTGGCGCAGATCGGCCGGGAGGCGGTGGTCGTCCACGCGCACATCTCCGGCCAGCACCTGTGGCACGAGTCGGCCGCGTGGAACGTCGCGGTCGGCGCCGGTTTCCTCTACGTCGCGCTGCGCCGATCCACCCCGTCCGGGTTGCTGCCGATGCTCAGCGCGTTCGTCGCCACGCTGGTGCTGCTGTCGGTGAACGATCTGATCACCGGGCAGGTGGCGATGACCCGGCTGGTCAGCCACGGTTTCCTGCTGGTCGGCTGGGCGGTGATGCTGCTGCTGTCCCGGCCCGGCTGGCGTCCCGGCGACACGCCGCCCGGCCAGCGCCGGTCGTCCGGCTCGCGCTGGACGCTGGGCGTCGAGGAGCCGGCCCCGCCGGCGCCGCTGCGGCTGGTGCCGCCCGGTCCGCACACCGCACAGGCGCGTGACCGTCGCGCCGCCTGACGCCCGTACCCCCGCCCGATCGTGGCCGTCCCGCCGGCGGACCGCGCGCCGTCGCGCGGGCATCGCGGGCGGGTGGCCGACGCCCCTGACACCGCCGCCCGGCCGGCAGGCCGTCAGCGGGGCGGTTCAGCGGGCCCGGCGGTCCCGGGTGTCGCCGGCCCAGGCCGCGACCAGGTCCTCACGGGCGCGGGCGACCCGCGACCGGATGGTGCCGACCGGGCAGCCGCACACCTCGGCGGCCTCGGCGTAGGAGAGGCCGAGCACCTGGGTGGCGACGAGCGCCTCGCGCCGCTCCGGGGCGAGCCCGGCGATGAGCCCGCGCAGGGCGACGCCGTCGTCGCCGGCCGCGGTGACCGCCCCGGCCGCCTCGGCGGCGGTCTGCCAGTCCGGCAGCGCGGCCACCCGGGGACGGACGGTCGCGGCCCGGACGTGGTCCACCGCCACCCGGCGGGCGATGGTGAAGATCCAGGTGCGGGCCGAGGACCGGCCGGCGAATCCGGGCAGGCTGCGCAGCGCCCGCAGGAACGTCTCCTGGGCGAGGTCGTCGGCCTCGGCGGGCCCGGCCAGGTGGGCGAGGAACCGCCACACCGGCCCCTGGAGCGCCCGGACGAACGCGGCGGCGGCAAGCTGGTCGCCCCGGCCGGCCTCGTGCGCCCACCGGGTCACCTGCTCGTCGGCGTCCGGGGTCATCCGCGGCCCGCCCGCCGGTCCGACACGTTCACGCCGGACGGTACGGGTGCGGGCGTCGCTCGGTTCATCCCTGGCGTCCTCTCCGTCACCTCGCCGCCGATCCGGCGATCGGTGACCCCGGGGATGGTCGGCCGGCGGGCGGGAAAAGTTCCCGGAGGGATCAGTCGCCGACGGCGACCGTGACCGGACCGACCCGCAGGACGCCGTCGCTGAGCGGCTCGCAGCGTACGCCGGCCCGGCGGCGCATCGCCTTCCAGGCGCCGGGCGCGACCACCACGTCCAGCCAGGCGCAGGGCGGCGCGGCCCGGTGCACCCGCAGGCGGACCGGACCGTCGCCGGAGTCGAGGGTGAGCACCCGGCCGACCAGCTCGTCGACCGCGATGCCGCTGGTCAGCACGTTGCGGCGAAGCTGGGTGAGGTCGACGCCGGCCGGCAGCGACTCCTGCGCGATCAGCGTGACGCTCGCCGTGCGGTGCGCCGGCCGGGCGAAGTAGCGGTCGCCGACGACGCCGAGGCCGGCCCGGAGACGCACCTGCTCGACCAGCTCGCCGGCCGGCGCCGGGGCGGGGCCGTCCGCCGGGCGGCCGACGTAGCGGTGCGCCGGCGAGGCCAGCAGCTGGACGATCCGCGGCATGGCCCGAGTCTAGGCGTGGGCATAACACCACCAAAGCGGATGATAGCCACGCTCACGTGTCCGCGTCCGGTGGCCGGCGTTGTACCGGGTGTGACGGCGAGACGACCCGGCCCGGTCGGGTCCCATCCGGCGCGACGGCTGGCCTGGGCGCGGCGCGAGAACGAAATCCGACGTCGGGCGTACGAGGCGGCGGCGCGCGACTGGCGCCGCCGCGCGGACCACCTCGACCGGTTGCGGATCGAGGCGGACGGGTTCCACGGCTGCCCGCTGCCCGGCACGCCGCTACCGGTGCCGCTCGACGACGGCGAGGTCGTCTACCGGATCCTGCCCGTCGTCGAGCTGGTGGAGGCCACCGCCCGGCACCTGGCCGGGCTGCCCGCGCCCGGCCGGACGCTGGTCGGATGCCTCGACCCGGGCGACGGCCCGCTGCCGGCCGGGCTGCGCGTGGTCGACACCGGCGCCGCCGTGGTGACCGACCGCAGGGTGTCCTTCGCCGGCCGGGACGGCCGCCACGACTGGGCCCTGCGTGATCTGCTCCGTCCCGGGCACCACCCGGACCGGCCGGTGACACTGCTGCACCGCACCGACGGCGCACCGCCGTACGGGCTGCGGATGCCGGCGCCCGGCGCGGTCAACGGCCGCTTCTACCTGACGCTCGCCCACGCCGACGCGACCGGCGCACGGAGCGCGGTCGCCGAGGACGTGGAGGCGCTGCGCGCCGCCCACCGGGCCGCCCGGCCACGACCACCCCGCCCGCTCGGCCCGGGCGACGCCCCGCCGGACCGGGTGCCGCCGGGACGACTGGTGGCGGCCGGTGTCGCGATGGCGGCCGTGCTGCTCGGGGTGACCTCCGCCGGCGCCTGGCCGGCCACCGCCGGGTCGCACCAGCCGGCGGCCCGTTCCGCCGCGCCCGCGCCCGCCGGCGACAGCCGGGTCGGCACGGGCCCGGTCACGCCCGCGGCGACGCCCGCCCCGGTCCCGGTCGGCCCCCGGGCGTCCGACGATCCCGGCACCCTGCCCCGGCCGGATCGTCCACCCACCCGGCCCTCGCCGGCCGCCGAGACGGGCCGGAACGGTCCGCCGGCCGCCGCCCCGGGCCCGACGGCCCTCCGGGACCGGTCGCCGGCCCCGAAACCGCCACCGGCCACCCCGACCGACCCGGTCCCGAGCCAGGTTCCGCCCACACCGGCCGCTCCCGGACCGACCGTCGTACCCAGCCCGACCGGCGTGCCGAGCGCTCCGGCCGACCCGAGCCCGACCGGCGGACCCGGTTCGGCCGGGCAGTCCGGCCGAGCGGGGTCCTGAGTCGGGTCGCGCCCGCCCACACCGCCCGACGACGCCGGGCCGTCAGGAAGGCTGCGGGCTGAGCAGGTAGTCCCCGTCGTCGGGGCTCCAGCGCAACTCCACCGCTCCGTCCGTGGCGGCGGCCTTGCAGAACTGCAGGAAGCTGCGGTAGCCCAGCTTCTTCTCGCTGAAATCCGGCCGGGCGCGCCGGAGCTGGTCCTTCAGGCCGGACAGCGCCACCGCGCCGCCCTCACCGGCGAGGTCCACCACGACGGAACGGAGCAGCGCGAACGCCACCTCCCGGTCACCCCGCTCGGGCAGCGACACCTCCGGGTCGCCCTTCGCCGGGCCCGCGGCCAGCTCCACCACGTTGGACGCGGCCAGGTGTCGCAGCAGCTCACCGAAGGTACGGAAGCCGTAGTCGGACTCGCTGAACGTCGGGTCCTTACGGAGCAGGGCGCGCTTCAGGCCGGACGCGGTCACCTCACCGCTGGAACTGCCCTGCATGCCGGCCACGGTCTGCACGAGCAGGACGGCGAGGGTGTCGACGTCCCGCGCCGCCTCCTCCTCGGTCGGGGTGGTCTCCACCGCCGGCTCGGGCGCGGGCTCCACCGGCGACGGCCCGGTCGTACGGGCCGGTCGCGTCCGGCGGGCCGCGGGCGGCGGCACGTCCACCCCTTCGAGGCGGTCGTAGTAGAGGAACTCGTCGCAGGCCGGCGGCAGCAGCGCCGAGGTGGACTTCTCCACCCCGACACCGATCACCCGCTTGTTGAGCTCGCGCAGCTTGTGCACGAGCGGGGTGAAGTCGCTGTCGCCGGTGCAGATCACGAACGTCGAGATGTAGCCCCGCTCGAACGCCAGCTCGACCGCGTCGACGGCCATCTTGATGTCGGCCGCGTTCTTACGGGAGAAGCCCATCCGCTGCGGGATCTCGATGAGTTCCACGTGCGAGCGGGTGAGCATCCGCCGGTCCTCGTCGAAGTACGACCAGTCCGCGTACGCCCGGCGCGCCACCACCCGGCCGCGTTCGGCGAGGGCGTCGGCGATCGGACGGAAGTCGAACGGCCGACCACCGTGATGGTCCCTTACACCCAGCGCCAGGTTCTCGTAGTCGAGGAACAGCGCGATCCGGTCTTCCTGATCCACGCCGGTCAGCCTAGCCGGGCCGGACCGTCGCGCCGGTCACCGCCGCCCCTCGTCGCGGAAGACCGTCTCCCGGCGGGCCACCCGCTGGATCGCGTAGCTGGCCACCAGGAGCAGCAGGGCGAGCACCACCTCGACACCGGCGACCGCGCCGTTGGCGACGGTGAGCGCGAGCAGCAGCAGGATCAGCGCGACCACGGCCAGCAGCCCCGCCAGCAGCAGGCGCTTGCGCCGCCGCGCCGAGCGGTCCTCGCCGCCCGCGCTCACCCTGCCCACCTCTCGCCGCTCATCCGTCGAGCCTAGGCGCTGCCCGGTCCGTCGGTGGCGATACGCCACGGCACCCCGGCTTCCGCTCGGCCCGGCCGGTCGGTGACGCCGCGGCGGCGGCCGACACGCCGTGGGGCCGACCGCCGGCGGCGGTCGGCCCCACGGCCACGGGCGGGGATCAGTGGATCGGCACCGGCATCGGCCGCTGCTCCTCCCCCGGCCCGCCGTCGAGCAGGTGCGACGGCTCGCGCCGGCGGGGCAGGAAGGCGGCCGGGATGAAGGTGAGCAGCACCAGGCCGAACGCCACCCAGAACGTGGTGGCGAAGGAGCTGGCCGCGAAGTCGAGCCCGCGCTCGATCAGCGACGGTGGCACCGGGAACTGCTGGGCCAGCTCGGGCTGCTGCTGCACGGCGATGGCGAGCTGGGCCTCGGTGACCGGGGCGCCGCTGCCCGGGTCGGTCACGCCGGGGATCGGCCGCGAGCCGTTCAGCTCGCTGGTGAGGATCACCGACATCACCGCCGCGCCGACCGACCCGCCGATCTGCTGGAGGATGTTGACCAGCGTCGAGCCCCGGGCCACCTCCGCGGCCTGCAACGTCTTCAGCGCCGAGGTCATGATCGGCATCATGGTGCCGCCCATGCCGAGGCCCATCACGAACAGCGAGCCGCAGAGCAGCAGGTAGGACGTGTCGGTGCCGAGCTGGGTGAAGGTGAAGAACCCGGCCGCGATGAGCACCAGCGCGAACGGCACCGTGCGGCCGACCGGCACCCGGTCGGCCAGCATGCCGGCGATCGGCATGGTGAGCATCGCGCCGATGCCCTGCGGCGCCATCAGCAGGCCCGCGGTCAGCGTCGTCTCGCCCCGGATCTGCAGGAAGTAGCTCGGGAACAGCAGGCCCGCGCCCATGAACGCGATGATGAAGACGAACAGGGTCAGCGAGGCGAGGGTGAGGTTGCGGTTGCGGAACAGCCGCAGGTCGAGCAGCGGGTGCCGGGGCCGGAACGAGTAGCGGACGAACGCCACCACGAGCGCCGCGCCGGCCGCCATCGGCAGCCAGACCTCGGTGTCGGTGACCGTGCCGGCCTCCGGCAGCGAGGAGACGCCGTAGAGGAACAGCGCCAGGCCCGGCGAGAGCATCAGCATGCCGAGGAAGTCGAACGACTCGGACGGCTCGGGAGCGTCCTTCGGCAGCGCCAGTTGGGCGTAGATCAGCGCGACCACGCCGATCGGCAGGTTGATCAGGAAGATCCAGTGCCAGCTCGCGGTGTCGATCAGCCAGCCGCCGAGGATCGGGCCGCCGATCGGGCCGAGCAGCATCGGGATGCCGAGCACGGCCATCAGCCGGCCGATCCGGTGCGGGCCGGCGGCCCGGGTCATGATGGTCATGCCGAGCGGCATGAGCATGCCGCCGCCGAGCCCCTGGACCACCCGCCAGGCGATCAGCTCGCCGATGGAGTCGGCCGTGGCGCACAGGCCGGAGCCGATGGTGAACAGCGCCAGCGCCACCATGTAGAGGCGTTTCGTGCCGAACCGGTCCGCGGCCCAGCCGCTGAGCGGGATCACCGTGGCCAGCGCGAGGGTGTAGCCGGTCATGGTCCAGGCGACCCGCGCGTACGACGCGTCGAACTCGCTCTGGAACGTCGGGATGGCCACGCTGACGACGGTCACGTCGAGGATCGACATGATCGCACCGAGCACGACGACGCCGGCCACCTTGAGCACCGCGGCGTCGAGTTTGTTCGATGTCGCGACGGATTGCTGGGTCACAGACAGTCTCCTGGTTCCGGTCCGGTCCGAGGGGTGGCGGCGCCGCGCGCACGCTGGGCGCGCGGGGGGTACGTGCGGTCGGACGACGTCCGGCGAAAGCCTAGTCACGGCCTGCGACATGGCGCGGCCGGTTTTGCCCAGAGGCGAACGCCCTCACCCGCGGCGACGAGCCCGCTCGGCCCGAACGTGGCCCGGTTCCGACACCGGTCAGGGAGAACGGCCGGGTGGAAAGCACCGATGCGACCTGATTCGCCGGCCACCGCGTGCCGGCCGTCCCCGGTCCCGGCCGGATCCCGACAAGCGTCGGCGTGACGAACGTCATGCCCTCCGAAATCGCCACCCGCCCTCGTCGATCATGAACTTGCGGCCCTCAGGCACGGCTTGTGCGGCCTTTGTCGGGTACCGAGTCCGTGACCGACGGAGCGGGTCAGGCCGGCGGCCCGCCCAGCTTCGCCATCAGCGCCACCTCGGCCGTGCGCGAGCGGTCGATCCGGGTGGCGAGATCGCGTACCCGATCGCTGGTTCCGGCGGTGACCTGGGCGCGGGCCAGGGCGGCGGCGGTGCGCTGGTGCGCGGTGAGCACGTCGAGCAGCACCCGGTCGACGTGGGCGGCCGGGGCGGCCCGCAGCCGGGCCAGGCCGGCGGCGGCGTCGCTGTGTCCGGTGTGGTCGTGGCGGGCGGCGGCGGCCGCCGCGGACGGCCCGGCCTCGCGCAGCCAGCCGCGCATGGTGGCCAGCTCATCGGTCTCGGTGGCGCGGACGGCGGCGATCAGTGTGCGGACCTGCGGGTCGGTGACCCGATCGAGACCGGCGTCGACGATCGCCAGCGTCTGCGTGGTGTGCGCCACCATCATGGCGAGGAAGAGCGCGTCGATGCCGCTGGTCGTCTCGGCGGCGGACGGGGCGGGGCGGGACGCGGCGGGTGACGCCGCCCGGCCACGGCAGCCGGCGGCGACGAGCAGCACGGCGACGAGCAGCACGGACAGCGTGGCGGCGGACGGGCGGCGCATCCTGGAGCCTCCGATCGGGAGCGGGCGGACGGGTCGCGCGGCCGGCGGGACCGGCCGGCCGCGCGACGCGCCCCGTCCGGTGGCGGGAGCCTCACAGGTGTCCGGGGTGGTCCGAGGCACCGGTGGTGTCCCGCCGCCGGCGGCGGTCAGAGCTGCTGCCAGAGGGCCGGGACGTTCGGCGGCTCCCAGCCGGCGATCGCGGTGTGCGCCTGGCGGCAGCGGTAGCCGCGGCCGGCGTAGGTCACCGTGTCGCCGACCTGGTACGCCTTGCCGGCGGCCCAGGTGCCGCCCGGCGCGGGCGTGCCGGTCGGGGCGGGCGTGGGCGACGGCGTGGCGGTGCGCGTGGGCGACGGGGTCGGCGACGGGGTGGGGGTCGGGTTGCCGCCCCCGCCGCCGATCTGGAGGTCGACGCAGGAGTAGAACGCGTTCGCGGTGTCGGAGATGTTCCAGACCGCGAGCAGCTTCTGCCGCCCGGAGAAGCCGCCCAGGTTGACGGTGTGCGACACGGTGGCGTCGGGCTGGCGGCCACCGCCGTCGACGACCGCGACCCGGGTGCCGCCGATCCAGTACTCCCAGTTGGCGGTGGCGTGCCGGGCGGTGTTGACCCAGGTGAACGTCACCGTGCTGCCGACCGAGGTGGCCGGCCAGTTGCGGCTGTCGTCGTTGAGCACCGCGAACTGGGCGATGTTGGCGTGGCAGGTCTTCAGACCCTTGGGTCCCTCGACGCTCTGCGGCTCGTACCTGATCTGACCGCAGTCGGGCACCCGGTTCTGCGCGCAGAGCGCCTGGCGGCTGGCGGGCGAGGAGACGTAGCCGTGGGCCTGCGCGGGCGCGGCGAGCGCCAGGGCGGCGGTGACCGCGCCGGTGGTGAGCAGGGGCAGGGTGATTCTTCGACGCATGGTGGCAACTCCTTCGGGGGGAACGGAAGGTGCCCCGAACATAAATTAAAGCTTGTTAACAGTAAAGACTCCTATCTATAAATTAAGCCTTGAGCGCCGCGCGTCACGCGTGGAATTCTGATCAGCACGCGGAGCCGATCGTCGTCCCAGGGCACCCGGGCGCCGGCAGGCCTCCGGGCGGACGGCGGCACAAGACCCGGGAACACCGCCTCTCGAAGGAACCCCCATGAGGAGATCCCTGCCCCGCGCGCGCCGCTGGACCACGTACGCGGCAAGCCTGCTGCTCGTCACCACCACGCTCGCCACCGTCGAACCGCCCGCCGCCGGCGCCGCCGTCGACCCGGTCACGGTGACCGTGAACGCCCGCGCCGGGCTGGCCACCGTGCCGGACACCGCGCTCGGCGTCAACCACGCCATCTGGGACGCCAAACTCGGCAGCACCGAGACGTCCGACCTGCTCAAGGCGGCCGGCGTGAAGATGCTGCGCTACCCCGGCGGCTCGTACGCCGACATCTACCACTGGAAGACGCACACCGCGCCCGGTGGCTACGTCGCGCCGGACACCGACTTCGACACGTTCATGGCCGGGGCACGCCGGGTCGGCGCCCAACCGATGATCATCGCCAACTACGGCACCGGCACGCCGGCCGAGGCGGCCGACTGGGTGCGGTACGCCAACGTCACCAAGGGCTACGGCGCGAAGTGGTGGACCGTCGGCAACGAGAACTACGGCAACGGCCACTACGGGTCGGCCTGGGAGGCCGACGACCACCCGGACAAGAGCGCCACCCAGTACGCCAAGCTGGTGATCGAGTACGCCGACGCGATGAAGGCGGTCGACCCGAGCGTCAAGGTCGGCGCGGTGCTGACCATGCCCGGCAACTGGCCCGACGGGATCACCGCCGGCGCCGACCCGGGTCCGTGGAACTCCACGGTGCTCTCCCTGGCCGGACCGAAGATCGACTTCGTGGACGTGCACTGGTACCCGGGCGGCACCGCGGCCGAGTCGCTGACCCGTACCAACCAGCTGCCCGACGCCGCCTGGCTGCTGCGCCAGCAGATCTCCCGGTACGCCGGCCCGGACTCCGACCGGATCGGGATCAGCCTCACCGAGCTGAACGTCGACGCCGGCCGGAACACCCAGCCCGGCGCGCTGTTCCTCGCCGACGCCTACAGTGGCCTGCTGGAACAGGGCGTCTTCACGGTGCAGTGGTGGAACGTGCACAACGGCCTCGGCACCGTCTCCGAGGTGGCCGGACAGACCGACTACGGCGACTTCGGGCTGCTCTCCAGCGGCAACTGCACCAGCGACGGCGCCGTCTGCCAGCCGGCGTTCAACACGCCGTTCGCGCCCTACCACGCACTGTCCATGATGAACCTCTTCGCCCGGCCCGGTGACCAGTTCGTCCGCGCCGGCACCGACCAGCCGCTGGTCACCGCGCACGCCGTGCGCCGGCCGGACGGCGGCCTCGCGGTCCAGTTGCTCAACAAGGACCCGAACACCGCCCACCCGGTGACGGTCGACTACGCCGGCTTCACCCCGGCGGACGAGGCGCCGACGGTGCACACGCTGACCAACGGCGCGAGCGGCGTCAGCACCGACCGCTCGGGCAGCGCCACCACCCGCACGCTGCCGCCGTACTCCCTGACCACGCTGGTGCTGCGACCGGCCGGCAGCTCCGCCGGGCGGCCCGGCGCTCCGGGGCGGCCGACGGCGAGCGCGGTGACCGACCGCGCGGCGACCCTCGCGTGGCCGGCGGCCACCCCGGGCGCGGCGCCGATCGCCAAGTACGAGGTGTACCGGCAGTTCGGCGCGGTCAGCGAGCAGCTCGGCGAGACCGCCGGCACCTCGTTCACCGTGCGCAACCTCGAACCGGGCGCCCGCTACACGGTCAACGTGCTGGCCCGGGACACCGCCGGCCGGGTGTCCTGGTCGTCCCCGCCGCTGACGTTCGCCACCGGCAGCCCGGCCGCCGCCGGCTGCGCGGTCCGCTTCCACAACGACACCGACTGGGGCAACGGGTACGTGGCGACCGTCGAGGTGGTGAACACCGGCCCGGACGTGGTGGACGGCTGGACGCTCACCTGGACCTGGCCGACCGGGTGGCAGCAGGTGAGCAGCGGCTGGAACGCCACCTGGACGCAGACCGGCACGGAGGTCCGGGTGACCCCGACCGCGGACAACCGCCGGCTCGCGGCCGACGGCGGGAGCACCAGCGCGGGCTTCGTCGGCGCGTACAGCGGACCGAACGTGCCGCCGGGCGTGTTCCGGCTCAACGGCACGGTCTGCACCGTCCGTTCCTGAGCCGGATCTCAGCCCCGGCCGGGTGGCCGGAGCCGGGCGTCGGCCGCCGTCGGGACCTTCGTGGTCCGGCGGCGGCCGGCGCGGCGCGGTGCCGGCACCACGTGCGGGCGCGGCGGCCCGGCCACCGGCGGAGGCGGCGACCGGTCGGGCGGTACGGGTCGGGGCAGCGCGGCCAGGATCACCGCGAGCAGGACCGCCGCGACCACCCCGTCGAGCCAGTAGTGGTTGCCGGTGGCGACCACCACCACGGCGGTGACCAGCGGATGCGCCAGCCAGAGCCAGCGCCACCGCCCGGCGGTGACCGCCACCAGGGCCAGCGCCACCGCCAGCGCCCACCCGACGTGCAGCGACGGCATGGCCGCGTACTGGTTGCTGAGCTGGTCGGCCTCCGGTGGCCCGTAGACGCTGGGGCCGAACAGGCGGCCGGTGTCCACCATGCCGGTGAGCGCGGTCAGGCGCGGCGGCGCGAGCGGGACGCAGACGTGCAGCACCAGCGCCGTGGCGGTCAGCACCGCGAGGGCCCGCCGCAGCCGCAGGTAGTGGGCCGGCCGGCGCAGGTAGAGCCAGATCAGGCAGAGCACCGTGGCCGGGAAGTGCACGTAGGCGTAGTAGCTGTTGGCCAGCCGCACCGGCAGCTCGTGCGCCAGCAGCGGCGCCTGCAGCAGCGCCTCGTCGGGCAGGTGCAGCAGCCGTTCCAGCCACCAGATCCGCTCGCCGTTGGCCAGCGCGGTGCCGGCCCGCCCGGCGATCAGTTGCCGGCCCGCCTTGTAGGCGAGGAAGAGCACGGCGACCAGCGCCAGTTCGCGGGCCGCCCGGCGCAGCGCGCCGGCCCGCGGGGACGCGGTCTTGGTGAGCTGCACGGCTCCTCCTTCGGTGCCTCTCGGCACGGACCAGGGCCGCCGCCGGGTCGGCGACGGCCCTGGGGTACGGCCTCAGCGGCGGGCGTGTTCCTCCCGGCCGGCCTGGTCGGCGCTCACCCCGTCGAACGCGGGCGCCCCGTCGACCGCGTCGGCGCCCACCGCCACCGATCGACCGGTGTCCGGAAGATCGAGGCTGGAGCGAAGGGTAACCGGGCGCAGCAACAGGGCCGCCACGATGCCGACCACCGCGATGGCGGCCGAGATGAGGAAGATGTGCCCGGTCGCGTCCCCGTACGCGGCCCGGACGATCTGCCGCACCGGCTCGGGCAGCGCGTCGAGGTTCAACGTGCTGCTGCCGCCGCTGCCGGAGGTGGGGATGCCGGCCGCGGCGAGGTCGTGGGTGATCCGGTCGGTGACCCGCCGGGCCAGGATCGCGCCGAGCACCGACACGCCGATGGTGCCGCCGAGCGAGCGGAAGAACGCGACGCTGGCGCTGGCGGCGCCGATGTCCTTGAGCGCGACCGTGTTCTGCACCGCGAGCACCAGGTTCTGCATGGTCATGCCGACGCCGACGCCGACGATGAACATGGCCACCCCGACGATGACCAGGGAGGTCTCGTGGTCGATCGTGCCGAGCAGGGCGAAGCCGGCGACCAGCACGATCGAACCGAACACGATGTACGGCTTGACCTTCCCGCTGGCGGTGATCATCCGGCCGGCGACGATCGAGGAGATCAGCACGCCGGCCATCATCGGGATGGTGAGCAGGCCGGCCTCGGTCGGGCTGTAGCCGCGGCCGATCTGGAAGTACTGGCCGAGGAAGACCGCGCCGCCGAACATCGCCATGCCCACCGCGAGGCTGCCCAGGATGGCCAGCGCGGTGGTGCGTTGGCGGACGATCTCCAGCGGGACCACCGGCTCGGCGGCCCGTGCCTCGACCCAGACGGCGAGCGCGAGCAGCAGCACCGCGCCACCGACCATGGCGCCGGTCTGCCAGGAGAGCCAGGCGAACGAGTCGTCGACGAAGGAGATCCAGATCAGCAGCACGCTGACCCCGGCCGCGATCAGCGCGGCGCCCAGATAGTCGATCTTGACGTTCTGCCGGCGCACGGTGGGCAGGTTCAGCGTGATCTGGAGCAGGAAGAGCGCGACGATCGCGACCGGCACGCCGACGAAGAAGCACCAGCGCCAGCCGAGCCAGGAGGTGTCGACGATGAGGCCGCCGAGCAGCGGACCGCCGACCGTGGCGAGTGCCATGACACCGCCCAGGTAGCCGTTGTAACGACCCCGCTCCCGCGGCGGGATCATGGCCGCGATGGCCACCTGGACCAACGCCTGCAGGCCACCCACGCCGATGCCCTGGAACGCCCGGGCGGCGATGAGCTGGCCGGCGCTCTGCGCGAAGCCGGCCGCGACGGAGCCGGCCAGGAAGACCACGATGGCGACCTGGATCAGCAGCTTCTTGTTGAACAGGTCGGCGAGCTTGCCCCAGATCGGGGTGGTCGCCGTGGCGGTGAGCAGGGTGGCGGTGACCACCCACGTGTACTGCGTCTGCGAGCCGTTGAGCGCACCGATGATCTTCGGCAGGGCGGTGGAGACGACGGTGCTGCTCAGCATGGCCACGAAGAGCACCAGCAGCAGCCCGCTGAGTGCCTCCAGCGTCTGCCGCCGGCTCATGGGCGCGGCCTCGGCCGTCGCGGTGGGTGCGCTCATCGCGCGTCCTCCAGGTGTGTCGGATAGGGGCCGCTTGGTTGCCTCGAGCAATCATCAACAAATCTTGCTCATCAGGCAAGTTTGCCCATTGAGAAAAGGATCACGTACGCTGGCCGGCATGGACGAGTGCACCGGCCTGCGGGAGCGGAAGAAGGCGGCCACCCGCCTGGCGCTGCACGAGGCCGCCCTGCGCCTGGCCGTCGAGCACGGCCCCGACCGGGTCACCGTCGAGGCCATCGCCGACGCCGTCAACGTCTCCCGGCGCACGTTCTCCAACTACTTCTCCGGCAAGGAGGAGGCGCTCTTCCACGGCGACACGGTGCGGCTGCGCCGACTGCTGGAGCTGTTCGCGGAGCAGCCGACCGAGCTGCCGCCCTGGACCGCGCTGACCCGGGCCGCCGCGCTGCAGGCCGACGAGAGCTACGACGACCCGGCCGAACCCTGGCTGAACCGGCGCCGCCGGCTGCACGGCCACCCGAGCCTGGTCGCCCACCAGGTCGGCGCGTACGCGGCCATCGAGCGGGACCTGGCCGCGGAGATCGCCCGCCGGCTCACCGGACCCGACGTGCCCCTGCGGGCGCGGGTGCTGGCGGCCACGTTCCTGGCCACGCTCCGCGTCGCCGCCCAGCACTGGATCGAGCACCCGGACGCGCCGCTGCGCGACGTGCTGCGCGACGTGCTCGCCCACGCCACCCCGGCGGCCGGGGGACTGCCCGGCAAATCCCGCATAGCGGCTGAGCTGGGCTGACACACTCGGCCGGTGGGCGGCGACCGGTGGCGCAAGGGGCTCGGGCCCGCGGCGCAGGTCGCCCCCGCCACCCGGGTGGACAAGTTCGAGATCTTCTTCGACCTCGTCTTCGTGGTGTCCTTCTTCATCATCACCCGGGCCACCGCCGCCAACGTGACCGTGCGGGAGCTGCTGCACGCGCTGCTGGTGCTCGCGGTGCTGTGGTGGTGCTGGGTGGTGCACAGCGCGGTGGCGGCCCGGCTGCGGCTGGGCGAGGGCTTCGTGCCGATCCTCATGGTGGTCGGCATGATCGCGCTGTTCACGTTCGCGCTGGCCCTGCCGCAGACCTTCGGTGACCTGGGCCAGGGAGCCGCCGGCCCGATCCTGGTCACGGTCAGCTACGTGGTGATCCGGATCGTGCACACGTCGCTCTACTGGTACGCCACGCGCGACGATCCACCGGCGCGGCGCAAGGTGTGGCTGTTCCTGCCCGAGGTGCTGCTCTCGACCTGCCTGCTGTTGGTGGCCGCACTGTTACCCCCGCACGTCGACCCACAGACCGGGCCGTGGCTGCGGGACGGGCTGTGGATCGCCGTCGTCGCGGTGCAGTACAGCAGCGGCGTGCTGGCCGGCACCGACGGCTGGAAGATCACCTCCGCCGAGCACTGGACCGAACGGTACGACCTGATCCTGATCATCGCGCTGGGTGAGTCGGTCATCTCGGTCGGAGTCGGCGGCAACCTGCTCGGCAAGCCGGTGACCTGGCCGGCCATCCCGGCGGCGGTCTGCGGGATCCTGTTCACCGCCGCGCTCTGGTGGGTGCACTTCGACATGATCGGACCGGCCGCCCGGATCGCGCTGCACGCCGCCAAGGGCCATCCGCGGGTGGCCATGGCCCGCGACGCGTACGCCTACCTCTACCTACCGATGATCGCCGGGGTGATCCTGTTCGCGCTCGGCGCCGAGGAGCTGGTCCGGACCGTCACCGACCCGGTCGGCGGCGTGGCGGAACGAGGCCACGGCCCGGCCGTGCCGCTGCTGTTCGTCGGCGTGATGGTCTACCTCGCCGCCAACGTGGCGTTCCAGTGGCGCACGCTGCGGACGCTGTCGTGGACCCGGGTCGGCACCCTGGTGGTGCTGGCGGTGGCGCTGCCGTTCGGCCGGCGCCTGCCGGCGCTCGGCGCGCTCGCCCTGCTCACCGTCATCTGCGTGGCGCTGGTCGCGGTCGAGCTGGTGGTCTTCGCGGACGAGCGCGCCGCGCTGCGGCGGGTGGTGCACCAGGAGCGGATCAGCGCCGAGGAGAGCGAGGCCGCCTGGCGGGCGCGGTGGCACGACGGCGGGTCGGAGTGACCGCTGCCCGCCTTGACACAGGCCCTAGAGTCTCCGCGTGATCGAGATCGCCACCGAGGTCGACCTGTTCCACCCGCCCGCCCGCGTCTGGCAGGCGTTGACCGAGCGGGTCCTGCTGGCCAAGTGGTTCGCCGACAGCACGCCACAGGACGACCGCTGGATCCTGGCGACCGCTGCGCTGCCCGGCTACGACGCCGACACCGAGGTGGAACTGGTCGAGCTGCGCGCCCCACGGCGGCTGGTGGTGCGGTGCCGGGAAGCCGGCCGGGCCACCCGCCTGGCCTGCGATCTCCACCCGACCGCGCACGGCGCCCGGCTCTCCGTACGCGAGGTCCTGGAGGAGGGTGACTGGGACGCGGACGCCCGCGCCGAGCAGCACGAGCGGGCGCTGACCGGGCGGCTGCCGGCGATCCTGGACTGGCTGGCCTTCCAGGAGGTGGACCTGCGCCGCGCCGAGGGCGGGCTGACCGCGGAACTGCCGATCGTCCCCCTGCTCGTCGCGAGTCGTGGCCGGTCCCGCAAGCGGGTCCTGCTGATCGCCGGCGTGGTGACGGTGCTCGCCACCGCCACCGCCACCGGCGCAGTGCTGTGGGCGACCCGGGACACCCCACCCGCCCCGGCCGGGCCGCCCCCATCCGCGCCGCCGCTGGTCATGCCCGCCACCACCAGCGCGTCGCCGCGGCCCACGACCGCCCGGCCCACGCCGAGCGCCAGCCGCCGCAGCGCCTCCCCCTCGCCGTCGGTGTCCCGCTCCCCCAGCCGTACGCCGAGCCCGACGCCGCCCGCCGCCGTCCCGTTGACCGCGACCTACCAGACGGTCACCGACCGGGTGTTCGGCTATCGGGGCGAGGTGGTGCTGCGCAACCCCGGCCCGGCGCCCCGCCCGGAGTGGACGGTGACCGTGACGATCGGCGACGGCGCCACGGTGGGTTCGGTCGACGGGGCCGAGGCGGCGCAGGACGGCTCGGTGGTGACGTTCACCGGCGCCGAGTTGCCGCCCGGCGGGTCGACCACCATCCGGTTCGACGTCCGCGACCCGGATCCCCTGCACAACGGCCCGGAGTCCTGCACCGCCGACGGCACCCCCTGCACCGCTCCCTGACCCACCCCGCTTTCTGTTGATCGTAAAGGCAGCGGCGCGCTGTCGCTTATGTCCACCGCCGGCCTCATGCTCGACCGGCCGGGTATCGGGCCTCGTCATCTCGAAATTTCGCCCATTGAGCGCATGGGAGCGCTCCCGTAACATGCCTGATGCGGCTGTTAGCGTTCACAACACAATCACCTCAGCGAGTGCACGGGCCGCCACCACCACAGGAGGAAGCGTTATGCCTAGATTCAGGGCCGCCAATGTCGGCCTGGCCTCGGCCGGTGCCGTGCTGCTGGCCACCACGGGGGTCGTCGCGGCGCTGCCGGCCGGTGCCGCAGCAGCCGGCTGTTCGGTGAAGTACACCGTGTCGTCGCAGTGGGGCGGCGGTTTCGGCGCCGAGGTCGCCATCACCAACCTCGGTGACGCGCTGTCGAGCTGGACGCTGAACTGGAACTACGGCGCCGGCCAGACCGTCACCCAGGCCTGGAACGCCACCGTGACCCAGAGCGGCGCCGCGGTCACCGCGAAGAACGTCAGCTACAACGGCGCCATCCCCACCAACGGGACCGTCTCGTTCGGCTTCAACGGCGCCTGGACCAGCAGCAACCCCGCCCCCACCAGCTTCGCGCTCAACGGGGTCACCTGCACCGGCGGCACCACTCCGACCACGTCGCCGACCAGCTCGCCGACCACGTCGCCGACGAACTCGCCCACGCCCGGCCCGACGCCGACGACCACGCCGCCGCCGACCGGCACGTGCAACCTGCCGTCGAGCTACCGGTGGTCCTCGACCGGCGCGCTGGCGCAGCCGAAGTCGGGTTGGGTGTCGCTGAAGGACTTCACCGTCGCCCCCTACAACGGCAAGCACCTGGTCTACGCCACCACGCACAACACCGGCTCGTCGTGGGGGTCGATGAACTTCGGTCTGTTCTCGAACTGGTCGGAGATGGCCTCGGCCAGCCAGAACGGCATGTCGCAGGGCACCGTCGCGCCGACGTTGTTCTACTTCGCCCCGCGCAACATCTGGGTGCTCACCTACCAGTGGGGGCCAACCGCGTTCTCCTACAAGACGTCGAGCGACCCGACCAACCCCAACGGCTGGTCGTCGGCGCAGCCGCTGTTCACCGGCAGCATCTCCGGCTCCGGCACCGGCCCGATCGACCAGACCGTCATCGCCGACGACCAGAACATGTACCTGTTCTTCGCCGGTGACAACGGCAAGATCTACCGCGCCAGCATGCCGATCGGGAACTTCCCCGGCAACTTCGGCTCCAACTACACCACCATCATGAGCGACAGCACGAACAACCTGTTCGAGGCCGTGCAGGTCTACAAGCTGCAGGGTCAGACCCGATACCTCATGATCGTCGAGGCCATCGGCTCCCAGGGCCGCTACTTCCGCTCCTTCACCGCCACCAGCCTGGGCGGCTCGTGGACCCCGAACGCCGCCACCGAGAGCAACCCGTTCGCGGGCAAGGCCAACAGCGGCGCCACCTGGACCAACGACATCAGCCACGGCGAACTGATCCGCACCACCGCGGACCAGACCTTCACCGTCGACCCCTGCAACCTGCAACTGCTCTACCAGGGCCGTTCCCCCAACTCCGGCGGCGACTACGGCCTGCTGCCCTACCGGCCGGGCCTGCTGACCCTCCAGCGCTGACGGCTTCGCCGCACAACGTCAGCAAGGGGCGAGCACATCGCCACGTCGTGCTCACCCTCTGACGGAGGGACACGCGGAGGCGGGGGCGGCCGAAACGGCCGCCCCCGCCTTCGTTCCGCCGGTCAGCCGGCGTACGTCTCGAACTCGCCGACCTTCGGCGTACCGTTCGAGCTGTTGATCTTGAAGTTGATCTTTTTGAGTGAGGTGGCGGCGAAGCTGGTGGCGCCCGCCCCGCTGCCGGAGGCCAGCACGGCGCCGGTGTCGTTGTTGACGAGCTGCCAGGACCCGATCGAACCCTGGGTGCCGGACGGCTCGCGGATGACCACTCGCGACACCGTGGTGGCCGAGCCCCACTTGATCGAGATGGTGCCGGTGGACCCGGACGGCGACCACCAGGTGCTCAGGTTGCCGTCGCGCACGTTGCCGTAGCTGGTGCCGTCGGCCTTGCTGGAGCCGTCGGCGCCGGCGCCCGAGGCGAGGCTCAGGTTGGTCCCGCCGGTCGGCGGCGGGCTGGTGGTCGTCGGCGGCGGCGTGGTCGGCGCGGGCGTGGTCGGCGTCGCCGTGGTGGGCGGCGGGGACTGCGGCGTGCAGTTGCCGTCCGACACCCGCAGGCCGGTGTTGGCGCCCGCCGTCTGCCGGACGATGTCCGGCACGCAGCTCGCGCCGTCCAGTCGGTACGAGTAGGGAATGCTGACGGTGGTGGTGGACGTCGGGTTCGGCCCGGCCGGGTAGTTCTCGTTACCCGCGGCCGACCAGGTCACGTTGTCGAAGATGTTGCCGCTGACCTGCCAGGTGCCGCGCTCGTTGGTGTAGAACGTGCCGAGCACGTCCTTGGAGTTGCGGAAGTAGTTGTTCTCCACCTTGGCCCGGGCGCCGGCGCGGGAGTTGATGCCGGACTCGTGCAGGCCGGAGTAGTGGTTGTTGTACATGTGCGCGACACCGCCGCGCAGCAGCGGCGTGCGGGAGTCGATGTTCTCGTAGAGGTTGTGGTCGAACGTGATGAAGCCGTTCGACCGGTCGCTCTCACTGGAGCCGATGAGACCGCCGCGGCCGGAGTTGCGCAGGATGCTGTAGGACAACGTCACGTACTGGGTGTCGTCCTTCATGTCGAACAGGCCGTCGAAGCCCTCCGCCTCGCCGCCCGACGCCTCCAGCGTGACGTGGTCCACCCAGATGTTGCGGACCGTGCTCTCCATGCCGATGGCGTCGCCGCCGTTGGAGGTGGGCGAGCCCGACTTCTTCACGTTCCGCACCGTGACGTTCTGGATGATGATGTTGCGCGAGTCTCGGATGTGGATGCCGAGCTGGTCGAAGACCGCACCGCCGCCCACCCCGATGATGGTGACGTTGCTGATCTGCTTCAGCTCGATCACGCCGGCCGCGGTGTTGCAGCTCGAACCCGACACCTTGGCGGTGTTGCCGTGGTTGATGGTCCCGGAGACCTCGATGATGATCGGGGTGCTGCTGCTGGCCCGGTTGCAGAGCGCGGTGTGGATCGCGGTCCCGGTGGTGGCGCGTACCGTCTGCCCGCCCGCGCCGCCGGTGGTCCCGCCGTTCTGGGTCGCGTAGCCGGTGGCGGTCCCGGCCGCCGCCGACGCCTGCGGGGTCGGCATGGCCACGGCGACCGCGACCCCCACCACCGCCGTGGCCAACGTGGCCTGAAGTCGCAGTGCGACTGGTCGTCTCATTGACGCCTCGTTTCGTTTTCGCGCATGCCGGATCGACCGGCTGTCGCCGAACAGGAAAGGTGAATTGCCGCGACGCGATCAGGCGCGCCGCCAGCGGCGTTCCTCCATTCGCGGTGCCCGGCCCGCAAATGAAACATCGATGTGACGCAATCGTAAGAAAGCGCTTTCGCCCAGGGCAAGGGTTGGCGTTTGCAGGTTTTTTGCAGAGACATGAGTCGTCGCCCGCGTCAGTCGCGTTCGGCCCGGGCATGCCCCGGCACGCCCGATGAGAAGGGTGCGGCCCCTCCGTCGCCGGAGGGGCCGCACTCGGTTCTGGTCAATCTCCAGGGTGGGTGGCCCTGCGTCGCAACGATCAGACCACCGTGCAGGCGACGCCGTTGAGGGTGAAGGCAGTCGGCTCAGCGGTGTTGCCGCTGGTGTTGGCCTGGAAACCGATGTTGATGGTGGCCCCGGGGGCGATCGCGGCGTTGTAGTCGACGTTGCGGGCGCTCACCTGACCGCTGGACGGCGAGTAGGTGGCACCCCAGCCCGAGGTGATCGACTGGCCCGAGGGCAGGTTGAAGGCCAACGTCCAGCCGTTGATCGCCGAGGTGCCGGTGTTGGTGATGTCGATGCTGGCCGTGAAGCCGGAGCCCCAGGAGTTCATCGTGTAGGCGACCCGGGGACCCGTGCCCCCACCCGGGGTCGGGGTGACGGTGGGCGTGGGGGTCGGGGTCGGGGTCGGGGTCGGGGTGGGCGGCGGAGCGTCGTTCGTGCTGGTCACGAAGGTCATGATGCTTCGGGCGGGCAGGGTGACGGTGAGGGAGCCGTTCGACATGGTGAGCGCGCCCTGGGGCGCGACGGTCCGGCTCGCGTCGGTCAGCCAGTTCGAGACGCTGCCGGAAGCGGTGGTGCCCGACAGGGTGAACTGCTGGCTCACCGAGGAGGTGTTCTTGTTGACGGCGACGATGACGACGGTGTTGCCGCCCCGGTACGCCGAGACGTAGACGTTCGACGCCGGGTTCGCCGTCGCGTCGATCCGGGTGTAGCCGGGCCGGACGAACCGGGCGAAGTGGGCCATCATGGCACCACGCTTGCTGACCTGACCGTCCTCCCGCATGGGGCCGTAGCTGCGCCGCAGATACCACCAGACGTACGCCTGGAACTCGGCGTCCACCATGGCGCGGTGGATGTGCTCGCCCACGTCGAGCGCCTCGGGCCAGGCGTCGCCCGAGTTGGCGTTGCTGTTCGGGTAGTAGACCTCGGTCATCCACAGCTCTTTGCCCGCACCCTTCTGCTTGAAGAGGGGGTACGGGAAGTTCGAGTACGACGTCCCGTAGAGGTGGGCCCCGATGATGTCCACGTTGGCCAGCGCCGTGGGGTCGTTGAGAATCGGGTCGGACATGGACTTGATGTACTGAAACGACTCGGGCGCCATGACCCGGGTGCTGATCGAGCCGGCGTTCTCCCGCAGGAACCTGACCATCTCGGCGGAGGTCCACCACGTCCAGTCGTGTGCGTAGTCGGGCTCGTTCTGCACGGAGATGCTGTACAGGGACACCCCGTTGTTGCGCATGTACGTGGTGAAGTCGTTGAGGTGCTGCGCATAGGCGGCGTACGAGCTGGAGCGGAGCCGCTTCGCGTTGGTCTGGCTGCCGCGGGTGAAGGTCTCGATCATGCTGGCGGGCGGGTTCCACGGCGAGGCGAAGACGGTCACCCCCAGTTCGGCCGCGCGCTTCGCCGTCGCGAGGTCACGGCCGAAGTCAGCCGAGCTCTCGCCAACGGGAATCCGCAGGATGGAGAAGCCCAGCCGCCCCTCGCCGGTGCCGAACGCCGTCTCCCGCTGGGCGGCCGTCAGGTCGCCGATCCAGGCCGCGTGGGTCATGGCGCCGTAGCCCTTGATCGTCTGCCGCTGCGCCGACAGGTTGATGGTCGCCGGCGCGGCCGAAGCTCCGGTGGCTCCCAGCAGCGTGGTCGCCGCTGCCGAGACCGGCACGGCCCCCATCGTCATCAGGACGGCTCTCCGGCTCAGCAATCGCCGCTCGCCGCTGACCGGCCCATTCTGGTCGTGCGTCATTCTGCGTCCTCCTGGCTGGTGGTGGTGATACGCGCGCGCCCCGGTCCGGTCCGGACCGGTCGGCACCGCCCCTCCAGCGTCGCCCTGGGGACTGCCCTTGACCCCGGCGTCAATGACCCGTCGGCCCTCATCGACTGACGCCGCTGTTAGCGTTAACAGCTAGTTAGTTTAGGTTCCGGCGCAAGGCGGGTCAAGCACGGGCGGCCCCTTGAGCAGGCGACCGGGCGCCGGCCCAGGCGGATCCCGCGGTGTTCCCATGGCGGTGGGATCACCACCGCTGGGCGGCCGGTCCGGGGTGGGCCTGGGCGTACCCGCGCGGTCGCGCGTTGCCGCCGCGGGTGCGCTGCTCCCGGCGCTGAACCGGCACCTGCCGTCGCTGGTCCCGCGCGACGTGCCCCGCGGCGGCACGCCGCCGAGCCGCCGGCGCCGCACCTGCGTCTCACCTACGCCGCCGCCCCGCCGGAGCAGATGGACGAGGCGGTCCGCCGGCTGGCCGCCGCGCTCGCCCGCTGATTGCGCCGCGACCGGCCGGATGCGCCGAACCGATCGACGGAGAACCTGCCCACATGCCGGGACCGTCGGGAATGTCCCGGCGAGGGGGGTTACCGGTGACGCCGCGTCGGGCAGAGTGATCCCGTGAGTGATACTCCACGCGAATCCTCACCCGGACGGGCGCCGGCGGTCCGGGTCGCCGTGCTCGGCGAACCGGGGTTGTGCCGCACGCTCGTGGCCGGGGTGGTCGCGGCGGCAGGCGACTTCGAGGTGGTACGGGAGTGCGCCGCCGATCCCGACGACATGTGCCGCCTCGCCGGCTCCCGTCCCGACCTCGCCCTGGTCGACCTCACCGCGGAGAACGAGATGTCCACGGTGGTGCCGGCGCTGCGCGCCGCGGTGCCGGACTGCGCGGTCGTGGTGCTGACGGACCGGCCGACGGCCCGGGTATTGCGCTCGGCGATGCGACTGCGCGCCCGCGCGGTCGTCGCCAAGGACGTGCCGCCGGAGGAGATGCTCGCCCGGCTACGAGCGGTCGCCGAGGGACGCCGCACCACCGACCCGGTGACCGCGCTCGCCGCCCTGGACACCGTGGTCAACCCGCTCAGCGACCGGGAACGCGAGGTGGCCGCCGTCGCCGCGAAGGGCCTGCCGAGCCGGGAGATCGCCGAGGTGCTGCACCTCGCCCCGGGCACCGTCCGCAACCACCTGTCCAGCCTGCTGCGCAAGGCCGGCGGGCGGAACCGGTGGGAGGCGGTGCAGCGCGCCCAGGACGCCGGCTGGATCTGATTCTCGACACCCGGACACGGGTGTCGCCGGGACAGTGATGCAAATAGGATTCCTGACGGTTGGTTATCGACCGTTCACATTACGTGTCAGGAAGGCGGGGGTCGTGGCTGGGAGTCGACATGGTCCGCACACTGCTCGCGCTCGAGGGACGGCTGGTCCGGGGGGCGCTCGCCCACCTGCTCTGCGCACAGGGCGACATCGATGTCGTCGCTGAGGCGGACACCGCCGACGCCGTCCACGCCGCGCTCCTGGACGAACGCCCGGACGTCGCCGTCGTCGACGTCGACGTCGTACCGGTCGAACGGTTGGCACCGCTCGCCGCCGTGGCGGACGGCAATCACGGCGGCCGGGTGCTGGTGCTGGTGGACCGGCGTCGGGCCGGACGGGTGCGGGCGGTGCTCGCCGAGCATCACGGGTGGATCGGCTTCCTCGACCGCGACGTGCCGCCGGAGCGGATCGCGGACGGAGTCCGGGAGGTCGCCGACGGTCAGCCGGTGCTCGACCCGGACCTGGTCGTCGCCGCGCTCGACGTCGCCGACAATCCGCTGACCCCACGCGAGCGGGAGGTGCTCGACGTGGCGGCCGACGGCATGCCGGTGCGGGAGATCGCCCAGAAGCTGGGCGTGTCACCGGGAACGGTCCGCAACCACCTGTCCCATGTCATGGCGAAGACCGGGGCGCGGACCCGCCTGGAAGCCGTGCGGATCGCCCGGGAGTCCTGCTGGATCTGAGCCCTCGCCCGCCCAGTAGCCCACCAGTTCCCGGTAGGCCGCCGAGACGGCCAGCAGCCCCCGGTGGCTGTCCAGGTGGGCGTGCCCGCCGTCGAGCAGCAGCACTCGGCGGGCACGTGCCGCCGAGCTGATCCGGTGCGCGATCACCACGAGGGTGCCGGGTCGGGCGGCGAAGGCCGCTTCCAGGCGCGCCTCGGTGGCGGGGTCCAGGTGGCAGGTCGCCTCGTCGAGGACGACCAGCGGCGCCGGCGACAGCCAGGCGCGGAGCAGTGCCAGCTGCTGGCGCTCGCCGGCGGAGAGGCCGGCCGTCCGCAGGGTCGCGTCGAGGCCGCCGAGCCGGGCCACCAGGTCGGCCAGCCCCAACCGGTCCGCCGCCCGGAGCACGGCCGCGTCGTCGAGGCCGGGCCGCAGGTAGCGCAGGTTGTCCCGGACCGTGCCGGTGAACACGTACGCCTCCTGCGGAATGAGCACCCGGTGGGCCGCCAGCTCGGCCGTGCCGGCACCGGCGGTCGACGTCCCCGCCACGTGGACCGAGCCGGACTCCGGATGCAGCACCCCGGCCATCAACCCGGCGAGAGTGGACTTGCCGATTCCGCTCGCGCCGACGATCGCCAGGTGGTCGCCGGCCGGCACGGTCAGGTCGAAGCCGTCCAGCACCGGCTCGGCGTGCGGCCCGTACCGGAAGGTCACCGCCCGCAGCGACAACGCGGGCGTGCCCGGATCGCGCGACGACGGGCTCGCCGCTCCCCCCGACCGCTGCGGAGGCACGCACGTGCGCAGCAGCCGGTCGAGGGTGACCACGAACCGGAGACCGCCGGCGGCCACCCCCTGGAACAGCGTGTGCAGCGCCGGCTGGATGCCACGGACGACGTAGACCAGCGCCCCGAGCAGCGCACCCGGCCCGAGACCCTGCCGCAGCAGCCACGGGCCGGCCAGCAGCAGCAGGGGCACCGGGAGCCAGCCGCCGACGGCCAGGCTCAGGCTGCGCGCGGCGGCCATGACGGCCAGGCGTCGCTCCACCCGGGCCTGCGCGTCGACGTGACCGCCGAGCCAGCCGACGACCCGGTCCCCGGCCCCGCTGACCGTCACGTCACGGTGCCCGGCCACCGCCACGATCGCGTCCCGGCCGAGTCGCTCACCGGCCAGGACGTACTCGCGCTGGCGGGCCACCATCGCCGGCAGGGCGGCCGCGAAGAGCAGAAGGCCGGCCAGCACCGGCCCGGCGACCAGCAGCGCGACCGGAGCGGCCAGGGAACAGAGGCCGATCACGGCGGCGCCGGCGGCGAACACGAAGCCGCGGACCACCATCAGCAGGCCGGCCCAGGTGTCCCGGACCATCTCCACCTGGTGGGTCAGCCGGGTCACCGCCGCGTCGTCGACCCGACCGTCGGTCGCACCGGCCAGCGCCCCCGCCACCACCCGCCGCAGCAGGTCGTCACGGAACGGCTCCACCACCGCACCCAGCAGCCCGTACGCCTGTCGGGTGCCGAACGCGCCGACCAGCACCGCGACCGCCAGCAGACCCAGCCAGAGGAGCCCGACGCCGGGCCGGCCGGCCAGGAACCCCTCGTCCACGGCCCGAGCGGTCAGCAGGCCGGTCAACGCCGCCGGCAGCGCCTCGGCCAACGACCAGCCGGCCAGGCACAGCAGCGGGCCACGCCGCGCCGACAGCGCCGCCCGGATCGCCGCGCCCACCGTGGTCACGACCGGAACACCGCCCGGTAGGCCGGATCGGCCCAGAGCGCCTCGTGCGGGGCCACCGCCCGCACCCGGCCGCCGTCCACCCAGGCCACCAGGTCGGCGCGGGCCGCGGTGCCGACGCGATGGCTCACCACCACCCGGGTACGCCGGTCGTGCGGGCCGGTGAGCGCGTCCACCACCCGGTGCTCGGTGACCGTGTCCAGGCTGGACGTCGCGTCGTCGAGGATCAGCAGCCGCTCGGCCCGCAGCGCGCGAGCCAGGCCGAGGCGCTGCCGCTCACCACCGGAGAGAGCCAGCCCGGCCAGCGGGGTGCGGTAGCGCTCGGGCAGCAGCCGCACCACGTCGTGGACCTGCGCCGCGCGGGCCAACGGCACCGGGTCGGCGCCGCAGCCGACGGCCGCGCCGACGGTCTCCCCCACCAGCACCGGCCGCTCGAAGCCGTAGCCGACCGCCCGGCCGAGCGCCGCCGGCGACAACTCCCCGAGTGGCACGCCGTCCAGGCGTACCTCGCCGGCGTCCGGGTCACGCAGCCGGCCGGCCACGGCCGCGAGCAGGGACTTGCCGGCGCCGGACGGGCCGACCACGGCGAGCAGCGTCCCGCCCGGCACCCGCAGGTCGACCCGGTCGAGCAGCGGCCGGCCGTCGTCACCACGCACGTGCACCCCGCACAGGTCCAGCCGACCCGACCCGGGCGGCAGGTCCCGGGCGCCGTGCCGACGGGCCGGTTCGTCGAGGATCTCGGCGGCCCGGGCGCAGCCGGCGCGGACCCGTACGGCGGTGTTGACGGCGGCGATCGCGGCACCCAGCCCGGCGCCGATCGCCGCGTACTGCAGGGCGGCGAGCAGCTCGCCGGGGGTCAGCCGCCCGGCCGACAGCGCCACTCCGCCGACCGCCACGACCGCCAGTTGCAGCAGCGGGTTCAGCAGCGCGCCCCGGGCGGACGCCCCGGCGAGCACCCGCCAGGTGCGTACGCCGTGGCGGTGCAACTCCGGCAGCGGGGTGAGCACCCGGTCGACCTCCCGCTCGGCGGTGCCGGCGGCGGCGATGGTCCGGGCGCCGGCCAGCGCCTCGACGAGCCTTCCGGCCAGGTCCCCCTGCGCCCGCTGGTAGCCGGCGACCGCGTCGGACGCCTCGCTGACGAAGCGCCGCAGCAGCAGGGCCAGCAGCAACAGCCCCACCACGAAGGTCAGGCCGAGCCACGGGTCGATCAGGGTGAGCGCGACCAGGCTGCCCAGCGGTGGCAGCAGCACGCTGCCGGCCAGGACCACCGCCGGAGCGGCCTGCCCGGCGTCGGCGACCTGCCCGACCAGCCGGCCGACCAGATCACCCACCGGTCGGCGGGCCACCGTGCGCGGATCGAGCGTGAACAGGTGCCGGACCAGGGCGTGCCGCAGCGCGGCCACCGAACGGGCCCCGGCCACGCCACCGCCGTAGTCCTGTGCGGCCCGCGTGCCGATCAGCACCAGCACCAGCACGGCGACCACGACGATCCACCGGCCGGACGACGACTGCGGCGCCGCACCGACCACGGCGTCCACCGCGCGGCCCAGGACGGCGGGCAGCGCCAGCTCGGCCGCGGCCTCGACCACGGCGAGCACCGCCAACGTCGGTGTCCACCATCCGGCGAAGGCCACGGCGCGAAGCGCCAGCCGGTCGGCGGGGGTCATCGGTCCTCCCACGGGCGCGGGCCCCGGGCCGGCTCACGCCGGTCCGGGGCCAAGCGACTGATGGTCAGTTGCAGGTGGTGACGCTCAGCGAGCTGTCGCCGCAGAGCAGCAGGCTGGCGCGGCTGCCACCGCCGGTACGCTCGGCGGCCGGCAGTTCCATTCCCTGGAGGTCGAGCAGGGCCATGTCGTTTCCTCACTTCTCTCGGGTGACGTTGACGTCGGTCGTCGGACGGATCAGTTGCAGGTGGTGACGCTCAGCGAGCTGTCGCCGCAGAGCAGCAGGCTGGCGCGGCTGCCACCGCCGGTACGCTCGGCGGCCGGCAGCTCCATCCCCTGGAGGTCGAGCAGGGCCATGTCGATTCACCTCCTTCCGGTCACGTCGGTGCGGGGTCGCCCCGGGGAAGCCGGGGGGTCGGTGGCCGCCCGGTCCGTGCCCGCGACGCGCGTCGCGTCGGGCAGCGGAGTCAGGAACGGCAGGTGGAGCGGGTCGTCCGGCCGGGTCGCGGCGAGCGCGGCGAGCACTCCGGCGGTGCCGGTGGCCAGGTCCATGGAGAGCCGCAGGAGCTGGTCGCCGGGGAAGGCGGTCCGGTCCCGGTACGGCAGGGCGTGCCAGCCGAGCAACCGGGCCTGCTGCCGGGCCGCGTCCCGGTCGCCGCGCTCGGCGAGGTACGCGACGATCCCGGCGCGTCCGGCGAAGAGGCCGGACTGCGCGTAGAACGGGGAGTCGGCGCAGCGACGGATCGCGGTGGCCTCGTCGCGCAGCTCGTCGTCGGGCCGGTGGCGCAGGTACCGGTCGAGCACCAGCCCGATGCCGACGCTCCCCTCGGCCAGGTAGGGCATGGTCCGCCAGCCCTCGTTGACCTCCAGGTGCCCGCCGTCGCGGCGGACGCAGCGGCGCAGGTCCTGACGGAGCGCGGTGCGCGCGTGGTCGAGCAGGTCGGCCTCGCCGGACCGCTCGTACATCCGCAGCAGCATCAGCGCCACGCCGGCCCCGCCACGGGCCAGCCCCGCGTACGGATGCTGCCCGCCGCTGACCTCGGCGACCGATTCGACGTCGCCGAGCCGGCCGACCACCACGTCGACGGCCCGTCGGGCGGCGTCGGCGTACCGCCGCTCGCCGGTGAGCGCGGCGAAGTGGGCCAGGTTCAGCGCGATCCCGGACAGCCCACCGGTCAGGTCGTCGCGCAGCTCGGTCCAGGGCTGGTCGAGGCAGAGGTCGAGCAGGCGCAGCGCCTCGTCCCGGTGGCCGAGCAGCTCCAGCACGTACGCGATGCCGTGCAGTCCGTCGTAGAGGCCGAGGCGGCTGCCGGAGGCGGGTTCGCGTACCCGGTCGATCAGCCACCGCTCGTGCGCGGGGTCGGTGCCGGCGCCGCTGGCGTTCAACGCCCAGAGCACCCCGGCCACGCCGTACGCGAGGTTGAGCCCGCCGTCGGCGCCGGCGAACTGGCGGATGTCGCCGGGGAAGAGCCGGTCGTCGCGTTCCGGGGTGGCGCTCGCGGTGATCGCCTCGGCGAGCCGGTCGCGCAGGCCGGGCCAGTCGTCCGGGTCGATCGTGACGGCACGCGTGAGGTCCGCCGGCCGCTCGCCCACGATCACCTGGACCGCCTCGTCCAGCAGCTCGCGCGGCACCGGGAAGTTCTCGGCGACCACGTCGGCCAGGTGCGCCGCCTTGGCGGGCGCGAGCCGCAGCATCGCGGTCAGCGGCAGGAACAGGGCGAGGCGCAGGCAGGCCAGCGCGTACCGGTCGACGTCGACGCCGGTGCGGTCGCGCGGCGCGGCGAACGCCTGGTTGCGCAGCGCGGGCCGGGTCGCCTCGGCGACGTCGGCGGCGACCTCGAAGTCGATCAGGGTCACCGCGCCGTCGTCGCCGACCATGACGTTGAACATGTGCAGGTCGCCGTAGACGACGCCGTGCGCGTGGATGGCGGCGACCGCCTCGGCCACCTGGCGGTGCACGTCGAGCGCCCAGCGGGTGTAGTCGGCCCGGTCGGCGTCGGCGTTGACCAGCGGGTACCGCTCCACCACCACCTGGTTGAGCGGGCGGCCCTCGACGAACGCCAGGGCCAGGAACTCGTGCCCGCCGAAGCTGAACTCGTCGTGCACCCGCACCAGGTGCGGCACGTCGGCCAGACGCCGGAGCGTCGCCGCCTCACGGCGCAGCCGGCTCACCGCGTCGGCGCCGGTGGCGTCCAGCCCGGCGTGCGGGCGCGCCTCCTTGAGCACCACCCGCTGGTCGGTGCGGGTGTCGCGGGCCTCGTACAGGCCGCCGCCGTTGGAGAAGTGGATCACCTTCTCGATCCGGTACGGCAGGTCGGTCGTCGTCGCCGCGTTCCGGGCGGCCAGGTGCGGGGCGAGGAAGTCGGGCAGGGGCACCCACTCCGGCACGTGGAACACCGGGTCCCGCCGGTCGGGCACCAGGACGCCGTCCGGGTTCTCGATCGCCGGCACGGTCTGCCCGTCGGCGGAGACGCAGTAGCGGGCGGCGAAACCGCCGTAGCGCAGGTAGACCGGGCCGTCGCCGTAGCGCAGGTCGCTGAGGATGTACGGCCCCTGCTCGCCGTCGAGGAGGCCGGCGAGCTCCTTGGCCGTCAGCTCCAGCTCGGCGTCGTCGCGCGGGTAGACGGTGACGAACTTCCCGCTGGCGCCGCGCCGGGCGTACTTGCTGTTGCGCATGAGCAGCAGGCGCGGGCCGCGCAGGTGCTTGAACGGGATGCCGCGGGGCCGGCAGTATTCGGCCACCCGGTGAAGGACGCGCTCCGCGTTGTCCAGCCGGGCCGACACGTGGATCTTCCAGCCCTGCGCGGGGAGCGATCCGCCGACCGGTCCGTGGATCATCCAGTCGTCCTTGACCTCGCATTCCCAGCCCTCCGGCACCGGGCCGGTGAGGTAGCCGCCGGCCTCGGTCGTGGTGCCGGCCAGCGAGTCGTAGAAGAGCGGATCGACCGCGCAGTACGAGTCGTACCGTTCGTCCATGTCGGTTGCCTCCACCGGCTGATCGGTTGACGTCAATCCTGCGGATGGCGGAGGCGCAGGCCCAGTGCGACAAGTCACGACCGACCGATGAGTTTCACCCTCCGAAGTCGTGACAACAGCGGAGTTTGAACTCACGAATACCGCGTGACCAGTCGTTGCGTGGCCCGCCTTCGTCGATCTTGGGCTTGTGGTGCCACAGTATGCCGGTTTCGCTCCTTATCGGAGGTGCCACAACTCCAAGATCGGCGCTTCGGTCGAGATCTGGGCGGTCAGGGCGCGCGCGGTGGGGCGGTGGCGGACCTCGGCGGGCGCGAGGTGTTTCGCCCGGGCCAGGGCGTTCGCCGCGCGCTCGGCTTCACCCACCATGAGGTACGCCCGCGCGGCGTCCACCAGATGCGCGGCGCGATGCTCCAGCGGCAGCCACCGCCACCCGTCCCCCGCGATCGCCGCCTCGTGCCGGGCCACCGCCTCCGCACCGTCGCCCCGTTCCACGGCGGCGACCGCCCGCGCCACGTCCACCGCCGCCGGCCCGAACGCGGTCCGACAATGGTCGTGCCCGTCGCCCACCCGGACGGCCATCTCCGCCGCCTCGTCCAACAGCTCACCGGCGGCACGCCCGTCGCCGGTCCGCGCCGCCGTCAACGCCGCCTGCGCCAGCAGCGTCCCGCACAGCGACAATTCTTCCGGCGTACCCGAATCGCTGTCGCTCGGCGCGACCCGGTACGCGGCGGCCAACAGCACCGACCGGGCCCGCGCCGACGCCCGCAGCACCGGCCCGAGCTGCACCGCCGCGCAGGCCGACAGGACCCGGTCCCCCGCCGCTGCCGCCATCGCCCGGTCGGCGGCCAGCCAGGCGAGACTCGCCTCGTCCAGCTTGGTCAGCAGCGCCGCCGCGACCCGGTACGCGTCCACCACCACCGCCCGGCCCGCCTGTGGATCCCGCGCCTGCCCGCGTTGGACGTCGGTCAGCAACGCCGGAAGCTGCTCCATGAGCTGCGGATAGCGGGCGTGCCGGTAGGTGTCCCAGGCGTGCGCCACGGCCCGACCCCACCGGTCCGGCGGTGCGTCCCGGCCGGCCGTCATCCCGTACGTGGACAGGGCCGCCCGGATGCGCGCCACGCCCTCGTCGCGCTCGGCCACCTCGGCGGGCCGGGCATCGTCGCCGAGCAGCGTCGCGGCATCGACCCGCAGCACCGCCGCGACCTCCCGGATCGTCGACACCCGCTCGAGGGACCGGACGCCGCGCTCCACCTTGTCCACCCAGCTCTTCGACTTGCCCAGCCGGTCGGCGAACGTCTGCTGCGACAGCTTGCGGCGCACCCGCAGGTAGGCGACGCGTCGACCGATCGGCACCCGCTCACCGGTCACGACGCCACCGCCGGTCCGGCACCGCGCGGGTGGTGTCCTCGACAGGTGTTCGGTCCGCCTCGGCCTGCGCGATGATCCGCTGCCGCGCCGCCTCCTGCTCAGCGGCCTCCGCCTGCTCGCCTCGGTTGTCTCCCTGGTCACGCCGGTTGCCCATCGATGGTCCCTTCGACGAAGGCACGGCGATGGGCTCGCCACCGTCGCGCCGAAAAGAGACGCGATCGGATCACCGCATCCCTGTGATCGGGACGCTACGGAATGTGTGCGGATCGACTGGAACGCCTACGCACCACTACTGCGTCGTGAGGCTCATTCGTTCACAGAGGCCCCGCAGTTCCGGTGACACCGATCCCCTCCGCAGCATCGACCGCGCCGTTTCGCGGGCCGCGACCGACGAGCGGGCGTGCTGTGGGCCGATACGCTCGGCCGCGAGCAGCATCCGCACCGCCTCGCGGTCCCGGCCGACCGCCTCGGCGGCGCGTCCCATGTCGAGCCAGAAGTACACCTGCCGCACTGCCGGCAGGCCGGTCAGGTCCACTCCGGCCGCCGCCGCCATGGCCGCCTCCGGCCGCCCCGTGTCGAGCAGGAACGCCATCCGCCACAGCGCCACGTTCCGCGGCCCCCAGGCGAGATCCCAACTCTCCGTCTCCCCGGTGTGCGCGGCGATCAACGCCGCCTCGGCGAGATGCTCCTCCGCGCCGACAAGGTCACGAAGGCCGGCGAGGTGCAGCGCCCGCGCCAGGTGCAGAAACCCCAGCACGTCCAACGCTCCCTGCGCCGCGCTGCCCGCGAGGTCGGCCGCCGCCGCGTCGCACCACGCCCGCGCCGGCCGGTACGCCCCCGAGTGGGCGGACACCCGCGCCCGGTTGGCCGCCGCCACGCCGACAGCGACAGGGGCGTCGAGCAGCCCGGCCGCCTCGGCGCAGCGCTCCGCCGCCAGCCAGGCATGGGCCGGGTAGCTTACGTTCAGGAGCGAGCCCATCGCGACGCCGTACACCGGCACCATCTCCGCCAAGGCGGCCCGGCGATCGGTCAGGCCGTGCATCGCCGGCACCAGATCGACGAGCCGCCGCAGCGCGCCCGCGTAGTCACACCGCCCGTACAGGTCCCGCACCAGAGTCGCCTCACGGTGCACCTGCTCGACCGTGGCAGCCACACCGGATCGCGCGTCCATGGGCGAGTCCATCATGGCCCGCCAGACCCGTTCGGCGTCGATGCGGGCGGCGTCGAGCTGCCGATCCGCCGGGGTGTACGCCTGCCCGGTCAGGTCGACCACCGAACACTCAAGCGCGGCGGCCAAGTCCACGATCATGTACCGGTCGGTGCGCTGTTGACCGCGCTCGATCCGCGACCAGGATGTGTGCGAGATGCCGGCGCGGCTGGCCGCGTACCGGATGCTCCACCCGCGCAGCTCGCGGCGGGCGCGGATGCGGTCACCGATCGACGGATCGGCGGGGACCGGACGGCGAGGCATCAGCGGCGCTCCGATACGACAGGAGGAGCCTGCTCGAACACGCTGCGGCAGGTTGTCATAGCGAACGGTACACGCATGGGGTCCGCTCCCTCGCTAGGCTCCGGCGGAGGTGTCCGAGCCGTACGCGGCGTCGCACATTGTTCCCCTGTCACCACCGCCGCCGCCACCGCGGATCGCGCCTCTGCCGAAACGCCGACGCCGGTTGTCCATCTCGGCCATTGCCCGCCGCGCCCGTGCCGCAACCGCGTCCCGCCCCGGCTCGGCATCGACCATCCGACGTCGGCGCCTCAGAAGGACGACGGCTGACGTGGCGACGAGCGGCAGTGATGTGCCACAGGCGATCCAGAACCAGGTCATAGTGATCAACCTTCCGGCGGCGTGTCAGCTCGGGATCGCATCGGCGCCCCAGTGCCGCATCGCGAGGTACGCCGCAGGATAGGGCGGGTCTCCCGCGCACTCCCGAATTATCCCGTCAGCCCGGACAATTGCCGTCAGGCTGCCGCACGCTGATTCAACTGACACCATGAGACCAAAAATCGCTCCTTAAAAGAGTGAGCCATTTTCATCCTGCGTAGCGGTTCGCTTCGACGTGGTGCAGGACGAGGATGGCTTGGACGATCGCGGTGGCTCGGCGTGGGCAGGATCGCAGCTTGGCCAGGATCTTCCAGGTCTTGAGCGTGGCGATCGCTCGTTCACCGCGGGCGCGGATCTTCGCGTGGGCGCGGTTCACGGCCTTCTGCCTGCGTGACAGTTTCGGCCGGAAGCGGCGCCGCTTGAACGGCGTGCGGACGCTACCGTGGGCGCCTTGGTAGCCCTTGTCGGCGAAGGTCATCACCTCCGCGCTGGTCAGGGCATCGATGATGCCGTGATGGCGGGCGGCGCTCAGGTCGTGTGCCGACCCCGGCAGTGCCGGTGATACCCACACGAGGCGGCCGGCGGCATCGGCGATGACCTGCACGTTCACGCCGTGGCGTTTGTGTTTGCCGCTGTAGTAGGGCTTCTGCTCGGCGACCCGGTCGATTGGCATCAGTGTGCCGTCGAGTATCGCGTATGCCAGTAGCCGGATGCGTCGCATAGCGGTGGCCAGGTCGTCGGCTGCCGAGCTGAGCAGGGCTATTGCTTCCTGGACGTAGCGCCAGGCGGTGGCGACGCCGATCTCGAAGCCGGCCGCGAGTCGGGTGTAGGTGTCGCCGTTGCGGAGATGGGCCAGAGCCAGCAGTGCCTGCCGGCCGGGTGCGAGGCGGCGCCATCGTGATCGGCGCTGCTTGCGGTGGCCGCGGATGCGGTCGGCGAGGTGGTTCAGGGTGCGGCTGGACAACGGAATCGTGGCGGGGTAGGACAGCATGGCGAGGCTCCCGGTTGGGGCTTCGAGTCTTGGTCGACAGCTGTCCTACCTGGAGCCTCGCACCCATCGATCACCGGGCCCGCCGCAACTGCCTTGACCTGCATGATCAGCTTGGAAAAGGCTCAGCGGTCCCGGTCGACTCAACAACGGCCGACAACATTATTCAGCGGATTTCTGACGCAGCCGTACCGATCAGTATCTATTGCTTTTTCGAAAAAGGCGGCGATAGCCTACGTCTCCGATCACGCGCCACGGGGGTTGATTTTCTCGGGCGTCCACCGACAGGAGATGACGTGCTCAGACGCTTTGCAACCGTCGGAATCGCCCTGCTGGCCTGCCTCACGGCCACCGGCGCGGTGGCAATGCCGGCGCACGCCTCGGAACCCGACTGTTCTCTCAATTGTGACGGCGGGGGCGGGGATGGCGGCGGTGGTGGGACCGGCGACCCCGGCACGCCACCTCCGTCAACGCCGGCGTACAACCTCCAGGGTGTCATCCAGTTGGAGAGCGTCGGCCATGAGGGAGCCTGGCCGTTCCGCGTCGGCGGCATCAAGGTCCGTGGCTACTCGCGGCTCGCCACCTGGAGCAACGACCGGGTGGACGCCAACTACATCAACGTCCGGTGCTCGGCCACCGTGCTCAGCTACTCCACCAACGACTACGACTCGGAGAACAACGGGGCGCTCGTCGACGTGACCTTCTGGTCGCCGACCGTCCCGGTCAGTGGCGTCCCCGCCCAGTCCCGGACGGTCGCGGTCACCTGCACCCACCACGCCGAGAAGAACGGCGTCAACTACGACACCACCAGCGCCGCCCAGTTCGTCATCCCCGAGTGATTCTCCGGGGTGGCCCGGTTCGGGCCGGGCCACCCCGCCGTGCTCGCGCCCGAGCGGGCGCCGCGCCCTTCAGGCAGCCGGGTTCAGTGGCAGGTGCCGCTGCCGCCGTCGGTGAAGGTCTGCCCGGTCACCGGCAGGAAGCGCCAGTCGTATCCGCCCTCGTAGGCAGTGAGTCTCAGGACGCCGTAGGTGGTGCCGTTGCGTACCTCGCTGTTGGGCACCACGGTGCCGAAGCCCGACTGGAGGGAACGACCGCCGGTGCCCACCACGAACTCGCGGATGCCCCGGGCGGGGTCGGCGGTCCGGTCCGGGGACTGGGGGGCGAACCGTTCGTACTGGTGGGCGTGCCCGTTAAGCACGATCTCGGCACCGGCGTCGTAGAGCGCCTGAAACAGCGGTAACACGTTGGGCGCCTGCCGTTCGCCGGAGCTGAACAGGGGGTGGTGCCAGTAGGCCAGGGTGCAGCGGGTGGGGTGGGCCGCGAGGTCGGCACGCAGCCACCGCTCCTGGGCCGAGCCCGCCTGGCAGCCACCCACCTTGGCGCAGTTGGAGTTCAGCACGACGATGTGCCAGTCGGAGGAGCCGGGCAGGTCGTACGAGTAGTAGCCGAGTCCGGCCGGGCCCGCCGCCGCCCCGAAGTAGGCGAAGTAGGGGGCGGCGTTGGCGGTGAGGTACTCGTGGTTGCCGACGGCGGGACGGGTGCGGGCCTTGTGTCGCCCCCAGGTCGGCTGGTAGCAGTTGGCGAACTCGGCGGTGGTGCCGGACTCGTAGACGGAGTCGCCGATCGTGGCCACGGTGCCCGGCTGGCTGTCCAGGATCCGCGCGGTCTCCTCGTCCCGGTCGGTGGTGCAGCTCGCGATGTCCCCGGCGGCCAGCAGGATGTTGTCCGGTCTGGGGGGCACGCCGGTGTCGACGGCGAGTCGAGGCCAGTTCTCGGCGCTCTCCCGGGCGTCGTAGTAGGCGCCGTCCGGGTCGGTGGAGGAGATGGCGAAGCTGACCACCATGTTGCCGGTCACCGCGGCGGTCACGTCGGCCTGGTACCAGCGATCGGGCTTGACGATGCCGAACCGGGACAACGGCGAGCCGATCGGGGACGGGCGGTTGGCGTAGGTCAACGTCGTCTCGACCCAGTTCGCGCCGGTGCGCTCGATCGTGCCACCCGTGAGGCTACCCGCGAAGCTCGCGCTGCTGGTGTGCATCTCCAACCGGGCATTCACCACGGGTGCGGTCAGGCCGGTGACCGCGAAACTCACGTACGAGATCCGGGTCGGCCCCGCGGCCACCGCCAACCGTGACGACGTGTCGTAGTTCGTGGTGGGCGCGGCGGCGTTGACGTAACTGTCGTTGGTGGCGGTGAAGACATGGGTCGTGATGGCCGCCTCGGCGGGCGAGCCGGAGGTCAGGGCGGCACCGACCACGACCGCGCTGAGGATCGCGGCGAGCAGGGCGCGGGTGGTCCCGGTGGTCCGGGACGGAACGAGCCGGGTACGCAGGCGCATCCGTGGAGTACACCCGGACCGCCGTGAGCGGGGCGTCACCACGTCGACCGGCCCCGGTGACGCTCGAGTGCGTCCCCGCTGGGCGTGTGAGAAGGGGCCCCTTCTCTACCGGAGGCGTTAAGAAGGGGCCCCGCCTTACGTTAGTTGCGGGTGATGGTGAACGTGCTGGTGGTGTTCTTGATGTCCTGGTAGTTGTCGGTCAGGCGGAGGTTGGTGAAGGTGGCCGAGCCGACGGCCGGGCCCTGCCCCGCCTCGGGCATCTCGTTGACCCACACACCGAAGCCGGACTTCGCGTCGAACGCATCGCCGCTACGCCGCGCCCCGGAGATCGAGACGTTCGTCAGGACCGTGTCGGTGATCGGGTTCTCCGGCTGGCTGCCGGTGTACTTGGTCTGGAACATGATCCCCGAGTACGTCGGATCGACGATGTCCACGTCGCTGACCCGGATGCCGCGGAACTCCTTGGACGCGGAGAACAGCCACATCGCCGGGAACGTCTGCGCGCCCCAGAAGTGCCCGCCGGAGCGGATCAGCGAGATGTTCTCGAACCGGGTGGGCGGGCTGGCGCCGAACCCGACGAACGGGTAGCCGAAGTCCAGCGAGCTGATGGTGATGCCCGAGTACGTCAACTGGTCGGCGATGTAGAGGTTGCGGAAGACGTTGTCGTAGCCGCCGTACACGGCGATGCCGGCGGCGCGCCAGGTCAGCGTGGCGGTCAGGTTCTCGAACACGTTGCCGTGGTTGCCGCCGGAGCCGCCCTGGTCGGTGGCGGAGAACAACGCGAACGCGTCGTCACCGTTGGAGCGGCCCTCGGAATTGGTGACCAGGGCGTTGGTGCTGCCGTTTGTCATGTTCACCGCGTCGGCGAAGGTGTTGCGGAACCGGCTGTCCCGGATGGTCAGCGCGTCCACGCTCACTCCCCAGTACGCGCAGACCGTGTGCTCCACCCAGACGCTGTCCAGCGTCAGGTTGTCCACGTCCTTCAGCTCGCCCCACACCTTGCCCGGACCGTCGATCCGGTTGGTGTAGTTGCCGAAGAACGCCAGGTGGGCGAAGGTCGACCCGCTGGCCGAGGACTCCACCCGGAACCCGGCGTCGGTGTTCTGCTGGTTCGTCGGCGTCTGGAAGCGGGTGTACCACATGCCGGCGCCGACGACCTTCACCGCCTTGCCGTACACCTGGAGCTTCTGCGCGGTTTCGTAGGTGCCGGCGGGCAGGTAGACGCCGACGAGCGTGCCGGTGGTGTCCATCCGCACCGCGTCCAGCGCGTTCTGCACGTCGGAGTGGCTGAAGCCGGTCGGCACCTTGTAGCGGGTCGGGTCCGGGTTGGCCCGCGGCGACACCAGCTCGGTGTTGACGAAGTCGATCGCGTACGTGGTGGCGTTGGCCGGGTCCTTCTGGAGCCGGATCCGGCTGCCCGCCGGGACGGTGGAGTTGAGCAGCACGTTCGCCTCGTCGTAGAGGTGCCGGGGCGCGCCCGCGCTGGGTGAGTCGCTCGGGCCGGCCTCGGCGCCGTAGAGCCAGATGTGCTTGGAGGTGAGGCTGATCGGCTTGTGCAGCACCCCGTTGACGTAGACGTTCAGCGTCGAGTCGATCCCGCCGCCGCCCGGCGCGTCCGGGATGGAGAAGCGGGTGACCAGCGCGTTCGCGGCCGACTTGGTGGTCCACTCGACGTACGCGCCGGTGGTGTTGAGGGTGACCGCGCGCCGGCCGGACGCCTCACCGGCCAGATCGCCGATGGTGCGGTTCGGTCCGATCACCTGCGCGCCGCCGCCGACCGAGCCGTCCTCCGCCTCGTACATGTCGTAGCCCAGGTTCGCCCCGCGACCGACGAACAACGGCCGGTCGCTCGTGTTGTTCTGCCGCTTCACCGGCAGCTCGTTGGCGTCGTCGGCGAGCACCACCCTCACCGTGTAGCGGCCGTTGACGGCGGTCCAGGTGCCGAGCGACACCGGGCCGGCGGTGGCCCCGGCGGCGATCGTGCCGGAGTACGAGCCGGTGAGCGTGCGGACGACGGAACCGGAGTCGTTGAGCACGGTGAGCGTGATGCCGTGCGCGCCGCTCGCCGAGGCGATCGTGCCCTGGTTGCGCAGCGTCACCGCGAAGCTGACCGTGGCGCCGGCCGCAGGCGTGCCCGGCGACCAGGTCACCGCGGAGGCCACCAGGTCGGAGCTGGCCACCGGGCTGACCGTCAACGCGGTCGGGTTGGTGTAGCTGTTGTTCGCCTCGTTCTGCTCGATCACCGTGTTCGACTCGTCGACAGTCGCGGTGAGCTGGTAGCTGCCGGCGTTGCGCGCGCCGATGTTCGCCGAGACGGTGCTCGACGCGCCGGCCGCGAGCGCGCCGACGGAGGCGGTGCCGACCTTCGTCGTACCCAGGTAGAGGTTGACGTCCGTGGCGGCGGACGCCGCGGTGCCGGCGTTGCGCACGGTGGCGGACAGCGTGATCGTGTCGGTCTCCACCGGCGCGGTGGGCGAGGCGGTCAGGGCGGTGACGGTGAGGTCCGGGTTGGGCGCCGGCACGCCGATCACCTGGAGTTCGGCGACCTGCCCGTTGGACGAGCCGGAGTTCGCGGTGAACTGGAGCCGCACGTCCGCGGCGGTCGCGGAGACCGGCACGGTCACCGTGTTGCCGGTGTTCGAGTTGAAGGAGTACGTCGCGGAGCCGACCAGGCTGGTGAACCCGGACCCGGACTGCTCCCGCCCGAGCACCTGGAACGTCTGGGTACGCGCGCCCCACGCCGGGTCCGGGTTGAGCTTCACCACGACCGCGCTGATGCTGGCGTTCGCGCCCAGCGCGACGGTCAGCGTGCTCGGGTACGCGCCGGGCGCGCCCTCCCAGTAGGTGGTGACGTCGTTGTCGACCGCGTTGGCGGCGTTGAACACGTGCACCACGGAGGAGGCGGTGGCCGGCTTGCCGACCGCCAGGTTGGTGGCGCCGGTGCCGCTCCCGGTGCGGGTGACGGTGTTGCTGTTGGCCGACACGTTGCCGGCCGCGTCGCGGGCCCGCACCTGGTAGGAGACGGTGGCGCTGTCCGGCTGGCTGTCGGTGTACGTGAGCGTGGACCCGCCGACGGTGGTGCGCAGCGAACCGTTGGCGTACACCTGGTAGCCGGTGACGCCGACGTTGTCGGTGGACGCGGTCCAGGTCAGCCGCACCTGGCCGGTGGCCGGCTCGGTGAACGCCAGGTTCCCCGGCGCGCTGGGCGCCTGGGTGTCCCCGGTGGTCGGACCGTAGATCTCCAGCTCGGCGAGCTGCCCGGCGGGCCAGGCGCTGTTCGCGGTGAACAGCAGCCGCAGGTAGCGGGTGGACGCGGTGGGCACGGTGACGGTCACCGTGTTGCCGCCGGCCGGGTCGAACGCGTACGACGCGGACGCGACGAGCGTGCCGAACGTGGAGCCGTTGGTGCTGCCCTGCACGGTCAGCGTCTGGTTGCGCGCGCCCCAGCCGGTGGGCAGCCGCAGCACCAGCCGGTTGACGCTGGTGGCGGCGCCCAGGTCGACCTGGATCCACTGCGGGAACGCGTTGTTCGGGCTCTCCCAGTAGGTGCCCGCGTTGCCGTCGTTGGCGTTGCCGGCCCCGTACACGTCGGAGTGGCCGCTCTCGGTCATGGTCTTGCCGAGCGCCAGGTTGGTCGACGAGCCGGCGGCGCCGTAGACCTCCAGCTCGGCGAGCTGGGCGGCGGTCCAGCCGGTGTTCGCGGTGATCGTGACGCGCAGGTAGCGGGCGTCGGTGGCGCTGAAGCCGAGCGTCACCGCGTTGCCGGCGGCCGGGCTGAACGACCGGGCGGCGGAGGCGACGACCGTGGTGAAGCCGCTGCCGTCGGCGCTGGCCTGCACGGACAGCGTCTGGTTGCGCGCCTCCCAGGCGGCCGGGAGCTTGAGCACCACCTGATCGACGGCGCGGCTGGCGCCGAGGTCGACCTGGGCCCACTGGGGCAGCGCGCCGCTGCTCTCCCAGTAGCTGCCCTGGCTGCCGTCGGTGAGGTTGGCGGTGACGTAGGGGCCGTTGACGCTGCTGGCGGTGGCGGGTCGGCCGGCGGCGAGGTTCGGACCGCCGGCGGCCAGGGCCGGTGGGGCGGGCGCCGCGGTGACGGCCAGGCCGACCGCGGCGAGCACCGCGACCATTCTGGTACGGAGTCTGGACATGGTGGACGGACACCTTCTTCCGGGGGAGGTGGAGAGGCGTTGACGGGGGTGGTGGTGCGGCGGGGACCGGGGGCGGGTCCCCGCCGCGCCGGGTCAGGAGGCGTAGACCTCGAACTCTGAGAGTTGACCGGCCGGCCAGCCGGTGTTGCCGGTGAACGTCAGCCGCACGAAGCGGCGGTCACCGGAGGGCAGCGCGATCGAGACGGTGTTGCCGCTTGCCGGGTCGAACGGGTAGCCGGCCGCCGCCTTGAGCGTGGTGAACGACGCGCCGTCGGTGGAGCCGAGCACGGCCACGGTCTGGGTGCGGGTCTGCCAGGCCGCCGACGGCGGCAGCTTGAGCACCACCCGCGCCACCGGGCGGGCGCTGCCCAGGTCGACGGTGACCGACTGCGGGAACGCGTTGTTGGCGCTCTCCCAGTAGGTGTTCGCGTTGCCGTCGACGGTGTTGCCGGCGCCGTACACGTCGGCGTGGCTGGTCTCCGCGACCGGCCGGCCGGCGGCCAGGTTGCCGGTCGGCGGCGCGGTGGTCGGCGGTGGCGTGGTCGGCGGGGTGGTGGTGGGCGGCGGGGTGGTGGTGCCGTCGCCGTACACCTCCAGCTCGCTGAGCTGGGCCGCCGGCCAGCCGGTGTTGCCGCTCACGGTGACCCGCACGTACCGGCGGGCGCCGGACGGCAGCGCGATCGACACGCTGTTGCCGGAACCCGGGTCGAACACCCGGCCCGCCGACGCGGCGAGCGTGGTGAACGACGAGCCGTCGGTGGAGCCGAGCACGGCAAGCGTCTCGGTGCGGCGTTCCCAGCCGGCCGGGAGCTTCAGCACCACCCGGTCGACGGTGCGGGACGCGCCGAGGTCGACCGTCAGCGACTGCGGGAACGCGTTGTTGGCGCTCTCCCAGTAGCTGGCCGCGTTGCCGTCGACCGCGTTGCCGGCCGCGTACGTCTGGTTGACGCTTGTCGCGGTCGCCGGCCGACCGAGGGCCAGGTTGCCGCCGGCCGGCGGCGGGGTGGTCGGCGGCGGCGTGGTCGGGGGCGTGCTGGTGGGCGGCGGGCTGGACGGGCCGTTGCCCCACTGCGGCTGCGGCCACGGCCCGCAGTACGGGGTGGCCGTGTACCAGCCGGAGTTCCCGCTGCCCTGGGTGATCTGGAAGCCGCTGCCCACGCAGTTGTGCATCGGGTTGGCCTGGGCGATGTTGGTGGCCCGCACGTTCGTGAAGCTGACCTGGCTCGGCGCCTGCACCTGGAGCGCGTACGTGCCCGCGCCGTCGATGCGGACGTTGCTGAACGAGATGCCGCTGGTCTGCCCCTCGATCCAGTGCAGCGCCGCGTAGGAGCTGTCCAGGATGTCGGTGTCGGTGACGTTGATCGCCGCGCCCTGGATCGGCTCGTTGAGCGCCGAGAACCAGATCGCGCCGACTCCGAACTGCCAGTTGTAGTCGGAGTTGCCGTTGCGGATGAGCGTGTTGCGGGCCACCGTGATGGTGCCCGCGACGGCCGTCGACCCGTTGACCCCGGGATAGCGGTTGGCCACGTGGATGCCGCCACCGTTGGTCACCGAGTCGGCGGTCACGTTGTCGGTAATGGTGATGTTGCGCCCGCCGTAGGTGACCAGGTGGTTCGCCAGGATCGTCACGCCGATGGTGTTGTGGGTGAAGGAGTTGCCGACGTTCGGCACGCTCTGCGCCCACATGGCCAGCGCGTCGTCGCCGGTGTTGCGGACGAACGTGTTGGTCACCGTGGAGTTGGTGACGCCCCAGTGGAAGTTCACCCCGTCGGCGGTCTGGTCGAGGATGCGGCTGTTGCGGATGGTGAAGTTGTCCATCGGCCCGTCCATCCAGGCGCCGACCTTGGTGTGCTGCAACCACAGGTTGTCCACCACCGAGTCGGTCATCGCGCCGCCGAGCGCGTTGACCTGGTCCTCGTCGACCCGCTCACGGATGTCGCCGATGATGGCGAAGTCCCGCAGCGTGACGTTGCGGCTGGGCCCGCCGGCCTCGTGCGACCGGATCTCACCGGAGTAGCCCCCGCCCGGCACGTACCTGCCGTAGATGCCGGCGGCGCGCTTGCGGTCGGTGGGGTGCCGGCCGCCGAGCACCGAGTACCACGGCCCGGCGCCGCGGAGCGTCACGCCGTCGACCACCACGTGGTCCCAGAGCGTGAACGTGCCGGACGGGATCCAGACCGCCCTGCCCTGCGCCTTGCCGGCGTCCACGGCGGCCTGGAACTTCGCGGTGGAGTCGGTGGCGCCGGTCGGGTCCGCGCCGAAGTCGGTGACCACGTCCAGCGCCCCGGACGGCTTGCTGATGGGCGCGCCGACCAGCTCGAAGTCGGCCAGGTCGATGGTGAAGGTGGGCGACTGCGCGGTCGAGGAGACCTGGAGGCGGATCTTGGTGCCGGCCGGGTAGGTGGTGCCGAACATCGTCCGGGTCTCGTCGTAGAAGTGGTGCGGGTTGGTGTCGCCCGGGTTGTTGTTGAACGGGTAGCCGCCGTAGTACCAGCCGTACCGGGAGGTGACCGGGACGGCCTTGACCAGCGTGCCGTTCGCGCGCAGGTCGATGCTGGCGTCCCGGCCGGTGCCGGCGGCGCTGTCCGGCAGGCTGTAGCGGAAGGTGACCGCGTTCGCCGGGGCGGCGAGCGTGAACTCGACGTACTCCCCGACCGCGTCGAGGGTGACCGCCTCCCGGCCGGACGCCTCCGACGGCAGCGTGCCGTAGCGCCGGTCCGGGCCGATCTTCGTGCCGCTGTGCGCGGCCTGCTCCGCCTCCTGCTCCCGGAAAGGGACGGTGGCGCCGCGGCCGGCGATGTCGAACGGGGACAACCCGGCGGCGTGGGCCGGGGTGGCGGTGGAGGTCAACGCCACGACGGTCAGTGTCGAGGCGGCGAGCGCGGCGGCGGCCAGGGCCGCCAGCCCGGTGCTGCGGTGGCGGTGCGCGGTGCGGTGCTCGGCCATGCGGGGTGTGCTCCCTTTCGTCGGTGGCCAGGTCCCCCGTTGCGGCGGTACTCCGGTCTCCTTCCTCCCCGGGTGTTCCTCCGGTGGCGGCCGGGACGGGCCGCCCGATGTCGCGCGTCGGCGGGCTTCCGCCGTTCGGTTCGCGGTGGCACCGGCGGCGGGACGGTGCCACCGGCGCCGTCGCGGTTCAGATCGATCGGGTACGCAGCCAGACCGCGGTGTCCGGGGGCAGCCGGTCGTCGTCGAGCGGCCCGCTGGCCAGCAGCAGCCGATCGTGGGCGGGCAGCGGCACGGTCTCGCCGCCGAGGTTGACCAGGCAGGTGAAGCCGGGTGCGCGGGCGAACGCGAGCACCCGGTCGGGTGCGGGCAGCCAGGTCAACGGGCCGTCACCGAGCGCGGGCTCGGCCCGGCGCAGCGCCAGCGCCGCCCGGTAGAGCTCCAACATCGAGTGCGGGTCCCCGGTCTGGGCGCGGACCGTGCGGTCCTTCCAGTCCGCCGGCTGCGGCAACCACGGCGCGGCGGACGCGCCCTCCGGGCTGAACCCGAACGGCGGGTCGTCGCCCTGCCAGGGCAGCGGCACCCGGCACCCGTCGCGACCGGGGTCGACCCGCCCGGAGCGTTCCCACATCGGGTCCTGCCGCAGCTCGTACGGAATGTCCTCGACCTCCCAGAGCCCCAGCTCCTCGCCCTGGTAGACGTAGGCGGCGCCGGGCAGCGCCAGGCAGAGCAGCGCGGCCGCCCGGGCTCGGCGGGTACCCAGCTCCAGGTCGGTGGGGATGCCCTCGCGCTTGGCGGCGAAGCTGAACGTGGTGTCCGCCCGGCCGTAGCGGGTGACGTGCCGGGTCACGTCGTGGTTGGACAGCACCCAGGTGGCCGGCGCGCCGACCGGGGCGTGCGCGGCAAGCGTGCCGTCGATGCTCTCCCGCAACGCGGTGGCGTCCCAGGCGCAGCCGAGGAAGTCGAAGTTGAACGCGGTGTGCAGCTCGTCCGGGCGCAGGTAGTTGGCGAACCGCTGCCGGTCGGGCAGCCACACCTCGCCGACCAGCGCCCGCTGCCCCGGGTACTCGTCGGCGATCCGCCGCCAGGCCCGGTAGACGTCGTGCACCCCGTCCTGGTCGCGGAACGGGTGCGGCCGGTCCGGGTGGACCTCGGGCAGCGTGCCGTCCTTGACCAGCAGGCCGGCCGAGTCGATCCGGATGCCGTCCACGCCCCGGTCGAACCAGAACCGCAGGACGTCGGAGAACTCGGCGCGCACCCGGGGGTGGTCCCAGTTGAAGTCGGGCTGCTGCGGGGCGAACAGGTGCAGGTACCAGTCGCCGGGCGTGCCGTCCGGGTCGGTGGTGCGGGTCCAGGTCGGGCCGCCGAACTCGCCGGTCCAGTCGGTCGGCGGCAGGTCACCGTCGGGGCCCCGGCCGGCGCGGAACCAGAACAGCTCCCGCTCGGGCGCGTCCGGCCCGCCGGCCAGCGCCGCCCGGAACCACGGGTGCGCGTCCGAGCAGTGGTTGGGCACCACGTCGACGATGGTCCGGATGCCCCGCGCGTGCGCCTCGGTGATCAGCGCTTCGACCTCGGCGAGCGTGCCGAAGACCGGGTCGATGTCGCGGTAGTCGGACACGTCGTAGCCGGCGTCGGCCATCGGCGACGGATACCAGGGGCTGTACCAGATCGCGTCGACGCCGAGCGCGGCCAGGTGGTCCAGGCGGGACCGGATGCCGGCGACGTCGCCGATCCCGTCGCCGTTGCCGTCGGCGAAGCTGCGCGGGTAGACCTGGTAGATCACCGCTGAGCGCCACCACGGGCTGCTGTCGACGATGGACACGGGCACCTGCTTTCTGCGGGGTCGGTTCTGATGCGGCGGGCTGCGACGGGCCGGGGCCGGCGCCGCCCGGTCAGCCCTTGAGGCCGCCGGAGGTCAGGCCGGACATGATGTTCCGTTGGAAGATCAGGAACAGCACGACGGTCGGGATCGCGGCGATGACCGAGGCGGCGATCACCACGTTCATCGGGGTGCCGCCGGCGAAGGTGTAGATGCCGACGCTGACGGTCCGCGTCTCCGGCGACGGCATGACCAGCTTCGGCCAGAGGAAGTCCTTCCAGACCGCCGTCACCGCGAAGATCGCGACCACGCCGAGGATCGGCCGGGACATCGGCAGGACGATCGACCAGAGCGTGCGCAGCGGCGACGCGCCGTCCATCACGGCGGCGGCCATCAGGTCCTCCGGGATCGAGTCGAAGAACCGCTTGAGCAGGAAGATGTTGAACGCGTTGGCGACCAGCGGCAGCCAGATCGCGAACGGCGAGTCGAGCAGGTTGACGTGCACGATCGGCAGGTCGAGCACGGTCACGTACTGCGGGACGATCAGCACCATCGCCGGGATCATCAACGTCGCCAGCATCATGCCGAGGATCAGCTTGCCGAGCACCGGGCGCAGCTTCGACAGCGCGTACGCGGCAGCGGTGTCGAACACCAACTGGAACAGCACCGCCCCCATGGCGTAGTAGAACGTGTTGAACAGCAGCTTCGCCAAGGCGAGGTTTGTCCAGGCGTCGACGTAGTTCTGCGGCTGGGGATCCCGGGGGAACAGCGACGGCGGCGTCTGGGCGATCTCCTGGCCCGACTTCAGCGCGCCGGTGACCATCCAGTAGAGCGGGCCGAGGAAGACCAGGGTGAACGCCGCCACGACGACGGCGAGCACGGCCCAGTAGAGGACCCGGCCGCGACCGCGCCGCAGTTGGGCCGGGGAGATGAGGGTACGGGTGGTGGAGTCGGCTGCCATGTCCTAGTCCTGCCTCGCGGTCAGTCGCACGTAGACGGCGGAGAACCCGGCCAGCACCACCAGCATGATCACGCCGAGCGCGGCGGCTCCGTTGAGGTCGTTCTGGAAGAAGCCGTGCTGGTAGATCAGGTACGCCACCGAGGTCGCCGAGTCCTGCGTGCCGGCGCCGTTGGCGAGGATCAGCGGCTCGGTGAACACCTGCATGGTGGCCACGATCTGAAGCATCGCCAGCAGCGCGAGGATCAGCCGGGTCTGCGGGATGGTCACGTGCACGATCCGCCGCCACACCCCGGCGCCGTCGATCTCGGCGGCCTCGTACAACTCGCCGGGGATGTTCTGCAACGCGGCCAGGTAGATCAGCACCGCGCCGCCCATGTTCATCCAGGTCGACGCGAGCACCATGGCCGGCATCGTCATGGTCGGCGACTGCATCCACTCCGACGTGGGCAGGCCCAGCGCGGTGAGGACCGCGTTGAACAGTCCCGCCTCGCTCGGGTCGTACGCGTAGAACTTGAACAGGAACAGCGCGGACGCCGGCGGCAGCATCACCGGCAGGTAGACCAGCACCCGCAGGTAGCCCTTGGCGTGGCGCAGCTCGTTGAGCAGGATCGCCACGAGGAACGGCACGGCGTAGCCGAGCACGAGCGCCAGGCCGGTGAAGACGAACGTGTTCTTCCAGGCCGTCCAGAAGCTCGGGTCGGCGATGATCCGGGTGTAGTTGTCCCAGCCCACCCAGGTGGTCTCGCCGCGCCGGGTGCGCTGGAAGCTCATCACCACGCCGCGGACCATCGGGTACCAGGAGAAGACGGCGAAGCACGCGACCGCGCCGATCAGGAACGTGTGCCCGGTGAGGTTGTCCCGTACCTTCCGGCCGAGCCCGGCGTGGCGCGCAGCGGTCTGCTGCGGCGGCGGGGCGGGACGGCCGGGCCGACGGGTGGCACCCGGGGCGGTGGTGAGCGCCAAGACGACTCCTGCGGTAGGGGGTGGGGGCCGGCGGACCGGCCCCCACACCGGTCGGGTCAGCTGCCGGCGGCCAGGAGCTGGTTGACCTTGGCCTCGGCCGTCTTGAGGAGCGCGTCGATGTTGGCGTTCGGGTTGGTCAGCACCCCGGACATCGCGGCGTCGAGCACCGCGTAGATGGCCTGGGCGTTTCGCGGCTCCCCCTTGATCGGCACCGGGTTGGCCTCGAAGACCGCGAAGTTGGTGGTGTCCACGTTGGCGTTGGCCTTGCGCAGGTCCAGTTCCTGCTTCTGCGCGTCGCTGCCGCCTGCGAAGAGCAGCGGCTGGGGCAGGCCCACCGGGTAGTTCTGCGGCTTGGCCCGGACGTAGTCGAACTGACCCTTGCCGGGGGTGAGCTTCTGGTAGGCGATCCACTTCAGACCGGCCTTGACCTGCTCCGGGGTGAGGCCCTTCTTGAAGAAGTAGCCCTCGCCGCCGCCGAGCGTCGCCTTGGCCGGGCCGTCCTGGCCGGGCAGCGGACCCATCGCCCAGTCCTGGTACTTGCCCTGGAACTGGCTGACGATCGCCTGGGTGGCGTCGGGCGCGCCGATGAACATGCCGACCTTGCCGGCCCCGGCGTTGGTGAGCAGGTCACCCCACTGGAGGAGCTGGCGGCTGCCCATGCTGTTGTCGCCGTAGCGCATGTCCTTGAGGTTCTGCAGGACCTGCTTGCCCATCGGGTTGTTGAAGTCGGCCTTCTTGCCGTCGGCGGACAGCACCTGGCCGCCCTGTGAGTAGAGCAGCGAGGTGAAGTGCCAGCCGCCGGTGTTGCCGGCGCTGTACTCCGAGTATCCGGCGATGCCGCCGCCGAGTGCGGAGATCTTCTTGGCCGCCGCCCGCACCTCGGGCCACGTCTTCGGCGGGTTGGCCGCGTCGAGCCCGGCGCGCTGGAACAGCGCCTTGTTGTAGGTCAGTCCCATCGAGTAGTTCTTCACCGGGACGCCGTAGAGCTTGCCGCCGTCGGTGAAGACCTCCTTGAGCGCCGGGTCCACGCTGTCCCAGGTCGGGATCGCGTCCTTGGTGGCGTACCGGGTGATGTCCATCGCCTGACCGGAGTCCAGCACCTGCGCCAGGTCGGTCATGTAGCCGTAGAAGACGTCGGTGACGGTGCCGCCGGCGAGCCGGGCGGTGAAGTCCGGCGGGTTGTTGCACTGCTCTCCGACGCTGACGCTCTTGACCACGATGTTCGGGTTCTGCCGCTGGAACTCGGCGACGTCGTCGTTCCAGTTCTTCAGCAGTTCCTTCTGCGCGCCGACCGGCTGGCAGTCGACCGTGATGGTGACCTTGCCGCCGGCGTCGGCGGAGTCGTCGCTCTTCGTGGAACACGCCGCGAGGCTGAGCCCGAGGCCGGCCGCGAGCGCCGCCGCCGCGACCTTCCGATACTGCGGTACGGACATCTGTCCATCCCTTCGGGAACGGGTGTATCGATGACTTTCACTGGCCTGCGGGGACCGCCTGTGAGTGGAGTCAATGTAGCGACGTCGACTCTTCGCAGCAAGGTTTCGACCTGATGACGAAAGAAGGCGACTTGGTGCCGGATGATCACGACGGAGGCATCAGCAGCACGAAAAGGGCCGCCGACCCGGAAAGCGGTCGACGGCCCGGTGGGGCGAGGGGATCAGGTACGCGGGGCGGGGGCGGTCGAGCCGCGCACCACGAGTTCCGGCTCGAAGAGCAGCTCGTCGTGCAGCACGCCGACCCCCTCGATCTGGGTGACCAGCAGGTCCACCGCGGCCTGACCCATCGTCTCGATCGGCTGCCGCACCGTGGTCAGCGGCGGGTCGGTGCACGTCATGAACGCGGAGTCGTCGAAGCCCACCACCGACACGTCGGCCGGCACCGCGCGACCCAGCCGACGGGCGGCCCGGATGGTGCCCAGGGCCAGCACGTCGCTGGCGCAGACGATGCCGGTCACGCCGCGTTCGACCAGCTTGGTCGCGGCCACCCGGGCGCCCTCCATGGAGAAGCTGGAGCGCTCCACGTAACTGCGGTCCTCGCCGCCCCAACCGGCGGCCCGGATCATGGCGTCCAGCTTGCGTCGTGACGGCACGTGGTCCTCCGGGCCGAGCACCATGCCGATCGTCTCGTGCCCGAGCGAGCGCAGGTGCCCGTACGCCTGCTCGACGGCAACCGCGTCGTCGGTGGACACGCGCGGGAAACCCAGCTCCTCCACGCCCGCGTTGACCAGCACGACCGGCAGGCCCCGGTCGATCAGGCGCCGGTAGTGCTCGTGCGAGGCGTCCGCCAACGCGTACGAGCCGCCGGCGAAGATGACGCCGCTGACCTGGTGGTCCAGCAGCATCTCCACATAGCCGGACTCCGGCACGCCGCCGATGGTGCGGGCGCAGAGCGCCGGGGTGAAGCCCCGTTGGGCGAGGGAGCCGGTGACCACCTCGGCCAGCGCCGGGAAGATCGGGTTCTGCAGCTCCGGCAGGACCAAGCCGACCAGCCGGGCCCGCTCCCCACGCAGCTTCGTCGGGCGCTCGTAACCGAGCACGTCGAGCGCGGTCAGCACCGCCGTCCGGGTCGCCTCGGACACGCCGCCCCGGCCGTTGAGCACCCGACTCACGGTCGCCTCGCTGACGCCCGCCTTGCGGGCCACCTCCGTCAAGCGCTTCGTCACGGCGGCAATCGTACGTCAGATTCTTGCAAGAAATGAACAGCGATTCGGCGCGAATCCTGCCATCGATCGCCCCTGGAGTGTCGAAAGATTCGAGCATATTGATGCTTGAAAGACGACAGACATCAGGAATAACATGGCCGCCACCGTCCCCTCCCTCGAGAAAGTGGGTGCTCCGATGCAGCGGAGCGTTCCCGGCCCGGCGGGCCGTCCATCCGTACCGAAGCTCCTCGCCACCGCGGTCACCGCCGTCGCCCTGGCGGTGCCGACCGGCGGCAGCGCCGCGGCGTCGCCCGCCCCGGCCGGCCCGGCAGCGGTGACCACCCGGGCCGCCCTCGACCCGGCCCTGGTCGCCGGCCGCGGCGCCACCGTCGACTACCTCGAGCAGGAGGCCGAGCACGCCCGGACCAGCGGCACGGTCATCGGCCCGGACCGGTCGGCCTACACCCTGGCCGGCGAGGCGTCCGGCCGTCGCGCCGTGCGTCTGCTCCCCGGCCAGTACGTCGAGTTCACGCTCCCCCGCGCCACCAACGCGCTGACCGTGCGATACAGCATCCCGGACGCCCCCGGCGGCGGCGGCATCACCGCGCCGCTACGGGTGGCCGTCGGCCGGACGCCCGCGCGCACCATGACGCTCACCTCGCAGTACGCCTGGCTCTACAACCAGTACCCGTTCACCAACGACCCCGGCGCCGACCTGCTGCACCCGGACTGGTGGATCACCGAGTGCTCCTGCGTGCCGGCGGCCACCACACCCGCGCCGGTGGTCAGCAAGCCGTTCCGGCCGCACCACTTCTACGACGAGCAGCGGATGGCGCTCGGCCGCACCCACCGGGCCGGCGACGTGGTCCGGCTGACCGCGCCGACCGGGACCGCCGCCGCCTGGACCGTGATCGACCTGTTGGATACGCACCTGATCGCGCCGCCCCGGGTGCTTCCCCGCGCGGTGAACGTGCTGGCCTTCGGCGCCGACCCGACCGGCCGGCGGGAGTCCGCCGACGCGTTCGACCGGGCCGTGGCGTACGCCCGGCGGGCGCACCGCCCGCTGTACCTGCCGCCGGGCACCTTCCGGGTCGACCGGCACATCGTCGTGGACGACGTGACAGTCGTCGGCGCCGGCAGCTGGTACACCGTGGTGAAGGGACGTGAGGTCCCCCTGGACACCCCGGCGCCCGACGGCTCCCGGCACACCGGCGTCGGGTTCTACGGCCGCGACGCCGCCGACGGCGGCAGCCGGAACGTGCACCTCTCCGGCTTCGCGATCGAGGGCGACGTGCGCGAGCGGATCGACACCGACCAGGTCAACGGCGTCGGTGGCCGCTCAGCCACAGCACGCTCGACGGCCTCTACGTGCACCACACGAAGGTCGGCATGTGGTTCGACGGGCCGATGACCGGTCTGCGGGTGACGAACACCGTGATCGCCGACCAGATCGCCGACGGGCTCAACCTCCACACCGGCGTCACCCGGTCGTCGGTCACCAACTCCGTGGTCCGCAACAGCGGCGACGACGCGCTGGCCATGTGGTCGGAGGGGACGGCCGACGCGGCCAACACCTTCGCGTACAACACGGTGCAGTCGCCGGTGCTGGCCAACGGCATCGCGCTCTACGGCGGCGCCGACCTGACCGTCGCGCACAACCTGATCGCCGATCCGGTACGCGAGGGCAGCGCCATCCAGGTCGGCGCCCGCTTCGGCGCCGAGCCGTTCACCGGCCGGATCCGGATCACCGGCAACACCACGGTCCGGGCCGGCACCTACGATCTCAACTGGAACATCGGGCTCGGCGCGATCTGGTTCTACGCGTTGGACCGCAGCATCGACGCCGACATCCAGGTGGTCGGCGACGCCTATCTGGACAGCACCTACAACGCCATCATGCTGGTCAGCGACTGGCCGGTGAAGGACAGCGTACGCATCGACAACGTCGCCTTCCGCGACATCCGGGTCGACGGCGCCGGCACGTCGGTGGTCAGCGCCCGGACCGCCGGAGGGGTGAGTTTCGCCGACGTCGACGCGCGCAACGTGGGCGCGGTCGGGGTGAACAACTGCGGCTCGTTCCACTTCACCCCGGCCGGGTCGGAGTTCCGGCTGACCGATCTCGGCGGCAACGACGGCGGCTGGCTGGCCCCGTGGCTGCTGCCCAACACCATCACCTGCGACGACCGTCCCCCGGTGGTGCCACCACCACCGCCCGCCGCCTGGTGAGCCGGGGCGCGGCGGGTGAGACGACGCGACCGCCACCGGCGGGGCCGGTGGCGGTCGGGACGCGGTGCGAGCGAAGGCGTCAGGAGGGGGCCCCGCCTATACCGCAGGCGTTAAGAGGGGGCCCCTCCTTACCTCTCATCAGGCTTCGGTGAGCTGGCCGCGCAGCTTGGTCAGCGCGCGGGCGAGCAGCCGCGACACGTGCATCTGGGAGACGCCGACCCGGGTGGCGATCT
>NZ_JBICSL010000005.1:0-38227 GCF_043197045.1 Micromonospora sp. NPDC049282
TGAAACGCATGGTCAACCGCCACGTCCTCACCGAAGACGAACCCGGAGTATTCACCCTCACCCAGAAACGGACCTAACACTCCGAACCGCCCTCTCAGAGATCGTCCACGAGGTTCATTGCCCTCGTTTCGCGACTGGGCTGCAACGGCGGGGCCACGGGGCAGGTCTTGGCGCCGGAGATTCACATGAGCGAGTCTGAGGTCGTCGTGACTTTCAGCGTCGCTCCGAAGCCGCCCGGTGCTGCAGCGTGCCCCGGCAACAATCAGGTTTCTTACGAGGTCAACCTCGGTGAGCTGTTGCGCGACAGAGCGCTGGTCGACGGCCAGTGCCTGCCCGACGGGGAAGCGGTAACCACATCCTTCTGCGCTACCGGCCCCACGCGCTTCAGGCCGTAACGCCCATCGGGTTGTTCCTGCCGGCGCCCCTTCAACGACTGGCATGCCGCGACCAGCTGAGGTGTCGCAGATCAGTTGGCGGACGTGGGTCGCGCATCAGCCGACGTAGGGCATGCGGCCTTCGTCGGTGTCCTATGCGGCCTGCGTCCGTCGCCCAAGGCCTCGTTTCGAGGCGCCACGACCGGCGACCAAGCGGACCAGTTGGCGGAACTGGGCGGGCTGCAGCCCGGTGAACGGGAAGATCCAGGCCGGCCCGTCCGCGGTGACCACCTGAACCAGGCAGCCTGACCGACCGTCTTCACCAGAGGATCACCGGGGTAGGAAACCTCTTCGGACGACCTTCGGGCGGTGCTGAAATCCTGCTCAGATGAGCCAGGAGCAAGCGCAGGTGCTGTCCCGTGGTACCAACTGTGCCGTCGTACAGCTGGCGGGTAGGGCATTTCCCGGCATCCACCTGCAGGGCGATACGTTCGCTGCCCTGTTGATGCAGCCGGCGGACGCGGCTCGCCTACTGCGCCATGACCCCGGTGACCGCACAGCCCTCGACGAGTTGGACGAGCAGTCGGAGAGGCAGAGCGCTTCCTCGGCTTCTACGAAGCGACGCTCTCGCAGCGAGGGATCCGGCGGCCGTACTGATACGGCGGCCACCGACGGTAGCTCATCCGTCTCCGGGCCGGCGCTTGACGCTTAAAATCGCTGTCCGGTCATCGGCGTCCAGTGATAGAAAGCCGGGTGCATAAAATTCTCACGTTCTCTGATCATCTGCGGCTGATCAACGAACGGGCGACCGCCTTCCACGCTGCGGTCGCCGCGGCACCCAGCCTCGACACGCAGGTTCCGACCCATCCCGAGCGGACACTGTTCGATCTCGTGCAACACGTGGGCATGAGCCGCCGCAAATCAGCCGCCGTCGTCGCCGCAGGGCCCGCAGACGCACCTCCGGAGAAGTCGGCCTGGGACGACGGCATGGGTGCGCCTCGGGAACGCGAGGCACTGCTGGCCTGGTGGACCGAGTCCATCGAGCAACTGACGAGCGCGCTGCGTGCGGCCGGCCCGGACCGCGGATGTTGGACGTGGTGGGATGACTCGCCGTCACCGCAAACCTCTGGTGCCTGGGCGCGGCGCCAGGTCCCCGAGATCGCGGTGCACACGTACGACGCCCAGCTCACCCTGGGTGCCCCGCAGCCGCTACCGGACGAGGTCGCCCTCGACGGTTTCGACGACTGTCAGTTCACCCTCTGCGCAACCACGGTCGCCTGGCCACACGACCCCGCCATCGTCGATTACCACGCCACCGAGGGCCACTCCTGGCGCCTCAGGCTCTCCCACGACGGCGCACAGGCCGCCCGCCTCACGCCCGCTGCCGGCGAGGATCGCGAAGCGGCCGACGCCTCCGCCCAGGGCACGGCAAGCGATCTGGTCCTGTTCTTCTACGGCCGTATACCGCTGGATTCGCTGACGTTCGAAGGCGACCGTCGTATCTTCGATCAGCTCGCCGCCTGGGACCCGTCCGTGTGACAACCCGACGACGTACCTTCGGCGGTCGCGTTCCTCGAATTCACCGACGTGGTCCGACCGCAGCTCAGCGCGTCGTCCAGGGGCGGAGCTTGTCGGGGTTGAGGATCGTCCAGATGCGCTCGATCCCGTCACCCGTGATGTCGAACGCCAGCACCGCTCCGACGACGCCGCCCACGTGCGCCACCAGACCGGGCTGACCGTTCACCGTACGCTCCAGCACCGCGACGCCGGATGCCGCGCCGGCTCGACCGGCGAAGAACCGGGCGATCTGCTCGGCGCCCTCGACCGGGCGGAGTTCGGCTCTGACGCGCCCGCCGCCGTCGCCGGTCGCGGTGGCGTCGGGCGCCAGCAGACCGATGAGGGTGTCGATGTCGGCGGCCTCCCACGCCTGCTTGAAGGCCCGGACGAGGTCGGCCTGCCTGGTGGCCGGCACCGTGGGGGCCTGCGACTCGCGTACGCGGCGGCGGGCGGACGAGGCCAGCTGGCGGCACGCGGCCGGCGTACGGCCGACGACCTCGGCCACCTCGGCGAAGGAGTAGCGGAAGACGTCGTGCAGGATGAACGCGACGCGCTCGGCCGGGGTCGTCGAGTCGAGCACGACGAGGAAGGCCATGCCGATCGACTCGTCGAGGGTGATCTGGTCGACCGGGTCGACCGGGGCGCCACCCGTACCGCCGCTGGCCCACTCCGCGCGGTCGGGCAGCGGCTCCGGAATCCACTCGCCCACGTAGCGTTCCCGTCGGGCGCGGGCCGAGCCGAGCAGGTCGAGGCAGATCCGACCGGCGACCTTGGTCAGCCAGGCGCCCGGTGTCTCGATGGCCTCCCGCTGCCCGGGGGACAGGGCACACCAGCGGGCATACGTCTCCTGCACGACGTCCTCGGCGTCGGCGAGGGAACCGAGCATCCGGTACGCGAGGTTGATGAGCTGACGTGTCGGCAGCGGGCGGCCGGGTGAGGTCACCCTGCGGGCGGCCCGCTACCAGGCTCGGCGCGTGGTCGACACCGCAGCCGCGCTGAAGGCCGGCCGCCCCGCCTGACCCGGCCTCGTTCCGCGGGTCTTCCGGCGCGCTGCGCGCGGAGAAGACGTGGTCGGGGTGACGCGCGCGGCGTCGCGTCACCCGAGGTAGGACCGCGGTGCGATATTCGTTTGTCGATCCGGGACGTGCCTCCTACCGTCCGGCCATGATTCTCCGGGAAGAACAGACCCGCGACCGGGACGGCGTCGGCGCGCTGCACCGCGAGGCGTTCGGCGGCGAGCACGGCGAGGTCGTGGCACGCCTGGTGGACGACCTGCGCCACGACGACCCCACCGCGCTGTCGCTGGTGGCCGAGGAGCCGGGCGAGGTCGTGGGGCACGTGATGCTCAGCCGGTGCCGGCTGGACGCGCCCCGGCGGCTCATCGACGTGGTGTCGCTGAGCCCGCTCGGCGTCGCCCCGAGCCGGCAACGCCGGGGTATCGGCTCGGCGCTCGTCCGGCAAGGTCTTGCGGAGCTTGACGTACGCGGCGTGCCGCTGGTGTTCCTGGAGGGCGATCCCCGGTACTACTCCCGGCTCGGCTTCGGCCCCGCGGTGGCGCAGGGCTTCCGCAAGCCGTCCCTGCGCATTCCCGACGTCGCCTTCCAGGTGGTGAAGCTGTCGGCGTACGAGCCGTGGATGACCGGGACGTTCGTCTACTCGGACACGTTCTGGCGGCACGACTGCGTCGGCCTGCGAGACGCGGATGCCGAAAACTAATCATATTGCCGGATTTCGGTCTTTGTGGATACCGATGGCGATTGGTGGTCATAACGTGTCCATGGCCGGGCATCCGCTCCGCCACGCCGGCCCGAGCCGGCGAGCGCCGGCGGACGGGGATGATCGACCCGGCGAATGGAGGGCATCATGAGATTCCGGATCAGGACGGTCGGGGCGTTTCTCGCCGTGGCCGCGGCGAGCACGCTCGTCGCTTCGGGCGTGGTGAGAAACCCCGCCAGCGCGGACGGGCACAGCTTCTCGTTCACGATGGTCCGCTCGCAGGGCGCCGAGGCCGCCGGCTGTCTGCCGAACGCCCGGGCCGTGGTGCGGGTCCACCCGCAAGGGCCCAACGAGATCCTGACCATCCGAGCCGTCGGCTTGCCGCCGCGTACCAACTTCGACCTGTTCGTCCTGCAGTTACCCGACGCGCCGTTCGGGGTGTCGTGGTACCAGAGCGACATGCGGTCCAACCAGCACGGCCTCGCTCGGGCGACGGTGGTCGGACGCTTCAACATCGAGACCTTCGCCGTCGCGCCCGGCAGCCAGCCCGCGCCGAACACCCACCCTGGCCTCGACGCGACGGTCAATCCGGCGTTCGCCCCGATCCACACGTACCACCTGGGCTTCTGGTTCAACTCGCCGCGGGAGGCGGTGGCGGCCGGCTGCCCGGGAGCCACCACCCCGTTCAACGGTGAGCACACCGCGGGCATCCAGGCGATGAGCACCCGCAACCATCCCAGCCTGGCCGGACCCCTGAGCCAGGTCGGCTCCTGACCCAGGTCGGCTCCTGACCCAGGACGGCGTTGCCGCGGGCGGACGTCGTGTCGCCGCTCGTGACCAGCGACCGCGACCACCTGTCCGAGCCGGTCGCGGCGGTCCCCGGCGGGCCCACCGCGGCCGGCCCGGGTCAGGTCGTGGTCGGGGTGACGCCGTCGAGCAGGTCGGCGAGGCGCGCGGCGGCGGTCGGGGCGTGCAGGTGCAGGCGGGCCACGTTGATGCTGTCCGTGCCGACCACGGCGAGCAGCACCTGCCTGCTGGCCGGGTAGACGCTGAGGTAGCCGTTCTGGTTGCGGACCGTGGACTGCTGGAAGTCGCCCTGGCCCAGCCGGAACCCGACCTGACGGCCCAGCCCGAACATGGTCGCGGTCAGTGCCGCGAGGTCGTCCGGGCTGGCGTCGTTCTGCAGGTTGTGCGTGATGAGCAGGCCGTCCACGCCGCCGACCAGACAGCCGTGCACCCCGGGGATCTGCAGCCGTCGTCCACCCGGCCCACAGCTCCAGGCTCTCCTCGATCGTGCGCAGTTGGTGCCGGCCATCGCCAGGTTCGCCCGGCTCTTGCTCATCATCAGGTAGAGGAACAGGCCCTTGCCGGTGCGGTTGCTCAGCGCGCCCGCTACGCGGATCCGCCCGGGAATCTGATCTCGCGCAGGCCCGCCCAGGAGGCGAGCGCGGCCAGTTCGGCGTGTACGGCGGCGGTCAGCTCCGGCGTGAACGGCACGTCCGGATGGACGGCGTCGACCCGCAGCACCGAGGCGCGGCGGTCGGCGGTCGCGTCCACCTTGCCCACCAACCGGTCGTGGTGCAGGACGGGCAACGCGAAGTAGCTTCAGCGCCGTTGCGACTTCGGGACGTACATCTCCAGCCGGTAGTCGAAGTCGAACAGCTCCCGGGCCCGGACGCGGTCGTGCACCAGCCGGTCGAACGGGGAGAGCAGCGCGGTGCGGCCGGCGAACGGTGTGCCGTCGAGCGCGGCCGGATCGACGCGCCAGCGTCCGCTCGTACCCTCGATCTCGGCCGGCGCGGGGCCATGCGGGTGAGGTTAGTCGTGACGGGACACCCTATGTAGAGAACGGATATAGTTCGAGGATGCGACTGACCATCCCGGTGGTGAAGGTGCTGTCGGCGCTGCTCGCCGAGCCCGACGAGCCCCGCTACGGCCTCGACCTGATGCGGCTCACCGGCCTGCCCAGCGGGACGCTCTACCCGGTGCTGCACCGCCTCCAGGAGGCCGGTTGGCTCGCCGCCGACTGGGAGGACGTCGACCCGGTCGCCGCCGGCCGGCCGGCCCGCCGCTACCACCGCCTCACCGGCAAGGGGATCCGCGCCGCCCGGCTGGCCCTGGCCGAGCTGCGTGCCCTCGCACCCGCCGAACGGCCCCACGAGGGCGCCGGTCCGGCCGGGGCGCCGGCGTGGTGACCGGCCGGCTGGCCGCGCTCCTGCTGCGCGTGGCGCTGCGCCGCTGGCCGGTCGAGCTGCGGGCCGAGCTGAGCCGGGAGTGGGCCGCCGAGCTGCACGAGCTGGCCCGGACGGGGCGGCGGTGGACGATGCTCCGCTTCGCCGCCAGCCTGGCGACCAGCCGGGCGGCCACCTCGCCGGACCGGACCCCGGTGCCGGGGCGGCTGTGGCGTACCGCCGGGGTGTTGCTGCTCGCGCCGCCGGCCTGCATCGCGGTCATCGTGGTCGCGTTGGTGATGAACGTGGCCTACGGGTGGCTGTCCTTCGGCGTGTTGCGGGCCACGGCGGCGCGGCTGCCGATCTGGTCCATGGTCGCGGCCGGGCTCGGGGTGCTGCTCGCGCTCGTCGTCACCCGGGCCGCACGCCGGACCGTACGCGTCGGGGCGTTGCCCACCGCGCTCGGTGTGGTGTTGCCGATCGCCGCGACGCTGGCCGTGGTGCTCGGCTGGTTCGCCAGCCGGAACGAGAGCGGTCTGGTGGAGACGGTGCCCGGGCTCCTGCTCTGGCTGGCCCTGCTGGTGCCGGCCCTCTGGGCCGCCGGGGCGCTGGCCCGCCGGGGGCGGACGTGGTCCGCCTGGCTGGTCGGGTTGCTGGGCGCGCTGGTCGCGGCCGACGCGGCGGTGGTGCTCACGGTGGTGTCCACGATCCCGGCGACCGCGACGTTCACCGACCAGCCGCCGGACGCGGTGGACCGGATCTCCGCGCCGCTGTGGCTGTTCACCTGCCTGACCGACTGGTCGTTCGGATTGCCCCGACCGACGCGGTGGGAACGGTTCCTGATCACCGATCAGGTGCTGCTCGAGCCGATGTTCTACCTGGCCTGCACGCCCTACGCGGTGGCGTACGCCATCGCGGCGGCCCGTCCGGCGCGGGCCCCCGTGTCGGCGGCGGAGCCCGCGCCGGTGCCCGCCTGAGGCGCGCGTCGCCGGCTCAGGCCGACCAGCTCAACGCCCGACCGGCCCGCTCGCGGCTCTTCCTCCATTCCCCGTCGGAACCGCCCCGACCAGGTCTAATGTGGAGAGGGCGGCGGCTATTTGTGGCGTTCCGGTGGCGGCCGGGCGATTCCCGGTGCACAGTGATCGCATGAGCGACGACGGAAGTGGTGGGCACTACTACTGGTGCACGCGACACCACCGGGTCGAGACCGATGCCGACGTGTGTCCCGCGAAGCACGTTCTCGGACCGTATTCCTCAGCCGCCGACGCGGAGAACGCCCTGCAGAAGGTGCAGGAGCGGAACGAAGCGTGGGATGCCGAGGACGCCCGTTGGGCCGGGGAGGGCCGATAGACGGCGCGGGACGGACCGCGTCGAGGTGATCCGTGCTCCGCGAGGGCGGCAGCACGTCCCCAGGAAAGGGAACCGAGATGGCCGTAGCACAGCAGGCCACCCGCCCGGCCGCGAAACGGACGACCGCGAAGAAGACCACCGCGGGCAGGACGACGACGGTCACCAAGGCGTCGCCGAACGCTTCGGGCGCCGGCGCCGGACGGACGCCGGCCAGGAAGGCGGTCGCGAAGAAGGCGGCCGCCAAAAAGGTCGTGTCGGCGGCGCGCAAGGCGCCGGCCTCCAGGACCACCGCCAAGAGCGCCCCCGCCAAGAGCGCCCCCGCCAAGAAGGCCACCGCGAAGAAGACGGCGGCGAAGAAGGCCCCGGCGAAGAAGACGGCCCCGGCGAAGACCACCGCCGCGCGGAAGACCACGACCGCCCGCACGACCACGGCCAAGAAGACGACGGCGGCCAGGAAGAGCACCGCGGCCAAGAAGGCGCCGGCGAAGAAGACCACCGCGGCCAGGAAGACCACGGCGGCCAAGAAGGCGCCGGCGAAGAAGACCACCGCGGCGAAGAAGGCGCCGGCGAAGAGGACCACCGCCTCGACGCGTCCCACCGCCCGCACAACGGCGGCCAAGAAGGCGCCCGCGCGCAAGACCACCACCGCGAAGAAGACCACGGCGGCCAAGAAGGCGCCGGCCCGCCGGCCCTGACGGTAAGGAGGGGGCCCCGGTTAACGCATCCGGTAGTGGAGGGGCCCCTTCTTAACCCGCCGCGCCGGTAAGCGGAACGTGCGGAGCACTGTCAGGATTGACCGCGTGGTGATCCGACGCGTACTGGCGCCCCGCATCGACTTCGGCGCGCTGCGCCGCGAGCTGGGACTGCCCGAGAGCTTCCCGGCCGCGGCGCAGCGCGAGGCCGACACCGCGGCCGCCGCGCCGCTGCCGGCCGTCGCCGACCGGACCGACGTCCCGTTCGTCACCGTCGACCCGGCGACCTCGCGCGACCTCGACCAGGCCATGCACCTCGCCCGCCGGCCCGGTGGGGGATACCGCGTCCGGTACGCGATCGCCGACGTGCTCACCCACGTACACCCGGGTGGTGAGCTGGAGGCGGAGACCTGGCGCCGGGGCCAGACGGTCTACCTGCCCGACGGCAACGTGCCGCTGCACCCGCACACGCTCAGCGAGGGGGCGGCCAGCCTGTTGCCCGACGTCGACCGGGCGGCCGTGCTCTGGACCATCGACCTGGACGCCGACGGCGGCACGGTCGCGGTCACCCTGGAACGGGCCCGGGTACGCAGCCGCGCCAAGCTCGACTACGGCGGGGTGCAACGCGACGCCGACGCCGGCCGCCTGCCCGAGCCGATCGCCCTGCTGCCCGAGATCGGCGCGCTGCTCACCGCCCGCGGGCTGAGCCGGGGCGCGATCAACCTGCCGCTGCCCGAGCAGGACGTCGAGCCCGACGGCGACGGGTGGCGGCTGGTGCTGCGCGGCCCCGGGCCGATGGAGGAGCACAACGCCCAGATCTCGCTGCTCACCGGCATGGCCGCCGCCGACATCATGCTCGCCGGCGGGATCGGCCTGCTGCGAACCATGCCCCGTCCCCGCCCCGAGGCGGTCCAGCGGCTGCGGCTGGCCGCCGACCCGCTCGGCGTGCCCTGGCCGGACGGCACCTCGGTCGGTCAGGTGCTCGCCGGGTTGGACGCGTCGCAGCCCCGCGCCGCCGCCTTCGTCGACCAGGCCGCCGAGCTGATGCGCGGGGCCGCGTACACCGCCTTCGACGGCGCGGCGCCCGAGCAGCCGGAGCACGGCGGGGTGGCCGCCGCGTACGCGCACGTCACGGCGCCGCTGCGCCGGCTCGCCGACCGCTACGCCACCGAGGCCTGCCTGGCCCTGCACGAGGGGCGGGAGGTGCCCGCGCACGTCCGGGACGCGTTGCCGAGGCTGCCGGAGGTGATGGCGACGACCGACCGGACCGCCGGCGCGGCCACCCGCGGCGCGATCGAGTTGGCCGAGGCGGTGCTGCTGGCGCACCGGGTGGGGGAGACCTTCGAGGCGGCGGTGCTGGACGTGGACGAGCCCCGCCCGGCGGGCAACGGCCGGGCCGGCCGGCCGCCCGGTGGCACGGTCGCGCTGGACGAGCCGCCGGTGCGGGCCCGCTGCACCGGCGAGCTGCCGCTCGGCGAGCGCGTCCGGGTCCGGCTGACCGTCGCCGACCCGGCCGAACGACGGGTCGCCTTCGAACGCGCCTGACCGGGCGCGGGGATTGTCACAACGTCTCGACGCGCCAAGCCCTGGCGCCCTTTGCGAGGATGACCGCATGGCATACGACGCGACCACGCTGCCCGACGTCTCCGGGCTGACCATCGGCATCATCGGTGGCACCGGCGACCAGGGGCGGGGTCTCGCCTACCGGTTCGCCCGGGCCGGGCAGCCCGTGCTGATCGGCTCCCGCGCCGCCGACCGGGCCGCCGAGGCCGCCGCCGAGATCGCCGCCCTGCCCGGCGTACCGGCCGGCGCCACGGTCTCCGGCGCGGACAACGACGAGGTCGCCCGCCGCAGCGACGTGGTGATCGTGGCGGTGCCGTGGGACGGGCACGCGGCCACCGTCGCCGCGCTCGCCGGGCCGCTGGCCGGGAAGATCGTCGTGGACTGCGTCAACCCGCTGGGCTTCGACAAGCAGGGCCCGTACGCGTTGACCGTGGCCGAGGGCAGCGCCGTGCAGCAGGCCGCCGCGCTGCTGCCCGACTCGCGGGTCTGCGCCGCCTTCAACCACGTCAGCGCGCCGCTGCTGGCCGACCCGGAGGTCGACCGGATCGACCTCGACGTGCTGATCTGCACCGAGGACCGGGAACTCGTCGGCGTGATCGCCGCGCTGGCCGCCCGGATCCCCGGCATGCGCGGCATCTACGCCGGCCGGCTGCGCAACGCCCACCAGATCGAGGCGTTCACCGCGAACCTGATCGCGATCAACAAGCGCTACAAGGCGCACGCCGGCATCCGGGTCACGGATCTCTGAGCGCCGCGCGCCGGGCCGTGCCGAAGCGCGCTCGGGCCGTGCCGAAGCGCGCGAGCGCGCGTTGAGCGTGTTGAGAAGGGGCCCCTCCGCTACGCCAGGCGTCAAGAAGGGGCCCCGCCTTACCTCTCAGAACGTGTGCTCCGCGGCGGGGAACTCGCCGCCGCGTACCTCGTCGGCGAACCGGCGGGTGGCGTCGGTGAGCGCGCCGGCCAGGTCCGCGTAGCGCTTGACGAAGCGCGGCGCCCGGCCGGTGCGCAACCCGGCCATGTCCTGCCAGACCAGCACCTGCCCGTCGGTGTCCGGCCCGGCGCCGATGCCGACCGTGGGGATGGACAGCTCACCGGTGACCCGCTTGGCCACCTCGCCGGGCACCATCTCCAGCACCACCGCGAACGCGCCCGCCTCGGCCACCGCCCGGGCGTCGGCGAGCACCTCCTCGGCGGTGTCGCCGCGTCCCTGCACGCGGTAGCCGCCCAGGGTGTGCTCGCTCTGCGGGGTGAAGCCGATGTGCGCCATCACCGGGATGCCGGCGCCGACGATCGCCTCGATCTGGGCGGCGCAGCGCCGGCCGCCCTCCAGCTTCACCGCGTGGCAGCCGCCCTCCTTCATGAACCGCACCGCGGTGCGCAGCGCCTGCGCCGGCCCCTCCTCGTACGAGCCGAACGGCAGGTCGCCGACGATCAGCGAGTGCTTCGTGGCCCGTACCACGGCGCGGACCAGCGGCAGCAGCTCCTCGGCGGTCACCGGCAGGGTGGTCTCGTAGCCGAAGACGTTGTTCGCGGCCGAGTCGCCGACCAGCAGCACCGGGATGCCCGCCTGGTCGAAGATCGAGGCGGTGTACTGGTCGTACGAGGTGAGCATGGCCCACCGCTCGCCGCGCTCCTTGGCGGCGATCAGGTCGCGGGTGCGGATCCGCCGGGTGGCCGGCCCGCCGTAGAGGGCGGTCACCTCGGTCGGGGTGGACTCCACCATGACAATCTCCCTTCCTCGAGGCCGCGCACGCGGTCCCCGGGTTCCCCGCGATCGTCGCACCGGGTGGCCGACCGCCGGCAGGCCGGAGTGGAGGAATTCACTCCCCGGCCGGCGGCCCGGGGAACGCTCAGCCGTGCTCGCGCCACCGGTTGGTGATGGGCAGCCGCCGGTCCCGGCCGAACGCCTTCATGGAGATCTTGGTGCCGGGCGCGGACTGCCGCCGCTTGTACTCGGCGGTATCCACCATCCGCAGCACCTTGTCGATGACCGCCGGGTCGTGACCGGACTCGATCAGGCCGTCCCGGCCCAGGTCGCCGTCGACGTAGCCGATCAGGATCGGGTCGAGCACGTCGTAGTCGGGCAGCGTGTCGCTGTCGAGCTGGCCGGGGCTCAGCTCGGCCGACGGCGGCTTGCCGATCGAGTTCTCCGGGATCGGCGGGGTCTCGCCGCGCCGCGCCGCGTCCGCGTTGCGCCACTTCGCCAGCCGCCACACCAGCGTCTTCCAGACGTCCTTGACCGGGTTGTAGCCGCCCACCGAGTCGCCGTAGAGCGTCGAGTAGCCCACCGCCAGCTCGCTCTTGTTGCCGGTGGTGAGCACCAGGTGGCCCTCCTGGTTCGACAGCGCCATCAGGATCACGCCGCGGACCCGGGCCTGGAGGTTCTCCACCGCCACGCCGGACAGCGACATGTTGGCCAGGAACGTGTCGACCATGGGCTGGATCGGCTCGATCCGGTAGTCGAGGCCGGTGCGCTTGGCCAGGTCCTCGGCGTCGGTGCGGGAGTGCTCGGAGGAGTGCTGGCTGGGCATCGAGACGCCGACCACCCGCTGCGGGCCGAGCGCGTCCACCGCGAGGGCCGCCGCGACCGCCGAGTCGATGCCGCCGGAGAGGCCGAGCACCACCGACGGGAAGCGGTTCTTGTCGGTGTAGTCGCGCAGGCCCAGCACCAGCGCCTGCCACACCTCGGCCTCGTCGGCGACCGGCTCGATGATCCCGCCGGTCGCCGCCGGCCCGGAGGGCGCGGGCGGGATCGTCGGCACCTCGTGGCGGACCAGCCGCATCCCGTCGGCCAGGTCACCGGCGCCACCGGTCGTCTCCGGCGCCGCCGGCAGCTCCACGTCGTGCACCAGCAGGTGCTCGACGAACTGCGGCGCCCGGGCCAGCAGCGTGCCGTCGGCCTCGACGATCAGCGAGTCGCCGTCGTAGACCAGCTCGTCCTGGCCGCCGACCATGTTCACGTACGCGACGGCCGCGCCCGCCTCGGCCGCGCGCCGGCGTACCAGCGGCAGCCGGACGTCGTCCTTGTTCAGCTCGTACGGCGAGCCGTTGATGCTGAGCACCAGCCCGACGCCGGCCTGCCGGGCGACCGCGAACGGGCCGCCGGCCTGCCACAGGTCCTCGCAGATGGTCAGCGCCATGTCGACCCCGCCGATCCGCACCACGGTCAGCGTGTCCCCGGGGACGAAGTAGCGGTCCTCGTCGAACACCCCGTAGTTGGGCAGGTGGTGCTTGAAGTAGGTGGCCACCACCTCGCCCCGGTGCAGCAGCGCGGCCGCGTTGCGGGCCCCCCGGTCCGGCTCCGCGTCGGCGCTGACCTGCGGCGGCCCGTCCGCGTCCAGGTAGCCGACCAGGACCGGCAGGTCACCGAGGCCGTCGCCGGCCAGGTCGGCGGCGAGCCGGTGCAGCGCGGCCCGGGACGCGGCGACGAACGACCGGCGGAAGACCAGGTCCTCGACCGGGTAACCGGTCACCATCAGCTCGGGGAAGAGGGCGAGCTGGGCGCCGGAGTCGGCGGCCTTGCGGGTCCACGCGCGGACCCGGTCGGCGTTGCCGACGAGGTCGCCGACCGTCGGGTTGACCTGGCACAGGGCGAGACGCAGGGTGGGCATGTCCCCATCTTCCCCCAGCCGTCGCGCCCGAATCCGGCCGGTCGCGGGAGACACCGGCCACGCGCCGGCCGGTGACCCGGCGGCGTCCCCCCGGGCGGGACACGGCAGGACGACCCGGCGGGGAAGGGCGTAACGTCGGCGTAACGAGGCCGGTGGAGACTGGGCGGTCAGCCGGGCCGGCCCGACCGGTGCAGGACGTACGTGTCACGAGGGGTGGATGTGGACCGTCAGCAGGAGTTCGTCCTCCGTACGCTGGAGGAGCGGGACATCCGTTTCGTCCGGCTGTGGTTCACCGACGTGCTCGGCACACTGAAGAGCGTCTCGGTGGCCCCGGCGGAGCTGGAAGCGGCCTTCGAGGAGGGCATCGGCTTCGACGGCTCCGCGATCGAGGGCTTCGCCCGGGTCTTCGAGTCGGACATGGTGGCCATGCCCGACCCGACCACGTTCCAGGTGTTCCCGTTCGAGGGCGGGGTGAGCGGCGAGAGCGCCCGGATGTTCTGCGACATCCTGCTGCCCGACGGCAGCCCCTCCTGGGCCGACCCGAGGCACGTGCTGCGCCGGATGCTCTCCCGGGCCGCCGACAAGGGCTTCACCTTCTACACCCACCCTGAGATCGAGTTCTTCCTGCTGGAGAACGGCCCGCAGGACGGCTCGGTGCCGGTCCCGGTGGACACCGGCGGCTACTTCGAGCACACCACGCACGCCGTGGCGCGGGACTTCCGCCGCCAGGCGGTGCTGGCGCTGGAGCGGATCGGCATCTCGGTGGAGTACAGCCACCACGAGGTCGCCCCCGGCCAGCAGGAGATCGACCTGCGCTACGCCGACGCGCTCACCACCGCCGACAACATCATGACCTTCCGGCACGTGGTGAAGGAGGTCGCGCTCTCCACCGGCGTGCAGGCCAGCTTCATGCCGAAGCCCTTCACCGACCAGCCCGGCAACGGCATGCACACCCACCTGTCGCTGTTCGAGGGGGAGCGCAACGCGTTCCACGACGCTGGCGACCCGATGAAGCTGTCCAAGGTAGCCAAGTCGTTCATCGCCGGGCTGCTCACCCACGCCCGGGAATACACCGCGGTGACCAACCAGTGGGTCAACTCCTACAAACGGCTCTTCCCGCAGGCGCTGCCGGACCGGATCACCGAGAGCCCGGCGTACGTCTGCTGGGGTCACCTGAACCGGTCCGCGTTGGTCCGGGTGCCGGCCTACGGCAAGCCGAACTCGGCCCGGGTCGAGGTCCGCTCGCTGGACTCCGCGACCAACCCCTACCTGGCGTTCGCGGTGATGCTCGGCGCCGGACTCAAGGGCATCGAGGAGGGCTACGAGCTGCCCCCGGGCGCCGAGGACGACGTCTGGTCGCTGAGCAGCGCCGAGCGCCGCGCCATGGGCTACGAGGCGCTGCCGGAGAACCTGTCCGAGGCGATCGACGTGATGGCCGGCTCGGAGCTGGTCGCCGAGGTGCTCGGCGAGCACGTCTTCGACTTCTTCCTGCGCAACAAGCGGGCCGAGTGGGAGCAGTACCGCCGCGAGGTCACCCCCTACGAGCGGCAGCGCTACCTTTCCCTCTAGATCGGGTTTGCGCGGTGCCGCTATCGTCTGCGGCACCGCCCGCGCACCCGGCACCGGGCGGGCGGAGCCGGGGAGGGCGTTCGGTGCTGGAAGACCTGCTCAACGGGGCGTGGCAGAGCATCGTGTTCGGGGTGGTCGGGGTGGCGCTGATGGCCGCCGGCTTCCTGCTGGTCGACCTGCTCACCCCCGGCAAGCTGCGGGAGCTGATCTGGGTGCGACGCAACGGCAACGCCGCGTTGCTGCTCGCCGCCAACCAGCTCGGCATCGCCGGCATCGTCTTCACCGCCGTGCTCACCAGCTACAGCTCGTTCGCCAAGGGGCTGGCCTCCACGGTGATCTTCGGGCTGGTCGGCCTGCTGGTGATGGCGCTGGCCTTCTTCGTGCTGGACCTGCTCACCCCGGGCCGGCTGGGTGACGTCATCGCCGCCGACGAGCCGCACCCGGCGGCCCGGGTCAGCGCCGCCACCCACTTCGGCGCCGCGCTGATCGTCTGCGCCTGCATCGCCTGAGGCGTCGTACCCCTGGCCTAGGGTCCGTGGGGTGAACCGGACGGATCGCCTCTACGCCCTGGTCGAGGAGCTGCGGGCGGTGTCGCCGCGCCCGCGCAGCGCGCGCTGGCTGGCCCGGCGCTTCGAGGTCAGCACCCGCACCGTCGAGCGCGACATCACCGCGCTCCAGGGCGCCGGGGTGCCGATCTGGGCCGAGGCGGGCCGCGCCGGCGGCTACGTCGTCGACCGGGCCCGCACGCTGCCGCCGGTCAACCTGACCCCGGCCGAGGCGGTCGCGATGGCGGTGGCGCTGCACCGGCTGGGCGGCTCCCCGTTCGCCCCGGCGGCCGGCGCCGCGCAGCGCAAGCTGGTGGCGGTGATGCCGCCCGCCGCGGTGGCCGAGGCGCACCGGCTCGCCGGCCGGGTGCACCTGGTGGGCGATGGGCCGGGCACGCCCGTCCCGGCCGCCGTCGCCGACGCGGTCGCCGCCGGGCGGGTGCTGCGCCTGCGGTACGCCGACCGTGGCGGCGCAGATTCGGTCCGCGACGTGGAGCCGCTGGCCTACCTGGGCAACTCGACGCACTGGTACCTGGTCGCCTGGTGCCGGCTGCGCGACGGCCTGCGCTGCTTCCGCACCGACCGGATCCGCTCGGTGCGCCCGCTGGCCGAGCCGGTGACGCGCGAGCTGCACCTCGACGATCTCGACCTCCCGGTCGACCGGGTGCGCCCGCTCAGCCTGATCTGAAACCCGACAGCGTTTCCGGTTCGGATGGGAGACGCTGGCGGGTCTGCCGTCCCCTGGGGAGGAACGCCGGTGCCCGACACGCTCAGCTATGCCGACGCCGTACGCCTGCTGGGCGGGGAGAAGAGTCGGTTCGTCGAGTGGTTCGACCGGCTGACCGGGGGCGCGCTGCTGGCCGCGTCGGTGCCGGTGCCGGCGCTGCTCGGCCTCTTCGACGCCAAGGCCGAATTCGTCCGGCTCGGCCACGAGTTGGTCCGCGGTGTGTCCGAGAAGCGCTCCGGGCTGTCCCGGTACGGGCGGACGCAGCGGCTGGAGGCGGCGCACGCGGTGATCGCGGTGACCGCGTTCTTCGAGGCGTTCGGTGAGTCGACCCTGCCGCCGGAGCTGACGAGCGTGCGGCTGAGCCGGGCCGAGGAGCTGACCCTGGTTGGCGCGGGCGCGGTGACCACCGATGTCGTCTCGGCGCTGTTCCGCACCGCGGCTCCCATGCCGGGCCCGCAGCTGCCGTACGCGGCGTTCACCGCGAGCCTCGTCGAGTTCTACCAGGGGCTGGTCGTGGCGACCCTCTCGTTCCTCAAGGGGCTGGCCGTCGGCGAGGCGCTCTCCGACCAGCAGTGGCATCTCACCGAGCTGATGCTCTCCCGGGTGCCGCAGTCAGCAGTGAACCGGCACCGGGACCTGCTGTCCCAACTCGCGGCCGACTTTCCCGAGGTGTCCTTCTGGACTTCCCTGCACGAACACGAGGCGACCCGGAACGAGATCCGCCGTCTCTCCGTCGGGCTCGACGAGATGCGCCACGCCTTCGCCGAGTTCTCTACCGGTCGCGCCCCGGACGAGCGCCGCGGCGCGCTCAACGCCGCCTACACCGCCGCCCTGCGCCGGCCCATCATCACGTCCGGCGATGTGCCGTCGGGGTTGAAGGTGCCGTCCCTGGGCGAGGGTTACATTCCCCCGCTGTGCCGGATCGCCGAGCTGGACCAGTTCGCCCGACCCAGCGACGAGGCGTGGTGGGACGGCAAACCGGTACGGGATGATCTCTGGCAGTCCCTCGTCGTGCACCTCACGTCTCCGGGCGGGACCCGGTCGCCGCTGCTGATCCTCGGACAACCCGGCTCCGGCAAGTCGGTGTTGACCAGGATCGTCGCCGCGCAACTGCCGGCGGCTGATTTCCTGGTCGTCCGGGTGGTCCTGCGGGATGTCTTCACGGCCGGGGAGATCCAGGACCAGATCGAGCAGGCCATCCGCAAGGACACCGGGGAGCGTCTGGACTGGCCGGCCCTGGCCCGGTCGGCTGGCGACGCGCTGCCCGTGGTGCTGCTCGACGGCTTCGACGAGTTGCTCCAGGCCACCGGCGTCAGTCAGACCGACTACCTGCTCAAGGTCGCCGCCTTCCAGCGTCGGGAGGCCGACCAGGGCCGGCCGGTCGCGGTGCTGGTGACCAGTCGCACGAGCGTCGCCGATCGCGCCCAGTCGCCACCGGGTGCGGTCGCCGTGCGACTGGAGCCCTTCGACGACGTCCGGGTGCGGACGTGGGTACGGATCCTCGCAGCACGCCGCCTACGGCGCCAACCTGCTGCTGCTCGCCTTGGTGGCCGTCCCCGAGGTCACCGGACGGACGCTCTTTCCGCCGGGGGCGGACGTGATCCGGTCGTGGCAGGCGCTGGTCGGTCTCTGGCGCTCACAACTCGACCCGGAGGAGTGGGACAGCCTCAGCGACGCACTGGCTCTGGAGCGGCTCTGGGACGGCGCCGTTCGGGACCTCCGGCTGCATTGGAGCGACCGACCGGGGGTGCCGCCCGTGGTGGATCTCCGCTGGACGCACGGCGTCGCCTCGGCGGAGGCGGTCCCGGTCTGGCCCCGTCAGCGGTTGACGCGGCTCAGGCGGGCCATGCACCTGGCCTGTGACACGGATCAGGACGTGCTCGCGCACGCGCTGGAGCCGTGGTCCGACAAGTTGCCGAGCGCGCTCGGGGCGTTCACCGTGACCGAGCCGGAGGTGGTCCGGTCGCCGGCTCACACCCTGACCGACGCCTGGCTCCTGCCGATCCGGCCGGCGACGGGTCCCGAGCGCGAGCGGGTCTACCTCCGCACCGCGCGGGTTGCTCGGCAGCGGGCGGAGGTTTCCGACGAGGACTCCGTCGCGTACCTGCGGCTGCTGCTGGACCGGATGGCGGGTGACCCGGACGTTCCGGGCGGCCTGCGGGAGGAGTTGTTGTCGCGCTGCGACCGGGCGGGAACCGACTGGGATCTTTTCCAGGCGGTGTTCCGGTCCATCGCTCCGACGCTCGGTGCAAACGAGACGATCAACGATCGGCTGGCCGGCCTGGTCGACCATCTGCTCGACAACCGGCCGGTGCCCCGCACCGACGTGCTGACGATACCGATCGCCGAGGTGCTGGTCCTTCTGCACGAACTGGGCATTCGCCGGATTCCGCTGTCCCGCGACCAGGTGGCGGCCTTCGACGAACGGTACGGCGACCGGCGTCCGGATCTGGCGGCGCGGATGGCGCCGCTGCTCTATCAGTCGGACGGGTAGTCGTGAAACACCGACAGGACGCTGTCGCGGGCCGGGGCGACGCTGGTTCCTGACGACGCCGGCCGACCGGCCGGCGCGACGACAGGAGGCAGCATGTCCAGCACGCCCGTGACCTGGTTCGAGATCGGCTCCGACCGCCCGGACGAGGCGCAGCGCTTCTACGCCGACCTGTTCGGCTGGAGCTTCGAGGAGCAGGGCGGCCCGGGTAACTCCTACCGGCAGACCGCGGCCGGCGGCGAGCGGGGGATCGGCGGCGCGATCCGGGGCACCGACTCCGGCGCCGACAACTACGCGATCTTCTACGCGCAGGTGCCGGACGTGGCGGAGGCCTGCCGGCGGGCCGAGGCGGCCGGCGGCACGGTGCTGGCGCCGCCGGTGACCGCGCCGAGCGGCCTGGTGCACGCGCGCCTGGGTGACCCGTCCGGCAACCCGCTCGGCGTCTTCACCCCGCCGGCCGGAGGCTGAGCGCTGCCTGCTCCGGCGCGATGCCGACGGCACGCTCACCGCGTCGGTCAGCGGCAGGGCAACTTGCGCGTCTACGTGCTCGGCTGCCGGGGAACCCGGCCCCGGGCCGGATCGGCGTCGACGGGCCGTGCCTGTGCTGAACGCCGGTGGCGTCAGGCGGGGGCCCGGGTGGGTCCCCGCCTGTCCGCTATCCCGGGTCGGGTGGGAACCAGCTTCCACCGCAGCAGGACACCACGTAGACCAGCACGGAGACCGCGATCCACCCCAGGTCGGCGGCGTGGTTGCCGGCCGGCCGGTCCCGGTCCAGGGACGCGGCGGGCGGCCACGCCGGCCAGTACGGCCGGTTGGCCGCCTTGAGCAGCAGGTAGAGGAGCGTGAACGCCAGCCACCAGTACTGGAGGGCGGTGTCGGCGCGCTGCCGCGCGGGAAGCGCGATCAGGGCCAGCCCGACGGTGAGGGCGGTGGCGAGTGCGGCCACCCGGGCCGTCCACCGGTGACGGACGAACATCGCCAGCGCCAGCAGCGGAACGAGCAGGACGGCGACGCCGGCCACCCGGGTGCCGCCGATCCGGAGATCGCCTGACTCACCGAGGCGCTCCAGGAAGCCGTCCGCGTCGAGACCGATCAGGACGGTCATCAGGCAGACCGCCGCGATCAGCGTCTTCACCTGGAGCAGGCGGCGGCGGGTACGCCGTTCGTCGCCCGGGCTCCGGTAGCCACCGGGGCCGTACCGTCGCCGCCGGGCCAACTCGTCGACGCCGGCGACGACGATCACGAAGAGCTGGACGTACAGGAAGCTCCACAGCGAGGCGATCCAGCCGTACCCCTCGCCGTGCCGGCTGCCGGCGTAGGTGATCCCGACCAGGGCGCTGGCCGCCACCAGGGACGTGAAGCCGAGCGGCCAGGCCACAAGGGGCACGTCGGCGACGCCGCGAATGCCGACGATCAGCAGCAGCAGGAGTGGGGGAAGGACGAGGGGCGCGACCGACCACCATTGCACCGGGAGCGACATCGCGCCGTTCGAGTCCACCCGGGTCATCCAGATGAAGGCGACCGTCGCGGCCAGCCAGCCGAGCGTCGCGACCAGCAGCGCGAGCCAGGGGAGGCGTCGTCGGAGCAGGTCGAAGGCCCGTTCGATGCTGCCGAAGACCAGGTCCATCCGACGCCCCGTCGACCGTCCACCCCTCGCGGGTCCACCCCTCGCGGGTCCACCCCTCGCGCGTTCACCCTTCGCGGGTGACCGAGCACAGTGAAGCAGCGGCGGGCAAGGCGCGGTCGACGGTTGTTAAGCGGGGCCCCCTTCTATGCCGGAAGCGTTAACAGGGGGCCCCGCCTTTCTCAGCGGCCGTGCCAGCCGCGGGGGCCCATGCCGGGGGCACCGGGCCCCGGGAACACGCCGGCCTCGGCGGCCTTGAGCACCGCGTCGGCCTGCTCCTGGGTCAGCTTGCCGTCCTTGACGGCCTGGTCCAGCCGCTCCTTCAGCGCGGCCTGCCGGTCCTGCGCGGACGGCGGCGTCGGCCGTTCCGGCCGGTCGCCCTGCCGCTGCTCGCGCAGCTTGTCCAGCGCCGCGGTGACCTTGTCGGCCGGCACGCCCAGCTCCTTGGCGAGCGCGTCGGCGAACTCGGCCTGCCGGTCGGCGCGATGGTCGGCGCCCCGCTGGGTGCTGGCGCTCGGGGACGGGCTGTTGTCGTCCGCGAGCGCCACCGTCGGGGCGGCGATCCCGACGCCGAGCACGCCGGCGGCGGCCAGGCCGACCAGCAGGCGCTTCCTCGTCATGCGGATCATGCGGTCTCCTTCTCGGTGATGATGCGGTGCCGTCACCGACAGTGACGGCCGGAGCTGGGCGCAACCCGTGGCGAACCTGTCAACGAGCTGGCAGTTCGGCCGGGCAACCGGACAAATCCGGTTGCGGCGTCGCCGCGACGGTGGGAAGGCTGGGCAGGATCCCGACGAAAGGCCACCCCTCATGACACAGTCCGTCATCCGCGAGGTCGCGCTCACCGGGCCGGGTTCCGGTCCGTACGCGATCACGGTCGGGCCCGACGGCGCGCTCTGGCTGACGCTGGCCGGCTCCGGCGGCGTCGCCCGGCTGGGTCTCGACGGTGACGTGCGGGCCTACCGCACCGACCCGCCGGAGAGCCGCCCGCTGAGCATCACCACCGGCCCGGACGGCGCGCTCTGGTACACCCGCTCCGGCGACCACCGGCTCGGCCGGATCACCGTCGACGGCCGGGTCGACTCGGTGGCGCTCCCGCCCGGCTGCGCCCCGTGCGGCCTGGCCGCCGGCCCGGACGGCGCCCTCTGGTACGCCGGCATGGGCGACGACACGGTCGGCCGGGTCACCGTCGACGGCGAGGTCAGCACGTTCGGACTGCCGGTCGCCAAGGGCTTCCCGTCGATGCTGGCCGCCGGGCCGGACGACGCGCTCTGGCTCACGCTCAACCAGGCGAACGCGATCGCCCGGGTCGACCTGGACGGGTCGGTGACGGTGCACCCGCTGCCCACCGAGGCGGCCGGGCCGGTCGGCATCACCCGCGGCGGCGACGGTGCGCTGTGGTTCGTCGAGATCGCCGCCGGGCAGCTCGGCCGGATCACCCCGGACGGGCGGATCGACGAGTTCCCGCTACCCGACCGGGCGGCCCGCCCGCACGCGATCGTCGCCGACCCGGCCGGCGGCTGCTGGTTCACCGAGTGGGCCGCCAACCGGATCGCCCACCTCACCCCCGACGGCACGTTCACCCACCACGACCTGCCCACGCCGTCCTCCGAACCCCACGGCCTCACCGTCACCCCCGACGGAGCGGTCTGGTCCGCCCTGGAAACCGGCGCCGTCGCCCACCTCACCCCACCCGCCGAAACGGGGGAGGCCGGACCGGGAGGTGTCAGCGGACAGCGGCGGTGACCGTCAGGGTCGCGGCGGTGGTGTCCAGGACGGCTCGGGTGTTCACCGGGACGGTGAGCTGGTCGGGGCCGTGGCCGACGGGGAGGCCGCCGAGGACCGGCACGCCGAGGTCGCCCAGGCGGTCGGTGAGCACGTCGACGATCGTGGTGTCCCAGCCGTCGGCGCACTCGGTGAACTGGCCGACCGCCACCCCGGCGAGCCGGGCCAGGGCACCGCACCGACGCAGGTGGGTCAGCATCCGGTCGACCTTGTAGGGCGGCTCCTGCACCTCCTCGACCAGCAGGATCGCGCCGGTGAGGTCCGGCATGTCCGGGGTGCCGATCGACGCCGTGATCAGGCACAGGTTGCCGCCGATCAGCCGGCCCTCGGCCCGCCCGGGCACCCGCACCGGGTACGTCTCCTCCGCCTCCACCGCCGCGACCGTCACCGGTTCGGTGGTCATCAGCGCGGCGTGCAGCGACTCCGCCGAGCGGATCGGGGTGCGCTCGGCCCGCCAGGCGGCGCCGGGACCGTGCACCCCGGCCAGCCGGGCGCCCCGCCAGAGCGCGAACTGCAACGCGGTGATGTCGGAGAAGCCGACCACCACCTTCGGGTCGCGGCGTACCGCCGCCATGTCGATCAGGTCGACCACCCGTTGCGCGCCGTAGCCGCCCCGGGTGCAGACCACGCCGCGGATCTCCGGGTCGGCGAACGCGGCGTTCAGGTCGTCGGCCCGCAGCGCGTCGTCGCCGGCCAGGTAACCCCGCCGGGCGTACGCGTTCGGCGCGGTCACCGGGCGCAACCCCCAGCCGGTGAGCAGCTCCACGCCGCGGGCCACCCGCTCGGGACGGGTCGGGCCGGAGGGTGACACCAGCATCACCGCGTCGCCGGGACGCAGGGCCGGTGGGCGCAGGCAGTCGTCGGTGGGCACGATCCGGAGCCTAGTGCGGCCGAGCCGGACCGCCCGCGCTCGGGCGTACCGGCTAGCCTCGACGTCGTGGCGACCGCGCTGGTGATCGAGAACGACCCGACCGACGACCTCCGCCGCCTGGGCGAGTGGCTCACCGAGGGGGGCCTGGAGCTGCGCGTCCTGCGCCCGCACGCGGGCGACGCGCTCCCCGCCGACCTGACCGGGTACGCCGCGCTGGTGGTGCTCGGCGGTGAGCAGCAGCCCTACCCGCTGCCCGACGGCAGCCCCGGCGCGCCCTGGTTCCCGGCGTTGGAGGGGTTGCTGCGCAAGGCCGTCCGCCACCGGGTGCCCACGCTGGGGATCTGCCTGGGCGCGCAACTGCTCGCCACCGCGCACGCCGGTCGGGTCGAGCGCAGCCCGTCCGGGCCGGAGATCGGCCCCACCGTGGTGGGCCGGCGCGACGCCGCCGAGACCGACCCGCTGTTCCGTTACGTGCCGCTGATGCCCGACGTGCTCCAGTGGCACGTCGACGAGATCACCGAGCTGCCGCACGGCGCGACGCTGCTCGCCGCGTCGACCCGCTACCCGCACCAGGCGTTCCGCCTCGGCGACCGGGCCTGGGGGTTGCAGTTCCACATCGAGTGCGACACCGCGATGATCGCCGAGTGGTCCCGCGACTCGGCCACGCTGGCCGAGCTGGGCTACGACCCGGAGCTGGTGGTGGCCGCCTGCGACCGGGCGATGGCCGACGTCGAGGAGGCCTGGCAACCGTTCGCGATCCGGTTCGCCGCGCTCGCGCTCGGCGAGTTGGGCGACGACGACAATCCGCGCCGCAGCCTCCCGCTGCTCGGGGCGTGAGGTGACCCGGCCGGCCCGCGGGCGCCTGGCCCGCTACGGCTTCGCCGAGGGCGACGGCGGTCCGCGCGCCGCCGACCTGCTCGGCCCGGACGGGCTCGGCCTGTGGCGGCCGGACACCCAGGAGCCGGCCGACGACCACGCCGCCGAGCTGCTCACCGCGCTGTCCCGGGCCGCCGACCCGGATCTGGCGCTGCGTCAACTGCACCGGCTGGTGGAGTCGGAGCGGCGCACCGGGGACGAGGTGGCGGTCCGCGACGCGTTGGCCGCCGACCCCGGCCTGCGCCGCCGGCTGATCGCGGTGCTCGGCGCCTCCTCGGCGCTCGGCGACCATCTGGTGGCGAACCCCGGGCAGTGGGCGGTGCTGGCCACCGAGCCGGACGGGCTCGCCCCGACCGCCGACGGCCGGCTCGACCTGACCGCCGCCGCCAAGCTGACCACGCTCACCGGCGCGGTCCCGCTGCTGCGGCAGGCGTACCGGTTGGCGTTGCTGCGGATCGTGGCGGCCGACCTGACCGGCGGGCGCGGCCTGGAGCAGACCATGGCCGCGCTCTCCGGGCTCGCCGACGCGACGCTGGCCGCCGCCTACGACCTCGCCGTCGACGAGCTGCCCGAGGGCACGGCCCGCCCCCGGCTGGCGGTGGTGGCGATGGGCAAGTGCGGGGGCGACGAACTCAACTACGTCTCCGACGTGGATGTCATCTTCGTCGCCGCCGGCGACGACGACCTGACCGCCGCCACCCAGGTCGCGACCCGGCTGATCCACGTCTGCGGGCTGGTCGCCTGGCCGGTGGACGCCGCGCTGCGCCCGGAGGGCAACCGGGGGCCGCTGGTCCGCACGCTCGCCAGCCACCTGGCCTACTACCGCCGCTGGGCCCGCACCTGGGAGTTCCAGGCGCTGCTCAAGGCCCGCCCGGCGGCCGGCGACCTGGAGCTGGCCCGGGAGTGGATCGCCGCGCTCGCCCCGCTGGTCTGGACCGCGGCCGAGCGCCCGGAGGCGGTCGAGGACGTCCGGTCCATGCGCCGCAAGATTCTCGACAACGTCCCCCCGAAGGAGCTGGAACGCGAGATCAAGCGCGGCCCGGGCGGGTTGCGCGACATCGAGTTCGCCGTCCAGCTGCTCCAGCTCGTGCACGGCCGCGGCGACGAGTCGCTGCGCGTGCCGGGCACCGTGCCGGCGTTGCGCGCCCTGGTCGCCGGCGGTTACGTCGGCCGTGCCGACGGCGAGGCGCTGCTGCGCGGCTACCGCTTCCTGCGCGCCGTCGAGCACCGGCTCCAGCTCCAGGGCCTGCGCCGCACCCACACCGTGCCGACCGAGCCGGCCGCGCTGCGCTGGCTCGCCGCCGCGCTCGGCTACACGGCCACCCCGGGCCGCAGCGCCGTCGAGGAGTTCCGCGCCGAGTGGGTCACCCACGCCACCGAGGTACGCCGGCTGCACGCCAAACTGCTCTACCGGCCGCTGCTGGAGTCGGTGGCCCGGGTGCCGGCCGAAGGGCTCCGGCTCACCCCGCAGGCCGCCCGGCACCGACTGGAGGTGCTCGGTTTCGCCGACCCGGCCGGCGCGTTGCGGCACCTCCAGGCGCTCACCGGCGGCGTGAGCCGCACCGCCGCGATCCAGCGCACGCTGCTGCCGGTGCTGCTCGACGAGTTCGCCGACGCCCCGGAGCCGGACCGAGGGCTGCTCAACTACCGGCAGGTCTCCGACAAGCTCGGCAGCACCCCGTGGTACCTGCGCCTGCTGCGCGACTCCGGCCCGGTCGCCCGCCGGCTGGCCCGGGTGCTCTCCTCCTCCCGGTACGCCGCCGACCTGTTGGCCCGCGAGCCCGAGGCGCTGCGGCTGCTGGCCGAGGAGAGCGAGCTGACCCCGCGTCCCCGGGAGACGCTTGTCGAGGGCTTCGTCGCCGCGGCGGCCCGGCACGACGACCCGGTCGAGGCCACCCGGGCGGTCCGCGCGCTGCGCCGCCGCGAGCTGGTCCGGATCGCCGCCGCCGACGTGCTCAGCCGGGCCGGCTCGCTCGCCCCGCTCAACCCGCGCCCGGTCGGCGGCGGGGAACGACGACCCACCGTGGTGGACGTGAGCGCGGTCGGCGCCGCCCTGTCCCACGTCACCGACGCCACCCTGGCCGCCGGGCTGCGCGCCGCCCGGGCCGCCCAGCCCGGCCCGCCGGGCCTGCGGTTCGCGGTGATCGGGATGGGCCGGCTCGGCGGGTACGAGTCCAACTACCTCTCCGACGCCGACGTGCTCTTCGTCTACGATCCGCCGCCCGGGGTGGAGGAGAGCGCGGCCAGCGCCGCCGCGCACGCGATCGCCGAGGAGCTGCGCCGGCTGCTGTCCGCGCCCGCCCCCGACCCGCCGCTCGGCGTCGACGCCGACCTGCGTCCCGAGGGCCGGCAGGGCCCGCTGGTCCGCAGCCTGGCCGCGTACGCCCAGTACTACGCGCGTTGGTCGAAGGTCTGGGAGGCGCAGGCGTTGCTGCGGGCCCGGTTCGTCTGCGGCGACGCCGACCTGGGCGCCGAGTTCGAGGCGATGATCGAACCGGTGCGTTACCCGGCCGACGGGTTGAACCGCGAACAGGTGGTGGAGATCCGCCGGATCAAGGCGCGGGTCGAGACCGAGCGGCTGCCCCGCGGCGCCGACCCGGCCACCCACACCAAGCTGGGCCGGGGCGGGCTCGCCGACGTCGAGTGGGCGGTGCAGCTGCTCCAGCTCCGGCACGCCGGCCGGCTGCCCGCGCTGCGCGGCACCCGTACGCTCGACGCCCTGGCGGCGGCCCGCGACGCCGGCCTGCTCGACGGCGAGGAGGCGGCCGAGCTGGCCGCCGGCTGGACGCTCGCCGCCCAGGTCCGCGACGCGTTGATGCTGGTCCGGGGCCGGGCCGGCGACCAGCTGCCCCGGCACGGGGTGGAGCTGGCCGGGGTGGTGCGCCTGCTCGGCCGGGAGGACCCGGGCGAGTTCCTCGACGAGTACCTGCGCGTCGGCCGGCACTCCCGCGCCGTCGTCCGACGCATCCTCGAAGCCCCGCTCTGACGGGCGCGGGTGGGTCGGCGAGATCCACTCCAGGTCGGCGAGGTGGTGTGATGGTTCGCTCGCGGATACCGCCACCTCGCCGAGCTGGTGTCGATCAGGTGCTGGGGCGGCAGCCGGGTGATCCCCGGCGGGATCAGCTGGTGAGCGTGTAGGTGCCGGCGTCCGGGACCGTCACGGTGGTCCAGTCGCCGTCGGCGGCGAGCGTGGCGCCGCCGGTGACGGTGAGCCAGCGGTCGTGGCGGACCCGGACCGGGACCGGACCGGCGGCAGCGGCGCGGAACGTGACCGTGGCGCCGTCCTGCCGGACCAGCTCGCCGGGCGCGCCGACCAGCGGGGTGGGCTCGGCGACCGCGTACAGCCGCCAGTGCCGGTCCGACCAGACCTCGGTCAGGTACGGCTGGCCGGCGGCCACCAGCTCCGCCTCCGGCCGCCCGACCCAGGACAGCTCGGCGTCGGGCACGGCGACGTACTGCACGGCGTTGTCGGCCAGCCAGGCCCGGTAGCTGTCGGGGGTCAGTGCGACGCCGGTGCCGGGCGCGCCGGGCACGGTGGTGAAGAACAGCGGATTGCGGTCGATGTCGGCCTGACGTAGCCAGCCCCGGGCCAGCGGCACCTCGCCGAGGCGGGCCGCCTCCCAGTAGTTGCGCGTCGGCGGCACCTCCACCCGCCCGGTGAGCCCGCGCCGGGCCAGCTCCGCCCGCAGCGGCGCGAAGTACGCCGGGTCGGCCGTCGGGTCGTCGGCGCTGTTCACGTCGGCCGTGACCACCGGCGGCTGCCACCAGCACACCACCGCCAGCAACGCGACCAGCCCGACCGCCCCGGCGGCCCGAGGCAGCCCAGACCCGACGTCCTCCCGCCCGGCGGTTCCGCGTCCGGCGGCTCCGCGTCCGGCGGTTCCGCGTTCGGCGGTTCCGCGTCCGGTGGCGCGGGCGAGAAGCCGACGTCCGGCGAGTCGTCCCGGCGGCGTCGCGGCGGCGGCCAGCACCGGCAGCGCGAACATCACCACCAGGCGGGTGGCGTTCAACCCGACCGGGGTGGGCAGCAGCGCCGCCGCCAGCACCCCGGCCGCGGAGAGCAGCGCGCCCACCCGCACCGGCCGGTACGCCACCAGCGCCGCGACCAGCAGGCTGGTCACCACGGCGTGCACCATGTCGGTCCGGCTGATGTTCATCCAGCCGCCCTCGCCGAACAGCAGCCCGGTCACGGCGAGCGGGCCGGCGGCCGGCACGGCGAGCAGCAGGCCGTCGGCCCACCGGCGGGTGACCAGCAGCGCGACGCCGGCGAGCCCGACGAACAGTCCGGCCACCGGGCTGGCCGCCGAGGCGAGCAGCGCGGCCACCCCGACCGCCCCGGCGCGCAACGGACCGGCCCAGCCGGCCGCCCTGACGCCCGCCGAGCGTGCCCAGCGGCTCCGGCCCGCCGGCGCGGCGCGCAGCGGGCCGGCTGCCCCGACGTTCGCCGAGCGCGTCTGGCCGTCCGCCCCAGCGGGCAGCGGGCCGGTCGAGCGGGCTGCCCCGACGACCGCCGAGCGCGTCTGGCCGTCCGCCCCGGCGGAGAGCGGATCGGTCGAGCGGGCAGTCCCGGCGCGCGTCGAGCCGGCCCGGGTGGCGGGCAGGGTGAGGGCGAGCAGCGCGGCCAGGCCGAACGCGACGCCGAGGGCATAGGTGACCCGGCCGGAGACCAGGTTGCCGGCGATCGTGACCACCCCGACCAGGCTGCCGAGCAGCGGACGCGGCACCCGGACCCGGACCAGCAGCGCCGCGAACGCGGTGGCCGAGGCGAGCAGCGCGAGCGCGCCGGTGGGGCGTACGCCGAGCAGCGCCATCAGTGGCGGTGAGACGAGGCTGTAGCCCCACGGGTGCACCCCGCCGTACCAGCGCAGGTCCACCAGGGCCGGCCCGTGCGTGGCGAAGAAGCCGGCCCGGGCGACCTGGGCGGACAGGTCCGAGCCGGTGGCCGGCAGGATCAGGTACAGCGCGGCGAGGACGAGCGCCGACGCGGCGGACACCGCGACCACCCGACCCTCGCGCATGCCCACCTCCTGATCGCGAACCACCGTACTGGCAGCATGGTGAACGTGTCTCACCACCTCTCGCGCTGGACCGGTCTGGCCGGCTCGGTGCTGCTCGCCGTGGCCGCGTACCTCGGTGGCGCCCTGCCCGACGGTGACCTGCGCCCCACCCCGGTCAGTATCTGGCAGGGCCGGAACGGACCGCTGGTCATCGGGCTGTGGCTCGCCGGCACCGCGCTGCTGGCCTGGGCGTGGTGGTCGCTGCGCGACCGGGTGCCGTCCGGCCGGTGGGCACTCGTCACGGTCGGGCTCTGGCTGCTGCCGATGCTTGTCGCCCCGCCCCTGGGCAGCCGGGACGTCTATGCGTACGCGTGTCAGGGCGCCAGCTTCTCGGCCGGGATCAACCCGTACGAGCAGGGCGTGTCCGTGCTGCCGTGTCCGTGGCTCGACACCATCTCGTACATCTGGCGGGACACCCCGGCGCCGTACGGACCGTTGTTCGTGCTGCTCGCCGGTGCGGTGGTCAAGGCCACCGGGTCGCTGTTCGGCGCGGTGGCGCTGTTCCGGGTGGTCGCCCTGGCCGGGGTGGCGCTGACCGCGTGGGCGTTGCCGGTGCTGGCCCGCCGCTGCGGGGTGCCGCCACGGCGGGCGCTCTGGCTGGCGCTGGCCAGCCCGCTGGTGCCGGTGCACCTGGCCTCCGGGGCGCACAACGACGCGATGATGGTGGGCCTGCTCGTCGCCGGGCTGGCCGTGGTGGCGTCCCGACCGGGCCGGCCGGGTCCGCTGCTCGCCGGCGGGTTGCTGCTCGGCCTGGCCGCCGGCATCAAGGTCACCGCGCTGGTGGTGGTGCCGTTCGCGGCGCTCGCCGCGATCGTCGGGCCGTACCGGATCCGGACGCTGGTCCGCGACGGCGCGTGGGTGGTCGGCGGCGCCCTGGCCGCGCTCGCCGGCGCGACGCTCGTCGCCGGCCTCGGCCTCGGCTTCATCAGCGGGCTGGAGCAGGGCGGGCTGGTGGTGGCCTGGAGCTCGCCGCCGACCGCGGTCGGGCAGACCGTCGGCTACCTGCTGGCGCCGTTCGGGGTGCACGTCGACGCGCTGCCGGCGACCCGGGCGCTCGGCATGGTCGTGCTGGTCGCGTTGCTGGTCTGGCTCTGGTTCCGGGCGTGGCGCCGGGGGGAGCCGTTCTGGCACGCGGCGCTGGCGCTGGTCGCCACGGTCGCGCTCGCGCCGCTGTTCCACCCCTGGTACTGGCTCTGGCCGCTGGCCGTGCTGGCCGCCACCGCACACCGGACCGGCTGGTTCTCGATCGTCACCGTGGTGTCGTCGTTCCTGGTGCTGGCCGACGGGACCGGGCTACCCCGCTTCACCAAGATGCCGGGCGCGCCGTTGATGACGCTGTTCGTGATCGTGCTGGTGGTCCGGTTGGTACGGTCGGCTCGGAAGGGGCGGCAGCCGGTTCCCGTGGAGTGAGGAGGGCGCCGGTGAGCGAGCCCGACGCGCCGGTACGGCCGGTCGCCGCCGCGCTCGCCCGGTACGCCGGGCTCGCCGGGGCGGTCCTGCTCACCGCCGCCGGCTGGCTGGGCGGGGCACTGCCCGCCGCGCCGCCGCGCACCACGCTCGCCGATCTCTGGCAGGCCCCGCACGGGCCGGTGACGCTCGGCTGCTGGCTGGTGGGGACGGTGCTGCTGGTCGGCGCCTGGTGGTCGCTGCGGTGGGGCGCCCCGTCGGGCCGGTGGGCCTACCTGACCGCCGGGCTCTGGTCGCTGCCGCTGCTGGCCGCGCCGCCGCTGGGCAGCCGCGACGTCTACTCGTACGTCTGCCAGGGCTGGACCTGGACGCGGGGGGTCAGCCCGTACCGGGTGGGGGTCGAGGCGGCCGGCTGCCCGTGGACCGGGTCGGTGTCGCCGATCTGGCGGGACACCCCGGCGCCGTACGGGCCGTTCTTCGTCCTGCTGGCCGGGCTGGCGGTGCTCGCCGGCGGTGGCCTGATCGGGGCGGTCGTGCTGCTCCGGCTGGTCGCGGTGGCCGGGGTGCTGCTGGTCGCGCTCTGCCTGCCCGGCCTGGCCCGGGCCGCCGGGGTGCCGACCCGCCGGGCGGCCTGGCTGGTGCTGGCCTGCCCGCTGGTCGGGGTGCATCTGGTGGCCGGCGCGCACAACGACGCGCTCGCGCTCGGGCTGGTCCTGTACGGGCTGCTGGTGCTGATCCGTCGCCCGGGCCGGCCGCGCACGCTTGTGGTGGCCGGAGTGCTGCTGGGCCTGGCGGTCGCGGTGAAGGCGATCGCCGTGGTGGTCCTGCCGTTCGCGGCGCTCGCCGCCGTGCTCGGCCGCTACACCTGGCGGGCGTTGCTGCGCGACGGGGGCCGGCTGGCCGCGGTGGTGCTCGGCACGCTGGTGGTGGTCTCGCTCGCCACCGGCCTCGGGTTGGGCTGGGTGGACGGGCTCGGCCGCAGCGGCGACTCGCAGCAGTGGACCTCGCCGCCGACCGCGGTCGGTTTCGTCGTCGACTACGCCGGTGAGCTGGCCGGCCGGCATCCGCACGCCGTGCCGGTGACCCGGGTGGTCGGGCTGGTGCTGCTGGCCGGGCTGCTGGTGGCGCTCTGGTGGTGGGCGTGGACGACGCTGCGCCGGTGCGACGACGCCGGCCCGGAGGCGGCCCGGCCGACCTCGGCCCGGCCCCGGGTGGCGCTGCTCGGCACCGGCCTGGCGCTGGCCGCCACCGTGCTGCTCGCCCCGGTCTTCCACCCCTGGTACGCGACCTGGCCGCTGGCCCTGCTCGCGGTGGCGGTGCTGCCGCCGGCCCGGACGGTCTGGTTCGTGGCGCCCGGCGCGGTGGCGTCGGTGCTCGCGCTTCCGGACGGCACGAACCTGGCCCGGTTCACCAAGGCGCCCGGCGCCGTGCTGATGACCGTGCTGGTCGTGGTGATCGTGGTGGCCGGGATACGGGCCGGGCCGGCTCCGCGGTGGCGGAGCCGGCCCGGCCGGTGCTGATGAGCGTGCTCAGCAGTCGTAGTACATGGCGAACTCGTGCGGGGTGGGCCGCAGGCGCACCGGGTCGACCTCGTTGGACCGCTTCCAGTCGATCCAGGTGGAGATCAGGTCCGGCGTGAACACGCCGCCGTCGAGCAGGTAGTCGTGGTCGGCCTCCAGCGAGTCGAGCACGGCCGGCAGCGAGCCGGGCACCTGCTTGACGTCGCCCCACTCCTCCGGCGGGAGGTCGTAGAGGTCCTTGTCGATCGGGGCCGGCGGCTCGATCTTGCTCTTGATGCCGTCCAGGCCGGCCATCATCATCGCGGAGAAGGCGAGGTAGACGTTGGCCGAGGGGTCCGGGACGCGGAACTCGACGCGCTTGGCCTTCGGGTTGCTGCCGGTGACCGGGATGCGGGTGCACGCGGAGCGGTTGCGCTGGGAGTAGACCAGGTTGACCGGCGCCTCGAAGCCGGGCACCAGGCGCCGGTAGGAGTTGATCGTCGGGTTGGTGAAGGCGAGCAGCGACGGCGCGTGGTGCAGCAGGCCGCCGATGTACCAGCGGGCGGTGTCGGACAGGCCGGCGTAGCCGGTCTCGTCGTAGAACAGCGGCTCGCCGTTCAGCCAGAGGCTCTGGTGGGTGTGCATGCCGGAGCCGTTGTCACCGAACAGTGGCTTGGGCATGAACGTGGCCGTCTTGCCGTTGGCCCAGGCCTCGTTCTTCACGATGTACTTGAAGAGCTGGAGCTGGTCACCGGCGTGCAGCAGGGTGGAGAACCTGTAGTTGATCTCCGCCTGGCCGGCGGTGCCGACCTCGTGGTGCGAGCGCTCCACGGTGAAGCCGGAGTCGACCAGCCGGCGCACGATCGAGTCGCGCAGGTCGGCGTAGTGGTCGACCGGCGGGACCGGGAAGTAGCCGCCCTTGTAGGCGGTCTTGTAGCCGCGGTTGCCGCCCTCCTCGACCCGGCCGGTGTTCCAGGCGCCCTCGATCGAGTCGATGTAGTAGAACGACTGGTGCGCCGAGGTCTCGTGGCGGATGGAGTCGAAGATGTAGAACTCGGCCTCGGCGCCGAAGTAGGCGGTGTCGGCGATGCCGCTGGCGGCGAGGTAGGCCTCGGCCTTCCTGGCCACGTTGCGCGGGTCGCGGGAGTAGGCCTCGCGGGTGAACGGGTCGTGCACGAAGAAGTTCAGCGCGAGGGTCTTCTGCGCCCGGAACGGGTCGATGAACGCGGTGGCCACGTCCGGGAGCAGGAGCATGTCCGACTCGTGGATCGACTGGAAGCCGCGGATCGACGAGCCGTCGAACGCGAGGCCGTCGGTGAAGACGCTGTCGTCGAAGGACTCGACCGGCAGGTTGAAGTGCTGCATCACGCCGGGCAGGTCACAGAAACGTACGTCGACGAACTTCACGTCCTCGTTCTTGAGGTAACGCAGGAGTTCCTCGGGATTGGCGAACACACGTCCTCCTGGCAGGTCCACTCCGGTCGCTGGCTGGTGGCGACGCTATGGCCGTGCGGTTGCCCGGTCGTGTCTCCTCTGTTTCCGCCGTGTTACGTCGTACGCGGAGCGTCATCACCCGTACCGTTTATTGGCAATTGGCGGCGTTGTCGGATTTTCCGGTGGGTGCCGAGGCGGCGCTACCCTGGCCGCTGTGACCGATACCGCCGCCGCACCGGTGCCACCCGCCACCGACCCCGCCTTCACGCCCCCCGGCCTCGGCCGCCGCTTCGGCGCGCTGATCATCGACTGGGTGCTCTGCCTGATGGTCGCCCGGGCCTTCGCCGACCCGGTCCGCGACGGCTGGCCGCCGGTCCTGGTGCTGATCCTCGAGTACGGCTTCTTCCTCGGCCTCTTCGCCCAGACCCCGGGCATGTACCTGACCCGGCTGCGCGTCGTGGCCTGGGCCGACGGCGGCCGGATCGGGCTGGCCCGAGGGCTGCTGCGCGGACTCCTGCTGGCCCTCGTCGTCCCGGCCCTGATCATGGATCAGCACCGGCGCGGCCTGCACGACCGGCTCACCGGCGCGGTCGTCACCGACGCGCCCCGCCGCTGAAACCACCCGAGAAAGAAGCCGGCCCCGCGGGGGACCGGCTTCTTTCTCGCGTACGTGGGGAGTCAGCGACCCCGGGTCTGCCGGAACGCGCCCCGCGGCGGCCGCATGTTCTTCGGGACCGCGCCCTTGGGCATCTGCGGCCGCGCGGTCAGCGCCTTGAGCCGCTTGTCGAGGGCGTTGACGTCCTTCGGGGAGAGGGTGCGCGGCAACCGCATCACGGTCATCCGCAGCTTGCGGACCGGCAGCTCGCCCTCGCCCTGACCGATCACGTAGTCGTGCAGCGGGGCCGTGCCGATCACCTTGGCGAGCCGGCGCTTCTCCTGGCCGAGGAGGCCACGCACGCGCTGCGGGTTCCCCTCGGCCAGCAGGATCACGCCGGCGCGGCCCAGCACCAGGTGGACCATGTCCATCTGGGTGGTCGAGCTGACCGCCGGGGTGACCCGCCAGTCGCCGCGCATGCTCTCCATGATCTGCGCCGCCGCGCCGGGCTGCCCCTCGGCGGCGTTCATCATCGCCTTGTTGGAGCGCAGGTTGAGCACGATCAGCAGGGCGAGCAGGGCGAGCAGGATGCCGATCGGCAGCCAGATCCAGCCCCAGGCGAGCACCGCGACAACGGTGAGCGCGAGCGGGATCAGCACCGCCGCCGCGGCCAGCGGCGCGAACCACTTGTCCTGCTTGGCGGTGAACTTGAACACCATCCCGATCTGCTTCAGCCGCTGGCCGAACGAGACCTTCTCCTGGGGCTTTGCCATGCCACAGAGTCTAGTGGTCGGCGCTGGGCCCGCTGATCCGTGGCCACCCGTTCCGCCGAGGGCTGAGTACCTTACGGCCGCGCCGGCCCTCCCGGCCGCCGGGTAAGGAGGCAACCGGGGGAGAAGATCAGGCGGCGTACCCATGCGCCGGGGGCACCTTCGCGCGGAAAGTCGATCTCGACAGCGAGAACGACACCGCACGACAGGGAGATCCGAGATGTTCGGCAACGACGCAGAGTTCCTGCTCAGCATCCACCGCAGCCACGCCTCCGAGCTACAGGCCGACGCGGCCCACGACCGGCTCGCCCGATCGCTGCCCCGCCGGCACGCGCACGGCTGGCTGAGCCGGCGCCGGCAGACCGCCCGCACCACCGACGCCCGCCGGTGACCGCCCCACCGCTCACCGGCCCGGCCGCCGCCGGTGCGGCCGTCACGGGTCCGGTTGTCGTCGGCCCGGCCGCCACGGGGGCGGCCGGGCCGGCGGTCATGGGGGCGGCTGGGCCGTCGGACCGCCGTGGCATGCTCGACGGCGTGACCGCACGCGCCGCCAGCACCGTCCTCGTCGGCCGGCAGCCCGAACTGGCCGCGCTGGGCGAGGCGCTGACCCGGGCCCGGGGCGGCGACCCGACCACCGTGCTGGTCGGTGGCGAGGCCGGCGTCGGCAAGACCCGCCTGCTGGAGGAGTTCGGCGGGCACATCGCCACCGCCGGGGCGCGGGTGCTGGTCGGCCAGTGCCTCGAGCTGGGCGAGGCCGGCCTGCCGTTCGCCCCGTTCGCGGCCGCGTTGCGCGACGTGTTGCGGCACGACGGCCCGGCCGCCTTCGCCGGCTACGAGGCCGAGTTCGCCCGGCTGCTGCCCGAGCTGGCCCGGATGCCCGTCGCCGCGCCCGCCCTCTCCGACACCCCGCGCGGCTACCTGTTCGACCTGGTCGCCGAGCTGTTCCGGCGGATCGCCGAGGACCGTCCGCTGGTGCTGGTGATCGAGGACCTGCACTGGGCCGACCGGTCCACCCGCGATCTGATCGGCTTCCTGGTGCGGGCCGCCCGCGCCACCCGCCTGCTGGTCGTCTGCACCTACCGCACCGACGAGCTGCACCGCGGCCACCCGCTGCGGCCCTTCCTCGCCGAGCTGGACCGGGTCCGCGGCGTCGACCGGTTCGAGCTGGGCCGGCTCGACCGCGACGGCACCGCCGCCATCCTCACCGACCTGCTCGGCGTCGAGCCGTCCGCCCGCGCCGTCGACGACGTGCACGAGCGCACCCAGGGCAACCCGTTCTTCATCGAGGAGCTGGCCGCGGCCGGTGACCCGGTCGGCTGCGCCGTGCTCCCGGAGACGCTGCGCGACCTGCTGCTCGCCCGGGTGGACCGACTGCCCGAGCCGGCCCAGCGGGTGCTGCGGATCGCCGCCGCCGGTGGCACCCGCTTCTCCCACCAGCTCGTCGCCGAGGTGGCCGGGCTGCCCGAGGTCGAGCTGGAGGACTCGCTGCGCGCCGCCGTCGCCGGGCAGCTCGTGGTCGCCGATCCGGAGGGCGACTACGAGTTCCGGCACGCGCTGGTCCGCGAGGCGGTGCACGACGACCTGCTTCCCGGCGAGCACGCCCGGCTGCACGCCCGGTACGCCGCGGCGATCGAGGCGCAGCCGCACCTGGTGGCCGCCGGCCGCGCCCCGGCCGAGATCGCCCACCACTGGTACGCGGCACACGACCATCCACGCGCCCTCACCGCCGCCCGGGCCGCCGCCGCGGCGGCGGCGGAGCGATCCGCGTACGCCGAGCAGAGCCGGCTGCTGGAGCGCGTCCTCGAACTGTGGGAGCTGGTGCCCGACGCCGCCGACCGCCTCGGCATGGACCACCTGCGCGTGCTGGAGGAGACGCTCACCGCGGCGGTCACCGCCGGCGACCTCGGCCGGGCGCTCACCCTCACCCGGGCCGCGTTGGCCGAGGTCGACCCGGCCGCCGAGCCGCTGCGCGCCGCCGCCCTGCTCGACCACCGTGGCCGGCTGCTCGCCCTGCTCGGCAAGAGCGACGGCGCGGTCGAGCTGCGCGAGGCGTACCGGCTGGCGGCCGGCGCGCCCGGCGGGGCGGAACGGTTCGGTGTGCTGGCCGACATCGCGGCGCACCTGATGAAGGTCGACCCCCGGGAGGCCGCCTCGGTCGCCGCCGAGGCGATGGCCGGCGCGTCCGAGATCGGCACCGACCTGGTGCTGCTGCCCACCCGGATCGCCCTGCTGAACCGCATCGACGACACCCCTGATCTCGGGCTGGCCGAGCTGCGCCGGGTGCAGGAGCGGGCCCGGGCCGCGGGCGACTCGTGGGCCCTGGTGAGCGCGCTGGTCTTCCTCTCCGACGTGCTCTACGAACTGGGCCGGTACGCCGAGTCGGAGGAGGCCGCGGCGGCCGGGGTGAGCGAGGCGCGCCGGGCCGGGATCAGCCGCTCGATCGGGGCCTACCTGCTGTCCAACCGGGCCGAGGCGCTGATCGCGCTGGGTCGGTGGGACGAGGCCGACGCGACCTGCGCCGAGGCGGCCCGGATCGACCCGCCGGGCGTCTCCGGGCTGCACTGGCTCCAGCTGCGCGCCGGGCTGCGGCTGGCCCGGGCCCATCCCAGCGCCGGCGAACTCGTCGGGCGGGCGCTGGCGTTCCTGGCCCGGCCCTACCTCTGGCCGAACCACCGGCTTCCGCTGCACGAGTTGCGCGTCGAGGCCGCCCTGACCGCCGACGACAAGCTGGAGGCGGTACGCGCGGCCCGCGCCGCCCTGGCCGATCCGCACCTGGCGGACCTGCCCCGCGAGGGCTGGCCGGTGCTCAGCGCGGTGGCCCGGGCCGCCGTGCTGGCCGGTGACGCGGGGTTGGCCGCCGAGGTGTCCACGGTGGCCGCCGTGCTGCCGACCCGCCATCCGGCCGAGCGGGCCCATGCCGCCCAGGTCACCGCGCTCCTGACCGGCCTCGGTCCGGTCGACGCGGCTCCCGGCTGCGGGCCGGTGGCCCAGGGGCCGCCGGCGCCGGCCGGCTCCGGGCGGGTGGTCGAGGCGCGGCCGGTGCCGGGTGAGGCGTTGGAGGCGTGGCGGGCCGCGGTGACGGCGTGGCGGACGGCCGGGCCGCCGCACCCGCTGGGGCGGGCGCTGCTCGGGCTGGCCGAGGTGGCCGCGGCCGCCGGCGAGCGGGACGAGGTGGCCGCCGCCGTCCGGGAGACGGTCGAGCTGGCCGCCCGGCTGGGCGCCACCCCGCTGGGCGAGCAGGCCACCACGCTGGCCCGCCGGGTCGGGCTGCGCGGCACCGGTCGACCCGGGCCGGACCTGCTGACCAGCCGGGAGCAGGAGGTGCTGCGGCTGGTCGCCGAGGGGCACAGCAACAGCCGGATCGCCGAACGGCTCTTCATCTCCCCGAAGACGGCCAGCGTGCACGTCTCCCGGATCATCGCCAAGCTGGACGTGACCAACCGGGTGGAGGCCGCCGCGCTGGCCCACCGCCTGGGCCTGCTCGAACCGCCGTCCGCCCCGGCTCAGCGGCGGGGCAGATAGATTCGCCAGCCGGGGATCGTGATGACGCGGAGGGCGCCGGGTTCGGGACCGAGCTTCCGGTCCAGCCTGGCGGCCAGCGGTGAGCCGTCCGGCGCCACCCAGGCCGCGTCCGGGTCGGCGGCCACCGCCCGCCGGTACTCCGGCAGCCGGTCGAAGCCGGGGCGCAGATCGTCGTCGACCACCGCGCACACGGTGTCCTCGGCGCTGGCGAAGGAGATCCGGTTGCAGGTCCAGTAACCGCCCCGCGCGTGCCGGACGCCCAGGTCGCCGAGGGCGTCGACGAGCATCCGGTGCCGGTCGGCCTCGGCGTGTACGGCCGGCACGGCGCGGATCACGTCCACGGTGGCGCTCGCCCCGGTGCCGAGCATCCCGGCGAGCACGGCGACCGCCCCGACACCGGCCGCAACGCTCCCGACCGACGCCA